>NZ_CAMPGZ010000140.1 GCF_946885725.1 uncultured Nocardioides sp.
CGCTCGACGTGATGATGCCGCGCCTCGACGGGTTCGCGACCATCGAGCGGCTGCGCCGCGACCCCGCCACCGCCGACATCCCGGTCGTGCTCGTCACCGGTCGCGCGTCGGCGGCCGACCTCGCGCGGGGCGAGGAGCTCGGTGTCGACGGCTACCTCACCAAGCCGTTCGAGCCGGCCGAGCTGCTGGCGACGATCCAGCGGCTCACCGGTCATGCCCTGGACTGAGCCGCACGTCACGCCCCGCATGGCGATATCGGGAGGAAAGGGCGGCGACCGCGTCGATAGGCTGGGTCGGTGACTCCCGAACAGCTCTCGACCGCCATCGTCGGCGCGCTCACGGACCTCCTCGAGGCCGGCGCGCTGAACCTTCCTGACGGAGTGCCGGCGAGCGTGGTCGTGGAGCGACCCAAGAACCGGGACCACGGCGACTACGCCACCAACGTCGCGCTCCAGCTGGCCAAGAAGGCCGGCCTGAAGCCGCGCGACCTGGCGGGCCTGCTCGCCGCGCGGCTGGAGAAGGTCGACGGGATCGGCGCGGTCGACATCGCGGGTCCGGGATTCCTCAACGTCACGGTCGCCGAGGGCACGCAGGGCCGGGTCGCCGCCGACATCGTGGTGGCCGGGTCCGAGTACGGCCACACCAAGACCCTGGCCGGGCAGCGGATCAACGTCGAGTTCATCTCGGCCAACCCCACCGGCCCGCTGCACCTCGGCCACACCCGCTGGGCCGTCGTCGGCGACGCGATCGCCCGGGTCCTCGCCGCGGCCGGCGCAGAAGTCACGCGCGAGTTCTACATCAACGACCGCGGCAACCAGATGGACCTGTTCGGCGCCTCGATCGAGGCCGCCGCGCTGGGCGAGCCGATCCCCGAGGACGGCTACCAGGGCGACTACATCAAGACCCTGGCGGAGCGCATCGTCGCCCGGCAGCCCGACATCCTCGACCTGCCCGACGACGAGCGGCGGGTCGCGTTCCGCGAGGCCGGCTACGAGCTGCAGCTCAAGGAGCAGCAGGAACAGCTGGAGAAGTTCCACACCCACTTCGACGTGTGGTTCTCCGAGCGGTCGCTGCACGAGGGCGACGTCGCCGCGAGCCTGGAGAAGCTGCGCGACCAGGGGCACCTCTTCGACGCCGACGGCGCGCTGTGGATGCGCACCACCGACTTCGGCGACGACAAGGACCGGGTGCTCATCCGGAGCAACGGTGAGCTCACCTACTTCGCCAGCGACACCGCCTACTACGTCAACAAGCGCGAGCGCGGCTTCGACCGCTGCATCTACCTCCTCGGCGCGGACCACCACGGGTACGTCGGCCGGCTCAAGGCCATGGCGGCGTGCGCGGGTGACGACCCCGACCAGACGCTCGAGGTGCTGATCGGCCAGATGGTGAAGATCACCAAGGGCGGCGAGGAGGTCCGGCTGTCCAAGCGGGCCGGCGACATCGTCACGCTCGACGAGCTGGTCGACGAGATCGGCGTCAGCGCGCTGCGCTACTCACTCGCGCGCTACCCGGCCGACTCGCCGCTGACCCTCGACATCGAGCAGATCACCCGGCAGGCCAGCGACAACCCGGTCTTCTACGTGCAGTACGCCCACGCCCGGGTCGCCTCGATCCTGCGCAACGCCGAGCAGCTCGGGATCGCGTTCGGCCCCGACGCCGACACCTCGCTGCTCACCCACGAGAAGGAGGGCACGCTGCTGCGCGCCCTCGCGGAGTTCCCGCGCGTGGTCGCCACCGCGGCACAGCTGCGCGAGCCGCACCGGGTGGCCCGCTACCTCGAGGAGACGGCGGCGACGTACCACCGGTTCTACGACGAGTGCCGGGTGCTGCCCATGGGCGACGAGGAGCCCACCGACCTGCACCGCGCGCGGCTGCTGCTCGTGGCCGCCACCCGCACGGTGCTCGCCAACGGTCTCGACCTGCTCGGCGTCGACGCGCCCGAGCGCATGTAGAGGAGCGACGTGCCCGTCTCCCACGAAGCCGGCTGGGCACACGCCGACGGCGCCCTGCGCGGCCCGTCCTGGCTGCGCCCGCCCAGCGACGTCAACGCCCTGGTGCCACTGCTGTGGTCGTCGACCGCGCGCAAGAACGCCGACGGCGCGCTCGAGGTCGGCGGCGTCGACCTGCGCGACCTCGTCGCCGAGCACGGCTCCCCGGCCTACGTCCTCGACGAGGCCGACTTCCGCGCCCGCGCCCGGGCGTTCCGCGAGGCCTTCGCCGACTACGACGTCTACTACGCCGGCAAGGCGTTCCTCTGCACCACCGTCGCCCGCTGGGTCGCCGAGGAGGGCCTGTCGCTCGACGTCTGCTCTGCCGGCGAGCTGACCGTCGCGCTGCGCGCCGGTGTCGACCCCGCACGAATCGGCTACCACGGCAACAACAAGACGGTGCCCGAGCTGCGCCGCGCCGTCGAGGCCGGCGTCGGCCGGATCGTGCTCGACTCGTTCCTCGAGATCGACCGGCTGGCGGCGATCACCGCCGAGACCGGCCGCAGCGCGCCGGTGATGGTGCGGGTGACCGCCGGCGTCGAGGCGCACACGCACGAGTACATCGCGACCGCTCACGAGGACCAGAAGTTCGGCTTCTCGATCTCGTCGGGTGACGCGTTCGAAGCGGTACGCCGCGTGCAGCAGGCGCCGGGGCTCGACCTGCGCGGCCTGCACTCCCACATCGGCAGCCAGATCTTCGACACCTCCGGCTTCGAGGTCGCCGCCCGCCGGGTGCTGACCCTGCACGCCCGGGTCTCCGACGAGCTCGGCGTGACCATGCCGGAGATGGACCTCGGCGGCGGGTTCGGCATCGCCTACACGACCCAGGACGACCCGTCCGACCCGGCGCAGCTGGCCACCGAGCTGACCAAGATCGTCGAGCACGAGTGCCGTGCCTTCGACGTACCCGTGCCGCAGCTGTCCATCGAGCCCGGCCGCGCGATCGTCGGCCCGGCGATGTGCACGGTCTACGAGGTCGGCACGGTGAAGCAGGTCGAGCTCGACGCCGGCGCCGTGCGCACCTATGTCTCCGTCGACGGCGGCATGTCCGACAACATCCGCACCGCGCTCTACGACGCCGACTACTCCTGCACGCTCGCTTCGCGCAGCTCCGGCGCCGAGCCGGTGCTCGGCCGGGTGGTCGGCAAGCACTGCGAGGCCGGCGACATCGTGGTCAAGGACGAGTTCGTGCCCGCCGACATCGCGCCGGGCGACCTGCTCGCGGTGCCCGGCACCGGTGCCTACTGCCGGTCGATGGCCAGCAACTACAACCACGCGCTGCGCCCGCCGGTCGTCGCGGTCCGCGACGGCGTGACGACGGTGCTGCTCCGCCGCGAGACCGAGGACGACCTGCTCGCCACCGACCTCGGCTGACAGCACACACCACTGCGCGCCGCGGCCGGACGTCTCGGTCACCGGAGACTCCTGCGCCGGGGCGGCGAGATGCTTCAAGATGAAGGGCCGGACCCCCGACCCACCGGAAGAAGGAGGGTGAGCCGCCGTGTCGGCCCCACCACTGAAGCTGGCCCTGCTGGGCTGCGGCTCGGTCGGCAGCCAGGTCGTGCGCCTGCTGCGCGAGCAGGCCGACGACCTGACGGCCCGGGTGGGCGCTCCGATCGAGCTCGTCGGCGTCGCCGTACGCCGTCCCGAGCTGCAGCGTGACGCGGAGGTCCCCGCCGAGCTGCTCACCACCGACGCGGCCGGGCTGGTCGAGCGGGAGGACGTCGACCTCGTGGTCGAGGTCATCGGGGGCATCGAGCCCGCGCGGTCGCTGATCCTGTCCGCGCTGGAGAACGGCGCGTCCGTCGTCACCGCCAATAAGGCGCTGCTCGCGGAGGACGGCAGCTCGCTGTTCGCCGCGGCCGAGAAGGCCGACCGCGACCTCTACTTCGAGGCCGCCGTGGCCGGCGCGATCCCGATCCTGCGGCCGCTGCGCGAGTCGCTCGCCGGCGACCGGGTCACCCGCGTGCTCGGCATCGTCAACGGCACCACCAACTTCATCCTCGACAAGATGGACACGCTCGGCAGCGGCTTCGCCGAGGTGCTCGAGGAGGCGCAGGCGCTCGGGTACGCCGAGGCCGACCCGACTGCCGACGTCGAGGGCTACGACGCCGCGGCCAAGGCCGCGATCCTGGCCAGCCTGGCATTCCACACCCGGGTCACCGCCGCCGACGTCTACCGCGAGGGGATCAGCGAGGTCAGCGCAGCCGACGTCGCGTCTGCGCGGGACATGGGCTGCGTGGTGAAGCTGCTGGCGATCTGCGAACTGCGCGAGGGGCCCGACGGCCCGGCCGTCTCGGCCCGCGTGCACCCGGCGATGATCCCGCGGTCGCACCCGCTGGCCAGCGTCCGCGAGGCGTTCAACGCGGTCTTCGTCGAGAGCGAGGCCGCCGGCCAGCTGATGTTCTACGGGCCCGGCGCCGGTGGCGCACCGACGGCGAGCGCCGTGCTCGGCGACCTCGTGACGGTCGCCCGCAACCGGATCGCCGACGTGCGTGGCGCCGGGGAGTCGGCGTACGCGGACCTCGACGTACTGCCCATGGGTGAGACGCAGACCCGCTACCACGTGGCGATCGACGTCGACGACCGCACCGGTGTGCTGGCGCGGGTGGCGCAGACCTTCGCCGAGCACGAGGTGTCGATCCAGACCGTCCGGCAGGAGGGGCACGGCGACGACGCGCAGCTCGTCGTGGTGTCGCACCGCGCCACCGACGCCGCGCTCGCCGCGACCGTCGACACCCTGCGCGGCCTCGACTTTGTGCACGACGTCTCCTCGGTCATGCGCGTGGAGGGCGATCTGTAATGCCGACCTCACCCCACGACGATGCTCGCTCCGCTCCCATCGCCGCGGGGACCCCGAGAAGACACCAGTGGCGCGGGGTGATCGAGGAGTACGGCGACCGCATCGCGCTGCCCGAGGGCACGCCGACGATCACGCTCCGTGAGGGCGGCACCCCGCTGGTCGACAGCCGTTGGCTCTCCGGCCTGCTCGACGCCGAGGTGTGGCTGAAGGTCGAGGGCGACAACCCGACCGGGTCGTTCAAGGACCGCGGCATGACCGTCGCGCTGTCGGTCGCGGTCGGCGAGGGCGCCGAGGCGGTGGTGTGCGCCTCGACCGGCAACACCTCCGCGTCGATGGCCGCCTATGCCGCCAAGGCTGGCGTCAAGCCGCTCGTGCTCGTGCCGCAGGGCAAGATCGCCGCGGGCAAGCTGGCGCAGGCGATCGTGCACGGCGCCCAGGTGGTGATGGTCCGCGGCAACTTCGACGACTGCCTGCGGATCTCCCGCGAGCTCGCCGACCACTACCCGGTCGCGCTGGTGAACTCCGTGAACCCGATGCGCCTCGAGGGCCAGAAGACCGCGTCCTTCGAGATCGTCGACTTCCTCGGCGACGCTCCCGACGTGCACGTGCTGCCGGTGGGCAACGCCGGCAACATCTCGGCCTACTGGAAGGGCTACGTCGAGTCCGAGAAGGCCGGGCTCAGCACGCAGCGCCCGCGGATGCTCGGCTGGCAGGCCGTCGGTGCCGCGCCGCTGGTGTCCGGCGAGCCCGTGCCCGACCCCGAGACCGTGGCCTCTGCGATCCGGATCGGCAACCCCGCGTCGTGGAAGCTCGCCGTCGCCGCGAAGGAGGAGTCCGAGGGTTTCTTCGGTGCCGTCGAGGACGCGGAGATCCTGGCCGCGCAGCGCGAGCTTGCCGCGCGTGACGGCGTCTTCGTCGAGCCCGCGTCGGCCGCCGGCGTGGCCGGGCTGCTCAAGGACCACGCCGCCGGCGTCTCCTACGCGGGGCGCCGGGTCGTCGTCACCGTCACCGGCCACGGCCTCAAGGACATCGACACCGCGCTGTCCACGTTCAGCGACCTGGTCGACACGGTCGTCGACCCCGACGTCGACGCCGCGGCGGCGGCAGCGGGACTGCGTTGACGATGCCGACCCTGCTCCCCGGCCCGGTCACCGTGACCGTGCCCGCCACCAGCGCCAACCTGGGGCCCGGCTACGACGCCCTCGGGCTGGCTCTGAGCCTGCGAGACACCGTCACCGCCGAGGTCGTCGACGGCCCCGGCACGGTGGAGGTGCGCGGAGAGGGGGCGGGCGTCGTACCGCTGGACGAGAGGCACCTGGTCCGCCGGGCGATGCAGCGCGCGTTCGACGCGATGGACTGCGGGACCCCGTCGATCCGGCTGACGTGCGACAACGTCATCCCGCACGGCCGCGGGCTGGGGTCGTCGTCGGCGGCGATCGTCGCGGGCGTCTGCGCGGCGCGCGGCCTGGTCGGCGGCGGCTCGCTACTGATGGACGACGACGCGGTGTTCGCGCTGGCCGCCGAGATCGAGGGGCACCCGGACAACGTGGCGCCGGCGTTCTACGGCGGGTTCACGGTGGCGTGGGGGAGCGGCGGTCGGTTCCACGCAACCAACGCGTCGGTCGACCCGCGCGTCGCCGCGGTGGCGTTCGTGCCGCCCGACCCGGTGGAGACCAAGGTCGCTCGCGGGCTGCTGCCGGCCGTGGTTCCGCACGCCGACGCGGCGTTCAACGTCGGCCGCGCCGCACTGCTCGTCGCCGCCCTCGGCGGACGGCCCGAGCTGCTGCTCGAGGCCACCGAGGACCGGCTGCACCAGGACCAGCGCACCCCCGCGATGCCGGGCACGGCGGCGCTGATCAAGGAGCTGCGTGCCGACGGGCTACCGGCGTTCGTGTCCGGTGCCGGACCGACCGTGCTCGTCCTCACCGGGTCGCTCGACCGGGACGACGTCGCGGCGCGCGTCCCCGACGGCTGGCGCGTGCACCGGCTGGACATCGAGCCGCGAGGCGCGGTCGTCACGGGCGGTTGACGGCCGGGAATTCCCGCCGGTGTGTCGGTGTTGCAACAGTTGCAGCCCGCCGTACCCGATGGTGTTAGGCTGCCGCTGCGCGAGCGGTCGTGGGGTCCCACGGTCCCAGCATCGTTTCAGCTCCCACGATCCTCTCCGAGCGCACTCTGCCTCCTCGCTCATCCCACGCGGCGCGTGACGCGTTGCCGTGGCGCTCTGCGATGGGCATCGACCAAGACACGGCCGCTCGTTTCCTCGACCGGCCTGGACGTGGGAAGGACCTCACGTGACAGAAACGACCACCCCCATCCCCGGTATCGACGGCCCCGAGACCTCGAACAACGCTGCGTCCGGCGAGGCCACCGCCCCCAAGAAGCGCGCGGGCGGGCTGAACGGGATGCTGCTCCCCGAGCTCAAGCAGCTCGCCGGCGGGCTGGGTATCAAGGGCGTCGGCGGCATGCGCAAGAGCCAGCTGATCGAGGCCATCCGGGCTGCCCAGAGTGGCGGCCCCAGTGGTGACAGCAGCTCGGCCCCGGCTGGTCAGAAGAGTGGGGACCAGGCTCCCGAGGCGAAGGCGGACCGGCCGGCGAAGCGTGAGCGCCGCCGTGACGACGCCGACGACAAGCCCAAGGTCGACGACCGGGCGCCGCAGCAGGAGCAGAAGCAGGACCGGCAGCAAGACAAGCCCCGGGACAAGCAGGAGCCCCCGCAGGACAAGCAGGAGCAGAAGCAGGACCGGCAACAGGACAAGCAGCAGGACAAGCAGCAGGACAAGGGCGGCCGCGACAGGACCGACCAGTCCGACAAGCGCGGCGACCAGACCGAGCAGCGCGACCGCGGCGGCCAGCAGCAGGACCGCGGAGGCCAGGATCGGGGCGGCCAGCAAGACGACGGCGGCAGCCGCCGCAACCGCCGTCGCCGCGGGCGTGACCGCGACCGCGACCGCCCGACCGGTCAGCGCAGCGGCGGGCGCGAGCCCGACACGCAGATCCTCGAGGACGACGTACTCCTGCCGGTGGCCGGCATCCTCGACGTCCTCGACAACTACGCGTTCGTGCGCACCAGTGGCTACCTGCCGGGTCCGGACGACGTGTACGTGTCGCTGTCGATGGTCCGCAAGTTCGGCCTGCGCCGCGGTGACGCGATCACCGGCCAGGTGCGCCAGCAGCGTGAGGGCGAGCGCAAGGAGAAGTTCAACCCGCTCGTCCGCATCGACACCATCAACGGGGCCGACCCCGAGGCGGCGAAGCACCGGGTGGAGTTCCAGAAGCTCACCCCGCTGTACGCCTCCGAGCGGCTGCGCCTCGAGACCGAGTCGACCAACCTGATCGGCCGGGTCATCGACATCGCCGCCCCGATCGGCAAGGGCCAGCGGGGCCTCATCGTGTCGCCGCCCAAGGCCGGCAAGACGATGATCCTGCAGTCGATCGCGAACTCGATCACGACCAACAACCCCGAGTGCCACCTGATGATCGTCCTCGTCGACGAGCGTCCGGAGGAGGTCACCGACTTCCAGCGCACGGTGAAGGGCGAGGTCATCGCGTCGACGTTCGACCGTCCCGCGACCGACCACACCTCCGTTGCCGAGCTCGCCATCGAGCGCGCGAAGCGGCTGGTGGAGCTCGGCCACGACGTCGTCGTACTCCTCGACGGCATCACCCGCCTCGGCCGGGCGTACAACCTGGCCGCGCCGGCCAGCGGCCGGATCCTCTCGGGTGGTGTCGACTCGTCGGCGCTGTACCCGCCCAAGAAGTTCTTCGGTGCGGCCCGCAACATCGAGGACGGCGGCTCTCTGACGATCCTCGCGACCGCGCTCATCGAGACCGGCTCGAAGATGGACGAGGTGATCTTCGAGGAGTTCAAGGGCACCGGCAACATGGAGCTCCGCCTGCGCCGCGAGTTCGCCGACAAGCGGATCTTCCCCGCCATCGACGCCGTCCAGTCCGGCACGCGTCGCGAGGAGCTCCTGATGAGCAAGGAGGAGCTGCAGATCGTCTGGAAGCTCCGCCGCGTGCTCTCCGGCCTCGACGGCCAGCAGGCCCTGGAGCTGCTGCTCGAGCGGCTGAAGAAGTCGCAGAGCAACATCGAGTTCCTCATGCAGGTGCAGAAGACCACGCCCACCACCAACGGCAACGGCCACAGCGGCCACGGGCACGGCCCGAACGACTGACCGACCAGCTCGTCGGATCAGGCCCGGAGGGCAGCAGCTTCCGGGCCTTTTCCGTCACTTCCGGGGCGATGCATCGGCCCAGAAGTGACGGAGAAACACCTTCTGCTGGGCTTCCGACAGCCCGCCCCGCCGGGTTTTCCACAGGGCAGCCCACGCGTTCCTGGCAGATCCCACGTGAAGTTTCGGCCCGGTCGCGCCGGTTTCCCAGCAGACGGTGGTAACCCGACACGCCCACCCGGGGAATAGTGGGCACCACCAAGCACTTGAGGGAACCGTGACAGTGACGACCCAGCGCCCTGGCGGTACGACGCACGGCCGGCCCGCCGAGGACGGTGGGCTGAGCCGACGTCGGCATGCCCAGCTGATCATCGTGCTGGGCAGCCTGATCGCGCTCGGGCCGCTGACGATCGACATGTACCTGCCGGCGTTCCCGCAGCTGGCGGATGACCTGGACGCTTCGGCCGCATCGGTGCAGCTCACCCTGACCGGCATGCTGGGCGGTCTCGCGTTCGGGCAGCTCGTCATCGGGCCGCTGTCGGACGCGTTCGGGCGGCGCAAGCCGCTGGTCACCGGGCTCGTGGTGCACGGGCTGGCGTCGCTGCTGTGCGCGCTCGCCCCCTCCATCGCCGTACTCAGCGTCGTCCGCGTGCTCCAGGGCTTCGCCGGTGCGGCGATCTCGGTCGTGGCGCTGGCGACCGTCCGCGACCTGTTCAGCGGCATCGCGGTCGCGCGCACGATGTCGCGGCTGATGCTGGTCATCGGGCTCGCGCCGATCCTGGCGCCGTCGATCGGCGGGTTCATCCTCCAGGTCACCGACTGGCGCGGCATCTTCGTCGTGCTCGCGGCGGCCGCACTCGTCCTGGTCGGCGTGGCGCTGGTCGGGTTGCGCGAGACGCTCCCGGTGGAGCGGCGCCGCTCGCCGCGCATCGGCGCGACGCTGCGCACCTACCGCTCCCTGCTGCGCGACCGGACCTTCGTCGCGCTCGTGCTGGTCGCCGGTCTGTCGTTCTCGTCGCTGTTCGTCTATGTCTCCGGCGCGTCGTTCGTGCTCCAGGAGGGCTTCGGCCTCGACGCGCGGACGTTCGGCATCGTGTTCGGCGCCAACTCCGCCGCGCTGACGATCATGTCGCAGCTCAACCCGCGGCTGATCCGCCGATTCGGGCCGGTCAACGTGCTGACCGGGGCGATCCTCACCGCCGTCGCGGCCTCGTTCGCGCTGCTCATTGCCGGGCTGGCCGGCGGTGGCATCGTCACGGTGCTCGCGCCGCTGATGGTGGTGCTCGCCTCCGCCGGGCTGGCGATGCCCAACACCCCGGCACTCGCGCTCAACCGGCACGGCGAGGCAGCGGGTACGGCGTCCGCGATGCTCGGCTGCATCCAGTTCGGCGTCGGCGCGCTCGTCGCACCGCTGGTCGGCGTCTTCGGTGGCACCACGGCGGCGCCGATGGGCGGCGTGATGCTGGTCGTGACGAGCCTGGCCGCGCTGCTGATGTTCGCCGTGGTGCGCCGCGATCCGTCCGTGCACGCCGTCCGCTGACCCGCCGCCGGGGAGGCCGCACCACGCGCACTTCCCACGCGATGTGGACGCCTCCCACGCGGCATTTCCCCTGTTGAGCGGCGATAACCCCGCGTTACAGCTCGGCTGCCGGCCGCAGAGGGCCCCGGAATTAGGTGGCGGCCCCCGTTGTTTGGCAGACTGTATGGCTGGTTCCGGTTCACGCCCGTGAGCACTCGAGCTCCGGCGACCCGGCGACTGCACCTCGAGAGGAAACCATGAAGAAGGACATCCACCCGGACTACGTGACGACCCAGGTCACCTGCACCTGTGGCAACACGTTCACCACCCGCAGCACCGCGAAGAGCGGCTCGATTCACGCCGACGTCTGCTCGCAGTGCCACCCGTTCTACACCGGCAAGCAGAAGATCCTCGACACCGGCGGCCGCGTCGCCCGCTTCGAGGCCCGCTACGCCAAGAAGGACGCTGCCAAGAAGTAGCGACCCTGACAGCGCCGGCTCCCCCGTCCACGACAGGGGACCGGCGCTGTTCATGTGTCAGCGCAGGGTCGAGCAGAGGTCGAGGAGGAGACGAGCGTGTTCGAGGCCGTCGAGGGTCTGCTCGCGGAGCACCGCGAGCTCGAGTCGCGCCTTGCCGACCCCTCCATCCACTCCGACCAGGGCCTGGCCAAGCGCCTGAACCAGCGGTACGCCGAGCTCTCCGCCATCGTCCGGACGTACGACGAGTACCAGCGGCTCACCGACGACCTCGAGGCCGCGCGCGAGCTCGCGCCCGAGGACCCTTCGTTCGCCGCGGAAGCCGAGCAGCTCGAGGAGCGCCTGGCCGCGA
>NZ_CAMPGZ010000141.1 GCF_946885725.1 uncultured Nocardioides sp.
TGAGTCCGGCTGGGGCTCGCGGGGGCCGGGGATCTGCGGCGGCTCGGCGGCGTGCTTGCCGGGCGCGGGCTGGCTCTCGCCTCCGCCCTCGGCCGCGGCCTCGACGGGTTCCTCGGCCGGCTCTTCGACGGCGGGCTCGGGCTTCGCCTGATCGA
Source organism: uncultured Nocardioides sp. (assembly GCF_946885725.1). Next base: position 156 of record NZ_CAMPGZ010000141.1, read on the forward strand.
CGGCGGGCTCGGCCTCGGGCTCGGCCGGCGCCTCACCCTCCAGGTGCATGTGCGGCAGGATCCGGTCCAGCCAGCGCGGCAGCCACCAGGCGCTCTCGCCGAGGAGCGCGATCGAGGCGGGGGCGAGCGTGACGACGAGGATGCCTGCGAGCAGCACGGCGCTCGCCAGGCCGACGCCGAACTGCTTGATCGTCGGGTCGCCGTTGAGGATGAAGCTGGCGAAGACCGACGTCATGATCAGGCAGGCGGCGGTGGTGATCTTGCCGCTGGAAGCCAGGCCCGACGCGGCGGCCTGCCGGGCGGGCTCGCCGGCGAGGTGGTGCTGCTGCACGTGGCTGACCAGGAACACCTCGTAGTCCATCGACAGCCCGAACAGCACCGCGAACATCATCAGCGGCACGTAGCTCGCGATCGGCACGGTGTCGCGCACGGTGTCGAGACCGACGAGGTCGATGCCCCAGCCCCACTGGAAGGTCGCGGTGAGGATGCCGAACGCCGCGGTCGCCGACAGCAAGTTGGTCACCGCCGCCTGCAGCGGCACCAGCAGCGACCGGAACGCGATCATCAGCAGCAGGAAGCCGAGCGCGATGATCGTCCCGATCACCAGGAACAGCTTCGCCGAGATCAGCTCGGCGAGGTCGACGTACGACGCGGTGTAGCCGCCCACGTAGGTGTCGATGCCGCCTTCCTCGGTTGCCGACGGCACGACGTCGTTGCGGACGCGGTCGAGCAGCGCGGAGGTGGCGTCGTCGGCCGGGCCGGTGGACGGTACGGCGGACAGCAGGACGACATCACCGCGGTCGTTGGTCTGCGGCGGGGTCAGCGACACCACGCCGCTGGTCCCGGAGAGCGCGTCCTGCAGCTTCACCACGCGCGGGTCGGTGTTGCGGTCGTCGCCACCGGCCTGGGTGAGCATCGCGGTGAGCTCGTCCTTGAGCTGCTCGGCCTCCTTCTTCTCCTGCTCGGCCTGTTGCTGCTGAGCCTTCAGGTCGTCCGCGCGCTGCTGGAGGTCGGCGGCCTGCTGCTGCAGCGCGGCGCCCTGCCGGCGGAGCGATGCGGCCTGCTGCTGCAGCGCCGCCTGCTCGCCCCGCAGCCGGTCCGCCTCGGCCTGGAGCTGGTCCGCCTGGCGCTGCAGGGCGGCGCCTTGCGCCTGCAGCTGGTTCGCCCGGCGCTGAAGCGAGGCGGCCTGCGCCTGGGCCGGCGCCGCCTGCTGCTGGAGCCGCTCGGCCCGGGCACGCAGGGCGCGGGCGCGGCTCGCGATGCCTTCGCCACGCTCCCGGAGCACGGACAGCCGGTCGCGCACCCGCTCCTCGCGCTGCTCGACCCGGTCGAGCCTGGCCTGCAGCCGCGCCTGCAGGACCGGGTCGCCCTCCGCCTCCTCGATGCGGCGTTCGAGGATCCGCTCCCGCGCGAGGAGGACGGCCAGCCGCCGTACCAGGGGACGCGCCTCCCGCGCCAGCGCCCGGGCCTCTCGCTCCAGCCGCCGGGCCTGCGCCACGATCTGGTCGCGCTCACGCTGCAGTCGGCGCTGCTCGGCGCGGAGCCGCTGCTCCTGGGCGCGCAGCTGCGCGGCCTGGTTCTGCAGCCGGGCCTGCTCGGCCTCGAGGCCGGCCTGCTGCGACTGCAGGGCCGCGCCCTGCTGCTCGAGCGACTGCTGCTGGGCGAGCAGCTCGTCCTGCTGCCGCTCGAGCGCCGCCTGCTGGGACTGCAGCTCTGCGCTCTCGGCCTCGAGCTGCTCCTGCTGCTGCGGCAGCTCCTTCTGCAGCCGCGCCAGGTCCTGCTGGAGCGACGTCGCCCGGTTGTACTTGTCGGTGTACTCCTGGCTCGGCGTCGCCGGCGGGTCGAGGGCCGAGGCCACCTGGAGCGGACCGTTGTAGCCGATCCCGAAGCCGGCCGTGATCAGGTCGTAGGCCTTGCGCTCGGTCGTGTCGGGCGGCGCGGCGCCGACATCCTCCTGGGCGAGCTGCAGCGACGGCGCCGGTGCGATCAGCGGGATCAGCGCGGCCACCGATACGACGGTCACCCATACCGCGTGGCGGCCGAGGAAGCCGGCCCAGCGCTGCCAGAACCCCGGACCCTTGTGCCGTCGGCCGACGAACGGGACTTTGAGGGCGTTGACCCGGTGGCCGAGCAGGCCGAGCAGGGCGGGCAGCAGCGTGATCGCTCCGAGCACCGCGGTCAGCACCGCGATGGCGGAGGCGATGCCCAGCGTCGAGAGCAGCGGAATCCCCGCGACCCGCAGCGACACCAGCGCGACCACGACCGTGCCGCCGGCGAAGACGACCGCACTGCCCGAGGTGGCCACCGTCCGGGCGATGGACTCGTGCATCGGCACGCCTGCGGCGAGCTGCTCCTGGTGCCGCGTGATCAGGAACAGCGCGTAGTCGATGCCGACGCCGAGGCCGATCATCGTCGCGAGCGTCGCACCGGTCGTGGGTACGTCGAGCACGTGGCCGAGCAGCCCGATGGTCCCCAGCGCCACCCCGAGGCCGACGGCCGCGGTGAGGATGGGCAGCCCCATCGCGACCAGGCTGCCGAGCACCAGCGACAGGATCAGCATCGCGCAGAGGATGCCGACGAGCTCGCTGCTCTCCGTGGGCTCGGTGGACAGGTCGGTCCCGATCGCCGAACCCGCCTCGACCTCGATGCCCGCGTCCTGGGCGGCCTGCGTCGCGTCGAAGACGTCCTGCGCGATCTCCTCGTCGAGCTCCCCGGAGCCGACGTCCAGGAGCACGGGGGCGAAGGCGGTCCGGCCGTCCTTCGACACCAGCCCGGCGTTCTGGCCGGCGTCGCTGAAGGGACCGGTGACGCTGTAGACGTGCGGTGCGTTCCGCAACGCCTTCACCGACGCGGTGACCGCCGGCTTGTACTGCGCGTCCGAGAGCTTGCCCGAGTCGACGTGGAAGACGATCGGGTTGGCGCCGTTCTGCTGGGGCGGGAACCGATCGGTCAGCAGGTCCTTGACCTGCTGGCTCTCGGTGCCCGGGAGCTCGAGGTCGTTGCTGGCCTGCGCACCGAACGTCGTGACCAGCCCGATGACGGCGGCGATGACGAGGAACCAGATCCCGAGGACAAGCCAAGGAACCCGAGCACAGACCATCCCGAGAGCGTGAAGCGCTCGTGCCATCAGGAGCTCCTGGGCCGATGACGGACCCGTCGAGACTAGACAGGCCGGCGGCGCGCCCGGATCCCTCAGATGGCGTAGGCCCTCACGCGCGCCAGCGCCCCCCGACCTGACTCGGTCGGGGGGCGCTGCAGCAGGTCTGCGGGTGGAGCGTCAGGCCTTGGAGTAGGCCTGGTCGAGACCCTCGGCGTCACGGGCGTAGTTGCGCAGCCACTGCGCGAACTCCGGGCCGACCGCCATCATCTTGGTCATCCCGTCGTTCCACTCGGTCCACTTCGCCTGGAAGGTGGCGGAGGCGCCGGGGGTCTGCCAGGCGCCGGTGACCAGGTCCTGGGACTTGGTGTTGGCGGTGCGCTGCGCATCCTCGAGCTGTCCGACGGTCTTCTCGATCATGTCGGCGGTGGCGATGATGTCGTCGACACCGATCTTGTGGTCCCCGTGGGCCATTCCTGGTCTCCTTCTGAATCCGTGCCTGACGGCGTTTCCTTTACCCTAAGCCGACATTCGGAGCATTGGGAACCGCCCCGGTCGCTGATTAGCGGCAATTGGCCGGGTAGACCGGGTTCGTCCCCGGGGTGTTCCGGGTAATAAACTCCTGGCCGTTGAGCGGGGGAGATCTCGGGCTACCGTGCTCCGGTCCCTTGCGCAGAGGCCTTGCCACGAGGGAGCGAAGCACCATGAGCACCACCAGCACCGGCGAGACCGCGGCCGACCGGCAGCGGCTCCGCGCCGCTCGGGGGACCGGCGCCCAGAAGCCCTCGGGTACGGCGAACCGGCTTCCCTCGCCGCCCCGCCAGCGCCGCCCCGCCCTCGCCGCGATCGCCCTGCTGCTGATCGTCGGCGGCGCGCTGGTCGCCGGCCTGCTCGCGATCCGGATGGACAGCCGCGTGCCCATGCTCGCCGCCAAGGAGACCATCGAGCCCGGGCAGGTCATCGAGGAGGGTGACCTGAAAGTCGTCCAGGTCGCCGCCGACGAGGCCGACCACCTCATCCCCGAGGAGGGAATGGACGTCATCGTCGGTGCCTTCTCGAGGGCCCGCATCTACCAGGACCAGATCCTCGACGAGCGGCAGCTGACCAGGACCGACCCGATCGGCCAGGACCGCGCGGTGGTGAGCATCGTGCTCACCCCCGCGCTCGCCCCCGGCAACCTCAGGGCCGGCGACCTCGTCCAGATCGTGCGCGCCGCCGGGACCAGCGGCGGGGAGGGCACGGCCCAGCCGCTCACCCGCGGTCTGGTGACCCAAGTCAGCGAGCCCAACCCCGACGACCTCGGCACGGGGACCGCCGCCAGCGCCAACATCATCGTCCCGGCGGCGGTCGCGGCGGACGTCATCGACGCCTCCAGCGCCAACCTGGCGGGCGTTGCGCTGATCTCGCGCGGCAACACGATCGACGACGTCACGCTGGGGCCCTGATGGCGGTCTACGCACTCGCGTCCGCCAAGGGCGCTCCCGGTACGACCGTGGCGGCGCTCGCGCTCGCCGCGGTCTGGCCGACCGACCCGGTCGTGGCGGACATGGATCCGGCCGGCAGCGACCTGACCTGGTGGTGCCGCACGCCCGAGGGCGACCCGCTCGACGTCAACCGCGGTCTGCTGTCGCTGGGCGCCGGCGTCCGGCGCGGCGTCGAGGACGTCGACCTCGACGACCACCTCCAAGACGTCGACGGCGGCCTCCGAGTCCTCGCCGGCATCGCCTCGCCCGGCCAGGTCGGCGGTCTCGGTGCCGCCTGGAGTGCGATCCCGGCTGTCTTCGCCCGCTACCGGTCCGACGTCCTCGCCGACTGCGGCCGGGTGGTGCCGGGCTCGGCGTCGCTCCCGGTCCTGCAGCGTGCCGACGCCGTGCTGTTCGTGGTCCGGCCCAGCATCGAGAGCATGGCCCACCTCCGCGAACGGCTCACCTCGCTGCGCGAGGTGCTCGAGACCGGCGCGGGTGGCGTGCCGATCGGCGTCGCCGTCGTGACGTCGTACCGCGACACCCGCTCCGCCCCTGACCTCCAGCAGCTGCTGGACTCCCAGGGCCTGCGCGCCCGCGTGCTCGGCGTCCTGGCCGACGACGAGCGGGCCGCCGACAGCCTGCGCGGCGTGCGCTGGAGCCGCAGCGTCAAGAAGTCCCTGCTGTTCCGCTCCGCCGCCGAGATCGCCGACGGCCTGCAGGAGCTGGCCCGAAGCCGCTACAACGCGGCCGCCGGATGATCGCCGCCCGGACCGCCGAGCACCACCGAGACATCGAGAGGGGGATCGACAACCGATGGACCAGCAGCTGATCCGCCGGCTCCGCGAGGAGGTCGCCGACATCCTCGCCCGGCAGCGCCGCGAGGACGCCGCCAACGGCCTGCCGCCCATGACCGCCGAGGACGAGCGCCAGTTCGCCCGGGCTGTGGTGAGCCGCGTGCTCGACGCTTACGCCCGCGAGGAGGTCACCGCAGGTCGCAAGCCGCTCAGCCACGAGGACGAGCAGGCGATCGCCGAGGGCATCCACGCCGCGCTGTTCGGCGTCGGTCGGCTGCAGCCCCTGCTCGACGACCCCGAGGTCGAGAACATCGACATCAACGGGTGCGACAACGTGTTCATCCAGTACGCCGACGGCCGGGAGGAGCGCGGCCTGCCCGTCGCCGACAACGACGACGAGCTCGTCGAGCTGGTGCAGATCCTCGGCGCCTACTCCGGCCTCACCAGCCGGCCCTTCGACACCGCCAACCCGCAGCTCGACATCCGGCTGCCCGACGGCTCCCGGCTCTCGGCGGTCATGGGTGTGTGCCAGCGGCCGTCCCTGTCGATCCGCCGCGCGCGCATCAACCGGGTGTCGCTCGACATGCTCGTCGACTACGGCACGATCTCACCCGAGCTCGCGGCGTTCCTCTCCGCGGCCGTCCGCGCCCGCAAGAACATCATGATCGCGGGCGCCACCAACGCCGGGAAGACCACGCTGCTGCGCGCCCTCGCCAACGAGATCGAGCCGCACGAGCGACTGATCACCGTCGAGCGCGCACTGGAGCTCGGGCTCGGCGAGTACGCCGACCTGCACCCCAACGTCGTCTCGTTCGAGGAGCGACTGCCCAACTCCGAGGGCACCGGCGCGATCTCGATGGCCGAGCTCGTGCGCCGCTCGCTGCGCATGAACCCCAGCCGCGTCATCGTCGGCGAGGTGCTCGGTGACGAGATCGTCACGATGCTCAACGCGATGAGCCAGGGCAACGACGGCTCGCTGTCGACCATCCACGCGAACTCCTCGCTCGAGGTGTTCAACCGTATCTGCACCTACGCCATCCAGTCCGTCGAGCGGCTGCCCGCCGACGCGACGATGATGCTGATCGCGGGCGCCATCGACTTCGTCGTGTTCATCGAGCGCGTCAACGACTTCGCCTCCGGCGGCAAGCTCCGCCGCATGGTGACGTCGGTGCGCGAGGTCAACGGCGTCGACGGCCGCGTGCTGTCGAGCGAGGTGTTCTCGTCGGGCCCCGACGGCTACGCCGTACCCGCCGCCGCGGTGTCCTGCCTCGACGAGCTCGAGGCGGTCGGCTACGTCCCGGGTGCCGCGCCTTCGTGGGTGACCGCCTCATGACCCTGAGCCCCACGCTGCTGCTCGTCGTCGCCGTCGGCGCTCTCGTCGGCGGGGGCGTCGTGCTGCTCTGGAAGGCGCTCGCGAGCGAGGAGCCGAGCGACGTCGCCCCGCCGAAGCGGGGGGTCAAGGCACGGCTGCAGCGCGTCGGCACCCAGCTGCCGATCGCCATCGGCGCGGGCCTGCTCGTGCTGGTCGTGACGCAGTGGATCGTCGCCGCGCTGGCGACCGGCGTGCTGGTGCTCATGTGGGACACGCTCTTCGGCGGGTCGAGCAGCGAGCGGCGCGCGATCGCCAAGATCGAGGCGCTCGCCGCCTGGACCGAGTCGCTGCGCGACACCGTCGCCGGCGCCGTCGGCCTCGAGCAGGCGATCCCGGCCACGGCGTACGCCGCCGCGCCCGCCATCCAGGGCCCGCTGTCGGCCATGGCCGACCGGCTCCGCGTGCGGGTGCCCCTGCCAGTGGCGCTGCAGCGGTTCGCCGAGGACATGGACGACGCCAGCGCGGACCTGATCATCGCGGCGCTGATCCTCAACTCCCGGCTGCGCGGTCCGGGTCTCCGCGAGGTGCTGTCGTCGCTGTCGGAGTCCGCGCGGGCCGAGCTCGACATGCGCCAGCGTGTCAGCGCCGGCCGCCGCAGCACCCGCCGCTCCGTGCAGATCGTGGTGGGCGTGACGCTGGCGTTCGTGCTCGGGCTGCGGATCCTCAACCCGGCGTACGTCGCGCCCTACGGCACCCCCGTCGGCCAGCTCATGCTCGTCCTCGTGATCGCGATCTTCGGCGCCGGCATCCTGTGGCTGCGCCGGCTGTCGCGGTTCGAGACGCCCGAGCGGTTCCTGCACTTCAGGACGCAGCCGTGAACGAACTCCTGCCCGTGATGCTCGTCGGCGGCCTCGCCGGCACGGGTGTGCTCCTCCTCGTCTCGATGTTCAGCCGCGCCCCGGTCTCCGGCGCCGCGGCCCTCGCCCAGATCGACGCGCGCCGCGAGCGCGGCGCCCGCGCCGCCAGCCTGACCGCCGACCGTCGGCACAGCAACGAGTCGGTGCGGATGCGCAAGTTCGGTGCGAGCATCACCGACCTGCTCGAGGCCCGCGGCGTCAAGCTCTCGTCGTCCATCACCGCCAACCTCGGGATCGTCGGTCAGTCCCGCGAGACGTTCATCGCTCGCACGCTGCTCGCGGCGCTGGTCGGGATGTTCGTGCCGGTCATCGTGCTCGCGTTCCCGTTGGTCACCGGCATGTTCGGGTCGCCCGCCGTACCCCTGTGGCTGAGCATGCTCGGCGGACTCCTCGGCGCGATCCTCCCGTGGGCGCAGCTCAACCGCGACGCGGATGGTCGACGGCGCGACTTCCGGCACGTGGTCAGCTCGTTCCTCGACCTGGTCGCGATGAACCTCGCCGGCGGCCGTGGCGTACCCGAGGCGCTCTCGTCGGCCACCTCGATCAGCGACGGCTGGGCGATGGTGCGCATCCGCGACACGATCGAGGCCGCCCGGCTGCAGGGCACCACGCCGTGGGCGGCGCTCGGCCAGCTCGGCGACGACGTCGACGTCGACGAGCTGCGAGACCTGGCCGCCGCGCTGGCTCTCGTGGCCGAGGACGGCGCCAAGGTGCGCGACTCGCTCGCCGCCCGTGCGGCGTCCATGCGGCGCAAGGAGCTCGCCGACGCCGAAGGCCGCGCCGCTGCTCAGTCGCAGTCCATGTTGGTCGCCCAGCTCCTGCTCTGCGTGGGCTTCCTTCTGTTCCTCACCTACCCGGCCGTCGCGAGAGTCCTCGGAGGTTGACCGGGGATGCAGACGGGGACCATCAACCAGCCCGACAAGAAAGGCGCTCTTCGCCATGTCCACACAGCACCTGACTCTCATGTCGATCCTGCTCCGCGGCCGGCTCGCCCACGCCCGCCGCTCCGAGAGGGGCGCCTCCGCCGTCGAGTGGGTCGTCATCACAGCGATCCTCGTGTCGATCGCGGTCGCCGTCGGCCTGATCCTCACCAACAAGATCAAGGGCAAGGCCGACAGCATCGACCTCGGCGGCTGACACCCACGTCAGCCTTTCGAGCCCCGCGGCCGTTCGCTGCGCGGGACGAGCGCGGCGCCAGTGCCGTCGAGCTGGCGCTCTACATGCCGCTGCTCATGCTGGTCATCCTCATCGCGGTGCAGTTCTCGCTGAACTACCTCGGCAACGCAGCCGCCTCCGCCGTGGCACGCGAGGCCGCCCGCGTCGCCCGGATCAGCGGCGACCGGGCCGCCGGCGAGCTCGCCGGCCGTCAGTACGCCGCCAACGTCGGCCGCGGCGTGCTCGTCGACGTCGACGTCCAGGTTGTCCCGGTCGGAGGCGACCGGATGCGCGCCACCGTCACCGGTCGTGCGCAGGAGGTCTCGCCGATTCTCGTGCCGGGCGTCCGCCAGACCGTCGAGGGACCGGTCGAAGAGTTCAAGGTGGACCAGTGAGGCCGGCGATTCCCCAGGCTCGCCGTGACGAGGCCGGCTCGATGGCCGTCGAGGTCGTCATCCTCACGCCGGTCCTGATGATGTTCGTGATGCTGATCGCCGCCGGCGGACGGTACGTCGCCGTGCAGGGCGACATCCAGGCCACCGCCCGCGACGCCGTCCGCGCCGCGTCCCTCGAGCGCTCCGCCGCGGAAGCCCATGCCGCCGCGTCCTCGGTCATGCAGCAGTCGCTCGACGACGCGACCAACTGCCGGCCGCTCGCGCTCAGCGGGTTCGCGCCGGGCGGCATCGCCCGGGTCGACCTCGACTGCGAGGTCTCCTACGCCGGCCTCGGCCTGATCGGGTTGCCCGGCAGCGTCCGCATCCAGGCAGTGAGCCAGGCCCCGATCGACGTCTACCGGAGGACCGGATGAGGCGACTGCTCGCGACGCTGCGCGCGCGTCTGGTCCGGCGCGACGAGGGCGGCACGGCCACGGTGTTCGTGGTCGGCTTCGCCGTGGTCCTGCTCGCCTGCGCCGGTCTCGTCATCGACGGCGGCAGCGCGATCAACGCCCGCATGAAGCTCGCCGACGACGTGGAACAGGCCGCGCGCGCCGGCGCCCAGCAGATCGACATCGACACGCTGCGCGGCAGCAACGTCGTCACGCTCGACGGCCTCGCCGCCGAGGCGCGGGCGCGCCAGTACCTCAACGCCCTCGGCTACACCAGGGTCACGGTCCCGCCGGTCACCGGCGACACCATCACCGTGCACGCCGAGGACACCACGACCACCAAGCTGCTCAGCCTGATCGGGGTCCACGACTTCGACATCGCCGCGACGGCGACCGCCCAGGCGGTGACGCAGTGACGAGCCCAGCTCAGACACGTACGGAGACAGGATCGTGACCATGACCGGGCCGGACACCACCCAGCGCGGACCGGAGCGCTTCGCCTCCGCCGGCGACGAGCACACCGAGACCACCGCCATCAAGGCGCTCGGCGCCGGCCTCGCGCTGCTGCTCCTCGTGATCGGCATCCCCGTCGCCCTGTGGCTCCTCACCGGGCCCCCGCCGTACCCCCACGGCTTGCCGAGCCGTGACGCGCTCACCCAGCCGGTGACCACCGAGACCGTGCTCGCGGTGCTGCGGGCCGTGGTGTGGCTGGCCTGGCTCCAGTTCACGGTCTGCACGGTCATCGAGGCGGTGAGCCTGCTGCGCGGCCGCGGCCTGCCCCGCCCGGTGCCGCTGTCCGGCCGGTCCCAGCAGCTCGCCCGCGCGCTCGTCGGCACCCTGCTGGTCGGTGGCGTGCTGGCCGGCAGCGCCGGTACGTCGGTCGCGGCCACCGTCTCCGCGTCCCCGCGGGTGGCCGGCCACGCGACCACCTCGTTGGCGACGCCGAGCGTCAAGGCGGACATCGCGCAGGAGCGGTCGACGCCGCGGGTGGATGCCGACCAGCGAGACGACCGGCGCGCCGTTCACGCGGGCGTGCCGAGCGACATGACCGACGTGATCGGCAAGAAGGTGTACGTCGTACAGCCGCCCGACGGCTCGTACCACGACAACCTCTGGGACATCGCCGAGCGGCACCTCGACAACGGGCGCCGCTGGCAGGAGATCTTCGACCTCAACAAGGGCCGGGTGCAGCCCGACGGTGGCGAGCTCGTGCTCGGCCGGCTGATCCAGCCCGGCTGGGTGCTGATCATGCCGGAGGACGCGAAGGGGCTCGACCGGGTCGAGGCCGCTCCGGCGACGCCCGACAGCACGCCGCCGGTCCGGGTCCTCCCGGACGCGGGCGACGTCGGCGGCGACGTGGCCGACACCGCAGGCGACGTCGAGCACGACGAGGCAGCGCGCGAGTCGAAACTGGCCCGCGACCTCACCGGTGGCGGGATCGTCGCGGCCGGCCTGCTCGCCGCGCTGGCCGCAGAGCGCCGGCGA
>NZ_CAMPGZ010000142.1 GCF_946885725.1 uncultured Nocardioides sp.
CGACCCGGCGGGCCTGGGCCGGCTCGGTGGCGAGCCCAGCGGCCGCGGCCTCGCGCAGGGCTGGGTCGAGCCGGCTGTCGATGCGGACCTCGACACGCTGACGCTTGTGGCGGCCGCGGACAGCCTGCCGACCGCGACGTTCGACCGCGGACTGCAGGGCTGGGCGGCGACGCTCGACCTGACCGGCACGTGCTGGGCGCGCCGAGCCCGGTCCGCTGCGGGTGCGGCGCGAGGTGCGCGCCACCGCCGGCGACCCGGTCTCCCTCTCGTGGGACACCTGGGACTCGGCCTCGTGGCTCGTGGCCACCGGCGTCCAGCTCTGCCGGCAACGGGGCTGACGCCTCACTCTCCGCGCGCGGCCCACGCGAGCGCGGCCAGCTCCTCCTCGTCGTGCGGCTCGAGGTGCCCGCCGTCGAACCAGATGAGCGAAGCGTCCGGCAGCCGCTCCGCGAGCCACCGGGCGTGACCCGGCGGTACCTGCCGGTCCTCCCGCGCGGCCAGCAGCCGCGTCGGCGCGACCACGGCGTCGAGGTCGAACCCCGGCGGCCCGAAGTGCGCCGCCCAGTCGTCGACGTACCCCATCGTCCCCTGCCGGAACGCCTCCCCGAACGCCTCCCCGAGCATCGTGGCGACGGGCTCCGGCGTCGTGATGCCGGGGCAGCCGCTCTCGACCCACGCGCGCGTCTCGTCGGCATCGGCCTCCAGCGCCTCCCGTCCCCCCGAGGCCAGGGCGCGCAGTGCTTCCGCCTCCTCGGGCTCCATGCCGTCGAAGAAGTCCAGGCCCTCCGCGTCGTACGGCGCCAGTGCCTTGATGCCCACGCACCGGGCGATGCGGTCCGGCAGCAGGGCGGCGGCGGCGAAGGCGTGCATGCCGCCGACGGAGATCCCGGCCACCCCGAGCTCGGTGAGGCCGAGGTCGTCGGCGATCGCGGCGACGTCGGCTGCCGTGTCGGCGACGGTTCGTCCCGGCGCCGGGTCGGACAGGCCGTAGCCCGGACGGTCGTAGGTCACCACGCGCAGTCCCGCCGCGGCGTACCGGTCGCCGTCGTGCCGCAGCAGCCGGCTGCCCGGTGCTCCGTGCAGGTAGACGACCACGTCCCCGGCCTGATCACCCCACTCGCTGACCGCGAGTCGGCGGCCAACGGGGCCCGTGACGATCACGATCGCGCCCCACGCGCCGGCAGCTCACCCATAGGCGCGATGCTAGGGCGCGACCACCGGCCACGCGCACCCTTCCGGAGGACTCCCCCGATGGACCGATCGACGTACATCCGCTTCGCCGACGCGCTCGTCGACACCCTCGCGGCGCGCCCGGACGTGGTCGGCCTCGTCGCCGTCGGCTCGTTCGCGACCGGGCCGGACGAGTACTCCGACCACGACTTCTTCGTGATCGCGCGCGACCAGCCGGCCGCCGAGGCACTGCGCCGCGACGTCACGTGGCTGCCCGACAGCGAGCGGCTGGTGCTGGTGTTCCGCGAGACCGCGCACGGCGTCAAGGCGGTGTACGACGACGGGCACGTCATGGAGTTCGCGGTGTTCCTGCCCGACGAGATCCGGCTCGCGGCCGTCAACCGCGCTCGTGTGCTGGTCGACCGGGCGGACGTGCAGGCCCGGGTGGACGCGGCGCGCGAGCAGTCCGCCGCGCGAGCCGGGATGCCCGACGAGTCGGACGCCTACCTCGTCGGCCAGCTGCTCACCGCGCTGCTCGTGGGCGTGCAGCGGCACCGGCGCGGTGAGCGGATGTCCGGCATCGACTTCGTGCACCGTTACGCCCTGCGGCACTTCCTGGTGCTGCTGGCCCGGCACGTGCCGGCCGACCAGCCCGCGGCGCGCGACGACCTCAACCCGTTCCGCCGGGTGGAGCAGGCGTGGCCGGCCGTCGGGATGGCGCTGACCGCGCTGTTCTCGACCGGCAACCTGGAGAAGACCGCGCTCGGCCTGCTCGACCTCGCCTCCGACCTGTTCCGCCACCATCTCAACGACGCGTCGTCACCGGATGAGGCGTGGACCGCGGTGCGGAGCTACCTCACCCGCTGACGGGCTCGGCGAGCAGCGTCGCCCAGCGGTCGGCGATCCGCGAGAACACCACCGTGTGCGCGGCGAGGTTCGACCACCAGTAGGCGTGCCCGACGACGCCGTCGGGGGCGAACTCCGTCCGCAGCACCATCCGGGAGCCCTCGTCGCGAGGCTGCACGCTCACCGCGAGATGCGCCGTACCCGGCAGCCGCGCGAGGGCGCGCATGTGCAGAGCGGGGTACTCCGCCGACTCGACCCGCCAGAAGTCGACCGTGTCACCGGGCGTGAGCGGCCCCGGGTCCCGGCCAAGGCGCAGGCCGCGGCCGCCGAGTGCCCGGTCGGCGAGCCCGCGCAGCTGCCAGAGCAGGTACGGCGTCCACCACCGCGCGTCGCCGCCGATGTGCGTGAGCTCCTGCCACGCCGCCTCGGGCGGCACCGGCAGGTCGCGGGTGTGCGTGTCGGCGTACCTCACGCGGTCAGGCGGACGCGGTGGAGTACGGCTCGAGCTCGCCGGCCAGCGCCTCGTTGACGCGGCCGCGGACGACGGTGCCGTCGCCGGTGTGCTCGAGGTGGTCGACCTCGCCGGAGGTGTGGATCCGGTTGAGCAGGTCGCCGCGCTCGTAGGGCAGCAGCGCCTCGAACTCCACGCCCGGGCGGGGCAGCTCCTCCTCGATGACCGCCAGCGCCTCGGCGATGCCTTCGCCGGTCTTGGCCGACACCACGACCGAGTGCGGCTCGCGCTGGCGCAGCCGCGCCACGACCATCGGGTCGGCGGCGTCGGCCTTGTTGATCACCACGAGCTCGGGCACCTTGTCGGCGCCGATCTCGGCGAGCACCTCGCGTACGGCGGACAGCTGGCCTTCGGGGTCGGGGTGCGAGCCGTCGACGACGTGCAGCACGAGGTCCGCGTCGGCGACCTCCTCCAGCGTCGAGCGGAACGCCTCGACGAGCTGGTGCGGCAGGTGGCGCACGAAGCCGACGGTGTCGGACATCGTGTAGACGCGGCCGTCGCTGGTCTGGGTGCGGCGGGTGGTCGGGTCGAGGGTCGCGAACAGCGCGTCCTCGACCAGCACGCCCGCGTCGGTCAGCCGGTTGAGCAGCGACGACTTGCCGGCGTTGGTGTAGCCGGCGATCGCGACCGACGGGATCTGGTGACGCTTGCGACCGGACCGCTTGGTCTCGCGCGTGGTCTTCATGTGCGCGAGCTCGCGGCGCAGCTTGGAGATCTTGGTGTTGATCCGGCGACGGTCACTCTCGATCTTGGTCTCACCAGGACCACGGCTACCGATACCGGCACCGCCCGCGACCCGGCCACCGGCCTGGCGGGAGAGGTTGCCACCCCAACCACGCAGCCGCTGCTTCATGTAGTTCAGCTGCGCCAGCTCGACCTGCGCCTGGCCCTCCTTGGACTTCGCGTGCTGGGCGAAGATGTCCAGGATCAGCGCGGTGCGGTCGACGACCTTGACCTTGACCCGGTCCTCGAGGTTCCTCAGCTGCGAGGGGGCGAGCTCACCGTCGCAGATGACGGTGTCGGCGCCGGTCGCCTGGACGATCTCGCGGAGACCGTCGACCTTGCCGCGGCCGATGTAGGTCGCCGGGTCCGGCTTCTGGCGGCGCTGGTAGAGCGCGTCGAGGACCTGAGAGCCCGCTGTCTCGGCGAGCAGCGCGAGCTCGGCCATGGAGTTCTCGGCGTCCTCGACCGTGCCCTCGGTCCAGACGCCGACCAGCACGACGCGCTCGAGGCGCAGCTGGCGGTACTCGACCTCGGAGATGTCCGCGAGCTCGGTGGACAGGCCGGCGACCCGGCGCAGCGCGTGGCGCTCGGCCAGGTCGTAGTCGCCGGTGGTGCCGTCGTCCTCGGGGTCCTCGTCGGCGTAGCCGGACTCGAAGTCGTCGGCCGCACTCGTGTCGATGTCGTCGGGGTCGTCCCAGGACTCGGTGTCGGCGAGCTCGGCGTCGAGGTCGAAGTCCTCGGGCTCAGGGTGAAGGTGTGCGTTCGGCTGTGAGTTCATGTGTCCGTTCAGGTTCGCACGTCGGTCGAGGTCGAGACCAGCCAATTACCCGCGGCGACGAGCACCGCCGGGCCGGTCATGAGGACCCGACCCCCGGCGGCGGGGTCGGTCCAGGTGACGTGCAGCGTCCCTCCTGGAACGTCCACGCGGTACGGCGTATTCCGCTCCGTGCCGTCGGCGAGGGCCGTGGCCACCGCCACCGCGCACGCCCCGGTGCCGCACGACCGGGTCTCGCCGGAGCCGCGCTCGTGCACCCGCATCGCGACGTGCTGCGGCCCCCGCCGTACGACGAACTCGACGTTGACGCCCTCGGGGTAGACGACCGGGTCGTGGACCGGCGGCTCGAGGAGCGGGCCGACCTCACCGGCGGGGTCGAGCGAGTCCACGAAGGCGACGGCGTGGGGGTTGCCCATCGACACGTGAGTGGCGGGCCAGGCAGCGGGGCCGACCGAGACCTTGGTCTCTCCCAGCACCCGGGGCTCCCCCATGTCGACGGTGAAGCTCTCGCCGTCGGGGTCGGGCGTCACCGTGAGCACACCGGTCCGCGTGCCGACGCGGATCGGCCGCGACGGGTCGACGCCCTCGTGGTCGACGAGGTAGCGGGCGAACACCCGGATGCCGTTGCCGCACATCTCCGACAGCGACCCGTCGGCGTTCCGGTAGTCCATGAACCACTCGGCGCTTCCGCGCGCAGCGACGGCGTGCGGGTCGTCGCACGCCTCGGTGCGGACGACCCGCAGCACGCCGTCCGCGCCGATCCCGGCGTGCCGGTCGCACAGCAGCGCGACGAGCGCCGGGTCGAGGTCGCCGTGGACGGTCCCCTCGGGGTCGGGCAGCAGCACGAAGTCGTTCTCGGTGCCGTGTCCCTTGAGGAACGGAAAGGTGTCGTCCACCCGTCCAGTCTAGGAGCGGGGCCTCAGACGGCCTGCTTCTCCGTGTAGGCCTTGAGCCGGGCCAGGCCCTTCTCGAAGTCTGGGCCGACCATCTTGTCGTAGCTGGTGAACACGCTCATGACCCGCGACATCAACGTCTTCGGGAACGTCATCGTCCAGTCGACGTGGGTGCCCTCGCCCTCCGGCGTCAGTGTGAACACCGACAGGCTCTGGTTCTTGAACGGCTTGATGAACTCCACGCGGACGGCGACCTTCTCGGGGCCGACGGCCTCGAGCACCTCCATCCGGCCCTCGCCGGCCTTGCGGTTGCCCTTCCAGTAGTACTCGGCGCCCTTCCCCTGACCAGGGCCGGAGTACTCGCGGTGCAGGTCCGGGTCGAGGTCCTCCCACGGCGACCAGTTCTGCCAGTTGCGGAAGTCGTGGAGCTGTTCGAAGACCCGCGCCGGCGGGGCCGCGATGGTCGTCTGCCGGGTGACGGAGATGTCGGTGTCTGCCATGGCGGGAGGTTAGACCCGCATGCCGCGGCCGGCGGGTTTTCCGGGCGGCGTGCCTCCCCGGATCCGGGATGGCCCGGTGGCACCGTGGAAGGCATGGAGACCCTGCTGTACGGGACCCTCGGTCACTGCCCCGACTGCGCGGAGGAGCGACTGCTGCTGCCGGCGGAAGGCGACGACGGCTACTGCTGCACGGTGTGCGACGCCGCGGTCTTCCCGTTCGACATGCCGTTCGGCCCGGCCGCGGGGATGGTCCGCGACGGGGCCGAACGGCTCGCCGGCTGAGCCCGACTCACCTGCCTCGGTTTCGCACGACCAGGGCCGAGCCGCCGCCGCGGCGGGTCGGCTCGGAGACCGCGGTGAGCCTCTTCTTCTTGCCGAACTCGATGGCGGTGGCGGCCCCGATCTCGGCGGCGCTGGTGAACGCGTCACCCGACGGCGCCAGCGTGTGGCCGTAGCCCTCCAGCAGCGTGCCGTAGGTGTCGATGAATGCCGGCTCCGCCGTCACCGCCGCGGTGTTGCGCTGCGAGGCGCGCGGGGCCGCGATAGCGTCCTCGATGCTCATGCCGCGGTCGAGGTAGTTGAACAGCATCTGGGTGACGGTCGTGATGATCGTCGAGCCCCCGGGGCTGCCGAGCGCGAGCACGGGCTTGCCGTTCCTCAGCACGATCGTCGGCGACATCGAGGAGCGCGGCCGCTTGCCGGGCTGGATCCGGTTGGGGTCGGACCTGGTCCACACCGTCGAGAAGTCGGTGAGCTCGTTGTTGAGCAGGAACCCGCGGTCCTTCACCAGCAGGCCGGAGCCACCGGTCTGCTCGATGGTCAGGGTGTACTCGACGACGTTGCCCCACTTGTCGGTGACGGTGAGGTTGGTGGTCTCGACGTTCTCGGTGTCGGCCGTCTCGCCGTCGGCCGTGCGCCCGGTGGTCGCGCAGTTCCCGTCGTACGACGTCACGTCGCCGGCGGCGACGGGCTTCGTCATGGCTTGGTCGGAGTTGATGCCGCACGCCCGCTCCTTGGCGAACGTGTCGCTGAGCAGGTCCTTGACGGGGACGTCGACCTTCTTCGGGTCGCCGACGTACTTCCCGCGGTCGGCGAACGCCAGCGCGGTCGCCTCGAGGTAGTGGTGCAGCGCCTTCTCGGGCGGCATCGACTCGAGGTCGAAGCGCTCCATGATGTTCAGCGCCTCGCCGACCGTGGTGCCACCGGACGAGGAGGGCGCCATGCCGAAGACCTGGTAGCCGCGGTAGCGCGACTTGGTCGGCTTCTGGTTGAGCGCCTTGTAGCGGCGCAGGTCCGAGACCTTCATGAAGCCCTTGGGCACGGGCAGGTCGGTGCGCGGGCTCTTCGGTGGCTTGCGGACCGCGCGGACGATCTCGCGGGCGAGCGGGCCGCGGTAGAAGGCCTTCATGCCGCGCTTGCCGAGCAGCCGGTAGGTGTCGGCGAGGTCGTGGTTCTTGAACACCGACCCGACGCGCGGGGGCTTGCCCTTGGGCAGGAAGAGCTTCGGGGTCGTCTTGTAGGCCTCGAACCGCTCCTGGTTGTCCTCGGTCTGGTCGTGGAACGTCTGGTCGACGACGAAACCGCGGTCGGCGAGCTTCGCGGCCGGCTTGAGCGCGCGGCGCAGGTCGAGCGTGCCCCAGCGCTTCAGCGCCCGCTCCCAGGTGGCGGGGGTGCCGGGGACGCCGACCGAGACGCCGCTGGTGACCAGGTCGGGGGTGAACGGGTAGGGCTCGCCGGTCTTCGGGTCGATGAACGCGTCGCGCGGCATCGCCCGCGGCGCGGTCTCGCGACCGTCGATCGTGCGGACCTTCCCGGACTTCGCGTCGAAGTAGACGAAGTAGCCGCCTCCGCCGATGCCGGCGCTGTAGGGCTCGGTGACGCCGAGCGCGGCGGCGGTCGCGACGGCCGCGTCCACGGCGTTGCCTCCGCGCTTGAGCACGCGGATGCCGATGCGGCTGGCCTCCGGGTCGACCGACGTCACCGCACCGCCGTACCCGGTGCTGGTGGGGGTCTTGACGGAGTAGTGCGGCACCCGTTGCTTCTGGTGCTGCGGTGCGGCGGTGGCGGTGGACGCGCCGCCCAGCGCGGTGACGGCGGCCACGGACAGGGCCGTGGCTGCGGCGAGCGCCGCGGCGGTGCGGGTCCGACGAACGGTCATGCTTCCTCCCGAGTAAGAGCCTCCTGCGGTCCTACCCCGAACTCGTCGGCTCAAGCAAGGGTTCGTACGGCGGACAGCGCGCGCTCGACGCGGTCGGGGTCGTCCCAGCGCACCCAGGTGATCCGCGGGTCCTTGCGGAACCAGGCGTCCTGCTTGCGGGCGAAGCGACGGGTGCCGGCGACCGTCTGGGCGAACGCCTCTTCCTCGCTGATCTCGCCGTCGAGGTAGGCGAGGACCTGCTGGTAGCCCAGCGCGCGGGGCGCCGTGCGGCCCTCCCGCAGCCCCGCGTCGGCGAGACGGCGGACCTCGTCCACGAGCCCGGCCTCCCACATGTGCCGGACGCGCTGCTCGATGCGCTCGTCGAGCACGTCGCGCGGGATGTCGACGCCGACCTGGACGGCCTGGTCGTAGAAGTACTCCAGCCGCGGCAGCGTGGCGCTGAACGGGCGGCCGGTGATCTGCACGACCTCGAGTGCGCGGACCACCCGGCGGCCGTTGGTGGGGATGATCGCCGCGGCCGCTACGGGGTCGACCTCGGCGAGCCGGGCGTGCATCGCCTCGGGCCCCTCGGCCTCGAGCAGCAGCTCCAGCGCGGTGCGCACGGTCGGGTCGGTGCCGGGGAACTCGAACCGGTCGAGCACCGCCCGGGTGTAGAGCGCCGAGCCGCCCACCAGCACGGGCACGACGCCGCGGGCGTGGCAGCCGTCGATCACCTCGCGCGCCCAGCCCTGGAACTCCGCGACGGTCGCCGGCTCGGTCACGTCGAGCACGTCGAGCAGGTGGTGCGGGATGCCGCGGCGCTCGGCCTCGGGCAGCTTCGCCGTACCGACGTCCATGCCGCGGTAGACCTGCATCGAGTCGGTGTTGACGATCTCGCCCCCGAGCGCCTCGGCGAGGTCGAGCGACAGGGCGGTCTTGCCCGCCGCCGTCGGGCCGACGACCGCGACAACTCTTGAGCCGTCGGCGATCATGGAACAGAGTCTGGCAAACGCCGCGACACGTCCCAGAAAGGGGCACGAGATGGGCTTCCTCGACAAGGCCAAGCAGCAGCTGACCAAGGCCGTCGACCAGCACGGCGACAAGATCGCCCAGGGCATGGACAAGGCCGCCGACGCGATCGACAAGAAGACCGGCGGCAAGCACCAGGACAAGATCAAGCAAGGACGTGTGAAGGCTCAGGAGGCGCTCGACAAGCTCGACGGGAAGAACGACGACTTCCCGAAGGGCTCCTCGGGGTCCCGCTGACATCTCCCCCGGTTCCACGACGTTTCCGTGACATGGCGTCGGGTACGGCGCGGGCATGGCACCTCGCGACGAGAACGACACGCCCGACCGTGACCTCGACGCCCCCACGCCGCCCGGCGGGCCGCTGCGTCAGGACCAGCCCGACGCAAACGTGAACCCGATCGACCCCGCCGGGGAGCCCGTTCAAGAGGAGAATGCAGAGACGTCCCTCGACCAGCCGTCCGACGGGTCGGGCGGCGAGTAGAAGCGGCGACCAACGGCCAGCAGCGGCGACTAGGAGGCAGCGATGAGCGAGCACGTGTCCGAGCCCGGCCAGGACGACCCCGTCCACATCGACGAGGACTTCGTCGGTGAGCCCCCGGCGGGTGACGCCACCCCCGGTGACTACATGTCGAACGACCAGAACGTGTCGCCGGAGACCGGCACCTGGTACGAGCCCGACGGCGAGCCCGCCTTGACTCCCCACGACGAGGAGCTGCTGCGGGAGGAAGAGGAGGGCGTCTGATGAAGCGCGAGCCGTCTCACGAGGAGGGACCTGGCCGCGCCGCCAACCCCAACGCGGAGAGCGAGGAGGGCCTGGCCGGCGACATGGGGATCAGCAGCGAGCGCACCGAGTTCGACCCTGACTCCATCGAGGGCACCGGCACGGTCGGCACCGCCCGCGGCCACACCGACGGCGAGGTGGAGACCCACCCCGGCCAGGTCGAGCCGTCCGAGGAAGTGCACCGGCAGGAGCAGGAGGTCGAGGAGAACCCGGCCACGCTGCCCTCGCACGAGCACATCCGCGAGGCCAACCCGCGCCCCACCCGCGACGACACGTAGCCTGCGCGGCATGTCACAGCCGCACTTCGCCGTCGTCCCTGCTGCGTACGTCGTCTTTCTGCGGGGCGGCTCCAACGGCGGGGGCCGGGAGGTGCTGCTGCAGCTCCGGTCTGGCACCGGCTACATGGACGACCACTGGGCCTGCGCCGCCGCCGGCCACGTCGAGCGCGGCGAGTCCGTCCACGACGCCGCCCGCCGCGAGGCCCTCGAGGAGGTCGGCGTCACCGACGTCGTCCTCACTCCCCTGACCGCCATGCAGCGCACCAACAACACCGGCCTCGCCATCGACGAACGCGTCGACTACTTCTTCGCCTGCACGTCCTGGTCCGGCGAACCCCGCATCCTCGAGCCCGAGAAGGCCGCCGACCTGCGCTGGTTCCCCCTCGACGACCTCCCCGACCCCGTCGTACCCCACGAGCTCGCCGTCCTGACCGCCCTCCGCGACGGCACCCTCGAACCGATCATCGCCTTCGGCTTCTGAGGCCGAGGGGTCACTAAATCAGCCGCGTGGGCGGCGTGTCGCGACACAGCTGACCCCTCAGCGAGGCGTCGCGGGGAGGCGTCGCGGGGAGGCGTCAGCCCCGAGCCCACCAGGGCAGGCTCGAGCCGGTGACCGGCCGGCTCAGGCGGAAGTGGGTGCCCGCGAAGCTCACGGTGTCACCGCGCCCGACAGCGGCGCGCTGGAGTATGCGAGTCCCGTTGACGTACGTGCCGTTGGTGGACTGCAGATCCTCGACATACCAGGAACCCTCGAAGAACATCAGTACGGCGTGCACGCGCGACACGCGTTTGTCGGAGAGGTGGACGTCGCAGTTCGGGCGACGACCTATGACGAGGACGGGTCGATTCCGGTCGGGCAGAGGCAAGGCCGGGTGGAAGCTCGACGGACTGACAAGCTGCGACACGCCTCGACGCCAACCAGTCGGTGGTGAGGGGCTGGGGTCAGGGCGGAGGTCCGCCACGAGTTCGCTCAGGCTGTTCTGGTCGCGAGCGCGAAGCGCGCGATCAACGCGCCTGACGAAGGTGTCCTGCGACAGCCGACCGTCGACGATGGCGTCCCGGAGTAGCCGCACAGCCCGGTCGCGATCGGCGTCGGACGCGCGGGCTGGAGGTTCCCCAGACCCCGTCATGGACCGAGGATAGGAGGGGTCACGCCGCCGCGGAAGACAAGGAAAGAGCGGCGAACGCGCTGTGCGCGTGCTCGGCGAGGGGTCACTTAGTCAGCCTCGTGGGCGGCGTGTCGTGACACAACTGACTCCTCGCGGGAGCACAAACGGGGCCCGATGAGGATGACTTCCTTAGGGGGTTTTCCCTTGTGGGTAAGGCGAAACGCCACACGGAAACTGTCGGTGGTCCCTGGTTGAGATCCTCCATGGCGACACTCGTAGATGCACCGAC
>NZ_CAMPGZ010000143.1 GCF_946885725.1 uncultured Nocardioides sp.
TCTTGATGTGGGCTTCGCCCTGAGCGACGTTCTTCTTCTCCTTGCGGCGCACCTTCTTGGCGCCGGCAGCCTGACGGCTCTTGGGAGGCATATGTGGTCAGTCTCCTGAGGTAGCTGGTCTGTCGAGTTCGGTGGAGGCAGTGATCCGGCCGGGGCCAGGAATCACTTGGCCTTCTTCTTGCCGGCGACGGTGCGCTTCGGACCCTTGCGGGTGCGGGCGTTCGTCTTGGTGCGCTGACCGCGGACCGGGAGGCCCTGGCGGTGGCGGCGACCCTGGTAGCTGCCGATCTCGATCTTGCGACGGATGTCGGCCTGGACCTCGCGGCGGAGGTCACCCTCGATCTTGTAGTTCGCTTCGATCTCGTCGCGGAGCTTGACCAGCTCCTCGTCACCCAGCTGGTGGACCCGGAGGTTCGGGTCGACTCCGGTCGTGGCCAGGAGCTGCTGGGCGCGGGTACGGCCGATGCCGTAGATGTAGGTGAGTGCGACCTCGACGCGCTTGTCGCGCGGCAGGTCCACACCAACGAGGCGTGCCATTGTCTGGCGGTTTCCCTTCACAGTGCTCGGAGGTGTCGGTCGTGTCGCGTCCCGCTCCTCGAGTGAAGTGCTCATCGAGCGGGCCCCGGCCTCCGATCCGGGGGTGACCCGGTCCCCTCAGGGGCCGGGAGCGATCACGGAGGTTGGTTTGTTCAGTTGTTGTCGGCTGCGCTCAGCCCTGGCGCTGCTTGTGGCGCGGGTTGTCGCAGATGACCATCACGCGACCGTGCCGGCGGATGACCTTGCACTTGTCGCAGATCGGCTTGACGCTCGGGTTGACCTTCACTGGGGAGGCCTTTCTCGTTCGGCTGGGTGTTACTTGTAGCGGTAGACGATGCGACCCCGGGTGAGGTCGTAGGGCGACAGCTCCACCACCACGCGGTCCTCGGGGAGGATCCGGATGTAGTGCTGGCGCATCTTGCCGCTGATGTGGGCGAGGACCTTGTGCCCGTTGCTCAGCTCGACCCGGAACATCGCGTTCGGGAGAGCCTCGACAACAGTGCCCTCGATCTCGATCACGCCTTCTTTCTTCGGCATGTCCTCCACAATCCGTTTGATGACGTTGTCTACCGTTCGACCCGGGAACCGCCCCGCGCCTCACCGCATGGTGCTGAGCGAGTGGACCTCGTGAAGCCGTCCGGGCGTCCGATTCCCGCGCACGACCGAGGCACCGGAGGACCGGTGATCCCGATTGCTTGCGGCAGCCGCTGGGCGCCACGAAACAGACCCACGTTGGGCCGACGCACCAGTCTACGGGAAAGACCCAGCGAACCCGAAATCGGCGCTATGCTCCGCCGCTTCCGCCCGCTTCGTCCCGGATCGCGCGGGCGAGCAGCGTCAGCGTCGCCTCCCGCGCCGGCGAAGCGTCGGCCGGCGTCCCGCTGAGCGCACCGGCGACCGGGTGCACCATCACCTCGTCGACTCCGTACGTCGTAGCCAGCTCGTGCACCTGCACCGCCGCCTGCTTCGGGTCGCCGACCACCCACCGCTCGCGCATCGCCGCCTGAAGCCCCTGGTGCGCTTCCGGCACCGGGTCGGCCTCCGCCTCCTCGACGAGCCGCTGCGGGCTCAGCTTGCCGCCCGTGCGCAGCGCGACCATCGCCTGCAGCTGCGGCAACGCCAGCCGCTCCGCCTCCTCGGCCGACTCCGCGACCGCCGCGTTGACCGTGAGGAACGTGCGTGGCTCCTTCAGCGCCTCCGACGGCCGGAAGTTGTCCCGGTAGAGCGCCAGCGCCTCCGCCGTACCGGAGCCGGAGAAGTGGTGCGCGAACACGTACGGCAGCCCCATCTCCGCCGCCAGCTTCGCCGAGTAGTCCGACGAGCCCAGCAGCCACAGGGTCGGCACGCTCACCGCGTGCGGCGTCGCCCGCAGCTCGAAGGTCTCGCCGCGCAGCTGCAGCCCCGCCCCCTCCTTGGCCATCAGGGCCGCGACGTTCTGCACGTAGTCGCCGAACCGGTTGACGATGTCGTCGTCCGTCGCGCCGCTGCGGAGGACGTAGCGGGTGACCGGGTCGGTCCCCGGCGCACGGCCGATGCCGAGGTCGATCCGCCCCGGGTGCGCAGCCTCCAGCAGCGCGAACTGCTCCGCGACCACCAGCGGCGCGTGGTTGGGCAGCATCACCCCGCCCGACCCGACCCGGATCCGCTCGGTCGCGGCCGCGATCATCGCGATCAGCACCGGCGGGTTGGTCGCCGCCACGGCCGGCATGTTGTGGTGCTCGGCCACCCAGTAGCGCTCGAAGCCTTCCCGGTCGGCGGTCCGGGCAAGCGACAGGGACGCTCGCAGCGCGTCACCGGTCGTCTGGTCGCTGCGGACCGGGACGAGGTCGAGCACGGACAGCTTCAACGGTTCCGAGGGCACGGTGGGCTCAACGTCGCGAGCCGCTCGGTTTGTTCCGGGTGTCCGGGTGGTCGAGCCGGGTGGTCGAGCTTGTCGAGGCCACTCCCCGGCCGCCCGCCCTGCAGGCCGGCGAGCATGGACGCCACGCACGAGGTCTTCGCCGCCGCCGAGGACCTGGCTCGAGCGCTCGCGGCAGGCGACGCCGCCGTCTGCTAGCGCTGCTGCACGAGGGGTTCGTATGGACCACGCACGTGGGTGAGGCGTTGGACCGCTCGGAGTACATACGGCGCAACACGACGGGCGTCGCCTTCTGGCGTTCGTAGCGGTTGAAAGGCAACGAAGTCGTGTTGTCGGAGGTGCCGCCGTCCTTCGCTGCGAGATGGTCGAACAGGTGGCAGGCGCGGACAGCGTCGTCGAGACGATCCGGATGCCGATGACGCAGTTGTGTGCGCGTGGCAGACGGCCGGCCCGCGGGCGCCCGGCGGTCGCCCGGTTCGTATCGAGGAGCGTCATGAGGCCACGCTCCTCCTGCGCGCCCGCTGGGGCATCCGCACTCCTGCTCGGATGCCCCACGGCCCGGCGTCGGCATGCCACGGTCCCCGGGCCTGTCTGCACAGGCGGACCGGACCCGCATCGACCTACTGCTCGATCGGACTCGGGACCGCCGTCAGCAGCGTCACCCGAGCCGTGTGCGCAGCCAGCGGTTCGTCCTGGGCGCCAGCCCCCTTGCCTTCGGCAGCTCGGCAATGGGAACCACGGCGAGAGCGACTCCTTCGGGAAGGGACCACTTCAACGCGTGGTAGACACGCGAGAGCGTGTCGTCGCTGTCCACGAAGGCCAGACCTCCTGAAGCGACGACGACCTCGCGCCAAGGCCCCGCTAGGTCCCGTGAGGGATCGAGCTGATGGAGGTCGGCCGAGGTCCAGGCGACGTACACGGTCATCCCGCCGATGTGCCCGTCCCAGCCCGAGCTACACCCGCTGGCCATGCGCGGGACACCCTCACCAGGAGCGGCGTCTCGGATCAGCCCGTGCATACGCGGTTCGCGGCAGCCCTCGGCCGGAAGAGGTATGCGTCGATCGCACCCTGCGCGCAGTTGGAGGCTTGGAAGAAGGACGTGTGCCCGTCCCCCTCCCGAGTGAGGAGGTCGCTGCCGCGGATCTGACCCGCGAGGCCGAGGGCCCACGCGTACGCCGTCGACGGATCGTGCGTCGAGTTGACGATCAGGGTCGGGACGTCGCTTACGTCGAGCCGACGGAAGGGGTTGCCGGGCTTCACCGGCCAGCCCATGCAGCGCAGGATCTCCCACTGCTCGGAGGCGCCCTGAAGGTGCGGGGCGAGCTGTCGGCCGAGCTCGATGCGTTGCTTCATGTCCGCCCACGTGCGGATCTCGGAGACGAAGTCCATGCAGGCGACGGAGAGCCGCTCGGCCAGCGGAGCGGCGACGCGTACCGGTGGCAGGGCGAACGCGGACGCGTCACCCTCCACGGCGGCCTGGATCGCCCGGGACAACGCTGCCCAGGACAGGGCCGGCCCGAAGGCACCGGGCTCCTTGAACAGGAGTCCTCGCGGCGTTCCCATCCTGATGTCCGCCCCTGTGACGGGCCGGAGCGCTCCGGGCACCGGGATGGGGTGCCGGTCGGCGCGCGCCACCAGGTCGTCGTACACGGCCCCGACGTCCTGACCCTTCAGCGCACAGGCGTCCGCGGTGGCGCACCAGGCGGCGAAGCGGTTGAAGGCGTCCTCGGCCGTCAGGATCTCGGTGGCCAGCATGGACACCTCGGAGCCGCTGTGCTCCAGCGCGCCGTCGAGGACCATCGCGCGAGTGTGGTGCGGGAACAGCGCGGCGTAGTTGATGGCCACCTGCGTGCCGTACGAGATGCCCAGCCAGCTCACCTTCCGTTCACCGAGTGCGCGACGCAGCGCGTCGTGGTCGCGGGCGACGCTGATGGTGTCCACGTGCCCCACGAGAGGACCGGATGCGGCGAGGCAGCTCCGGCCCAGCCGAGGGCCGTAGTCGCGCAGCTTCTCGAACTCCTTGGCGGTGCGCGGGAACAGCGTGATGTCGGCGGGAGCGACCGGCAGGTTGCACCGGATGGGCGCGCTGTTTCCGACACCGCGCGGGTCCATGGCGACCAGGTCGAAACTGGCGAGCAGGGCGGGGCTGAAGACCTGCTCGGCGTGTATGACGTACTTCACTCCGCCGTCGCCGGGTCCGCCGGGGTTGAAGAACAACGTGCCGATGCGGTGCCGGCGTTCTCCAGCGGGGAGCCGTGCGATCGCGAGACTGATCTGCTTGCCGCGTGGCTTCGCCCAGTCCACCGGAACCTCGAGCTTCGCGCACTGCGCACGCTTCGAGCCCCGACACGACTTCCAGGTGAGGGCAGGTCCCACCTGAGCCTCGGCACCTGTCCTCGCATCGGCTGAGGTGACCGCGAGGGACTGCACGACGCCCGGCACCGCCAGGGCACTCGCACAGACGAGTCCGGCGAAGACTGCGGTCACCCGTCGGCTCCGATTGATACGCAGGGTGGAACTGGGCGCGCTCATGTGTGGGCCCGACTCTCGGTGCAGCACCCCAACGGCACTGCCGTCCTTTCCAGCGTCAGTCGGCTCAGCGGCTCGGCACAATAGCGACCACGGGCCCTGCCATCCGCGTCGATGGGCCAGGGGCGCGCAGCGCCATGCCGTGGATGATGGCGCCATGACCCTCGACCTCGAACGCATCCGCAAGGACTTCCCCGCCCTCGACCAGGGCGTCGCCTACTTCGACGGGCCCGGCGGCACGCAGGTGCCGCGGCAGGTGGCCGAGGCGGTCGCGGAGACGATGACGTCCGGCATCTCCAACCGCGGCACGGTGACGGCGGCCGAGCGCCGTGCCGATGAGGTCGTCATCGAAGCCCGACGTGCGGTCGCGGACCTGCTCGGGTGTGACCCGGGTGGAGTGGTGTTCGCGCGCTCGATGACGCAGGCGACGTACGACGTGGCGCGGGCACTCGCCAAGGAGTGGGGCCCGGGCGACGAGGTCGTGGTGACGCGGCTCGATCACGACGGCAACATCCGGCCGTGGGTGCACGCCGCGGAGGCCGCCGGCGCGGCCGTGCGATGGGTGGGGTTCGACCGCGCGACCGCCGAGCTGACCGTCGACGACGTCCGAGCCGAGCTGTCCGACCGCACCCGATTGGTGGCGGTCACGGGGGCGTCCAACGTGCTGGGCACGCGACCGGACGTGCCGAGGATCGCCGAGGCCGTGCAGGAGGCGGGCGCCCTGCTGTACGTCGACGGCGTGCACCTGACGCCGCACGCCCCGGTGGACGTCGTGGCCCTCGGCGCCGACTTCTACGCGTGCTCGCCGTACAAGTTCTTCGGGCCGCACCACGGCCTGGTGGTCGCCGCTCCCGCCCTGTGGGAGCGGGTGCGCTTCGACAAGCTGCTGCCGTCGACCGACGCGGTGCCCGAGCGCTTCGAGCTCGGCACGCTTCCCTACGAGCTGCTCGCCGGGACCACGGCCGCGATCGACTACATCGCGGGGCTCGCCTCGGACGCGAACGACCGACGCATCCGCGTGCTGGAGTCGATGCGGGCGGTCGAGGAGCACGAGGACCGGTTGTTCGGTCGTCTCCTGGACGGACTGCGGCGGATCCCCCGCGTCACCCTGCACGGCTCTCCCGCGGTGCGCACCCCGACGGTGTTCTTCTCGGTCGACGGCGTCGCCGACCGCAAGGTCTACGAGCACCTCGCGTCCCTCGCGGTGAACGCGCCTGCGAGCAGCTTCTACGCCATCGAGGCGTCGCGGTGGCTCGGCCTGGGCGACACCGGCGCCGTGCGGGCCGGCCTGGCGCCGTACACCAGCGACGAGGACGTCGAGCGCCTGCTCGCCGGCGTGAGCGTGATCGCCGGATAACACGGGGTGGTGGGCTCGCGGTGGTCTCGACCAACCGGGCTCGACCACCCGGCTAGAGCTGCCGCCGCACTACCCGCCGCCGAAGGGTCGGCTCGGCCACCACCTCGTAGCCGGCCTCGAGGAAGACCTGCACCAGCCCGACCGAGGCCTCGTCCCAGATCACGGTCTTGCCCGGCGGCGGCTCGGTCGGATAGCCCTCCAGCACCCGGGCGCCGACCTGCTCGCCGTACGCCACCGTCGCGCGGGCGAGCTCGTACATCAGTCCGGACTTCCGCCGGCCCTTGCGTACGACGAAGCACGTGACCGACCAGACGCCTTCGAGCTCGGGGTCCATGCGCATCCACGGCTGCTTGCGGGCCCAGAGCCGGGGGTAGTCCTCGCGCGGCTCGACGGCGACCCAGCCGGCGGCCTCGCCGTCGACATACCCGATCAGCCCGGACGTCGGGCCGGCGGTGCCGCAGGCGGTCTGCGCGAGCAGCGCGGCGTCCCGCTCCTCCTGGGTGGTGTCGCGCCAGATCCAGCCGGGCACCTTCAGCGCCTGGCACCGGCACTTGCGGGCGCCGCCCGTGGCGAAGACCGCCTCGACGTCCTCGGTCGTCGCCCGGTTGGCCGGGAGCCAGGTGAAGTCCCCCACGTGGCGACCCTAGCCCCGCTCCAGCCGCTCCAGCAGCCACGACGGCCGCCGAACGGTCGCCCCGGCGGCCTCGACGCGCGCCTGCAGAGCCCGGTCGGCGGTCACCACCTCGACCCGGACCCCGTCCGAGACCCGAAGGGCCGTCTCGTCCACGATCGCGTCGTCACCCGAGCCGGACGCGAGTACGACGACCACGCCGCGAGCAGGACCGGAAGCCGCCCGAGAACGACCCTCCAGGACGGCAACCACCTCGCCGTACGCCAGGTCGGCAGCCGCCAACGACGCGAGCAATCGCGAAGCAGCACCCGCCCGGTCCCGCCACCAGCCGTCCGGCCGGCTGCCCATCACGTTCGCGACGTCGACGACGAGTGCCGTCGCCGGAGGCGGGAAGGACTCAGCGGCCACCGAACGGCACACCCAGCTCCGCGAGCTTCTCCTCGCCGCCGTCGAGCGCGGTCAGCACCCAGGCGCCGTCAGGGGTGAGCGTGAAGGTGTTCTCGCTGTGCGCGGCCCAGGACCCGTCGTTGGTGACGACGGTCCAGTCGTCCTCGAGCACGGTGGTCTCGGGCGAACCGAGCACGATCATCGGCTCGACGGCGAGGGCCAGCCCGCGCACGAGCTTGGGGCCGCGGCCCGGCTTGCCGTAGTTGGGCACGTTGGGCGGCTGGTGCATCGCGGAGCCGATGCCGTGCCCGACGTACTCCTCGAGGATCCCGTAGTCGCCCTGGCTGCGGACGTAGGTCTCGATCGCGTGCGAGATGTCCGTGACCCGGCCGCCGAGGTGCGCGGCGGCGATCCCGCGCCACATCGCCTCCTCGGTGACGCGGATCAGCTCGCGCACCTCGTCGGATACGTCGCCGACCGCGACCGTCGTGGCGGCGTCGCCGTGCCAGCCCTCGACGATGGCGCCGCAGTCGATGCTGACGACGTCGCCCTCCTGGATCACCCGGTCACCGGGGATGCCGTGGACGACCTCGTCGTTGACCGAGATGCACAGCGTCGCCGGGAAGCCGTGGTAGCCGAGGAACGACGGCGTCGCGCCGCGCGACCGGATGTGGTCCTCGGCGATGGCGTCGAGCTCGCGAGTGGTCACGCCGGCCTTGACGGTGCGGCGCATCAGGTCGAGCGTCTCGCCGACGACGATGCCGGCTTTGCGCATCAGCGCGATCTGCTCTGGCGTCTTGATCTCGACGCCGCGGTCGCGGAAGCCCATCCGGAGCCGTTCAGGTCAGCTGGCGGCGGAGTCGGTCGCGCCGATCGCCTCGAAGATGCGCGCGCTGACCTCCTCGACGGCACCCATGCCGTCGACCTCGACGAGCACACCGCGCTCGGCGTAGACGGAGATCAGCGGGGCGGTCTGCTCGGCGTAGACCTGCTGGCGCTTGCGGATGACGTCCTCGGTGTCGTCGGTGCGACCCTCGATCTCGGCCCGGCGAAGCAGCCGCGCCACGATCTCGTCCTGGTCGACCGTGAGCACGACGACCTTGTCGATGGACGTCCCCTGCTCCGCGAGCATCTTGTCGAGCTCCTCGACCTGCGCGAGCGTGCGCGGGTAGCCGTCGAGCAGGAAGCCGACGCGGGCGTCGGGCTCGTTGAGCCGGTCGCGGACCATCGCGTTGGTGACGGTGTCGGGGACGTAGTCGCCCTTGTCCATGTAGCCCTTGGCCTCGAGCCCGAGGGGCGTCTGCTGCGACACGTTGGCGCGGAAGATGTCGCCGGTGGAGATGGCCGGGATGCCCAGCTTGTCCGCGATGGTCTTCGCCTGCGTGCCCTTGCCGGCGCCCGGGGGGCCCATGAGGATGAGTCGCACTACCGGAGGAACCCTTCGTAGTTGCGCTGCTGGAGCTGGCTCTCGATCTGCTTCACCGTGTCGAGCGCGACGCCGACCATGATCAGGATGGACGTGCCGCCGAACGGGAAGTTCTGGTTCGCGTTCACCAGCACCAGGGCGATGAGCGGGACCAGCGAGATCAGACCGAGGTACAGCGAGCCCGGCAACGTGATGCGGGACAGGACGTAGGAGAGGTACTCCTCGGTCGGCTTGCCCGCCCGGATCCCGGGGATGAAGCCGCCGTACTTCTTCATGTTGTCCGCGACCTCCTGGGGGTTGAAGGTGATCGCGACGTAGAAGTAGGTGAAGAAGATGATCAGGCCGAAGTACACCGCCATGTACAGCGGGTGGTCTCCGGAGACCAGGTAGGTGTTCAGGAAGTCGGCCCACGCGGACCGGTTGTTGCCGGCGAACTGGACCGCCATCGCCGGGAGGTAGAGCAGGCTCGAGGCGAAGATGACCGGGATGATGCCGGCCTGGTTGACCTTGAGCGGGATGTACGTCGAGGAGCCGCCGAACATCTTGCGGCCGACCATCCGCCGGGCGTACTGCACCGGGATGCGCCGCTGGCCCTGCTCCATGAAGATCACGGCGGCGACGAGCACGAGTCCGATGGCCATCACCAGCGCGAAGACCCACCAGCCGCGGGAGACCTTGACCTGCCAGAGCGCGGACGGGAACGTCGCGACGACCTGGGTGAAGATCAGGATCGACATGCCGTTGCCGATGCCGCGGTCGGTGATGAGCTCGCCGAGCCACATGATCACGGCGGTGCCGGCGGTCATCGTGATGACCATGATCAGCATGGTCGTCAGGCTGGTCTCGTTGTAGAGCAGCGGGTCGGGGCAGCCCTGCAGCAGCTGGCGGCTGCGCGCCAGCGCCACGATGCCGGTCGCCTGGAGCACGGCGAGCGCGAGCGTGAGGTAGCGGGTGTACTGCGTGATCTTCGCCTGGCCGGCCTGGCCCTCCTTCTTGAGGGCGTCGAGGCGCGGGATCACGACGACGAGCAGCTGCAGGATGATGCTCGCGGTGATGTAGGGCATGATCCCCAGCGCGAACACGGTCAGCTGGAGCAGCGCTCCGCCGGAGAACAGGTTGATCAGCCCGTAGAGGCCGTCGTTCTCGATCTGCGCGAAGCAGGCCTGCACGTTGCCGACGTTGACGCCGGGGGCCGGGACCTGGGAGCCGAGTCGGAAGACGACGACGATCATCAGGACGAACAGCAACTTGCGTCGCAGATCCGGCGTGCGGAACGCGTTCGCGAAAGCGCCTAGCACTGGGGTGACACCGTCCTCTTCATCACTACCTGTCCAGAACCCCGCAGGACACCCGATGGGTGCCCGACCCGAGGAAACGGTCCCCCGCTGCTGCGGACAGGACCACGGAAGCCTAACAGGGGCCCGAGTCCGGTACGGCGGGGATTCCTCCCTGCCGACCGAGGCTCGAGCCCCTGCTGCTGGTCATGCTGGGTGCGCGACCGGGTGAGCCGAAGCTCAGATCTCGGTCGCGGTGCCGCCGGCGGCGGCGATCTTCTCCTTGGCCGAGGCGGAGAACGCGTGCGCGCTCACCTGCACGGCCACGTTCAGCTCGCCGGTGCCGAGCACCTTGACGGGGCTGCCGTCGCGGACGGCACCCTTCGCCACCAGGTCCTCGACGCCCACGGTGCCGCCCTCGGGGAAGAGGTCGTTGATCCGGTCGAGGTTGACGACCTGGAACTCGACCTTGAACGGGTTGCGGAAGCCCTTGAGCTTCGGCAGCCGCATGTGGATGGGCATCTGCCCACCCTCGAAGCTGGCCGGCACCTGGTAGCGCGCCTTCGTGCCCTTGGTACCGCGACCCGCCGTCTTGCCCTTGGAGCCCTCACCGCGACCCACGCGGGTCTTGGCGGTCTTGGCACCGGGGGCGGGACGCAGGTGGTGCAGCTTGAGCGTCATGTCAGTCGACCTCCTCGACCGTCACCAGGTGACGGACGGTGTGGACCATGCCACGGATCTCGGGGCGGTCCTCCTTGACGACGACGTCGCCGATCCGCTTGAGGCCAAGCGAACGGAGGGTGTCCCGCTGGTTCTTCTTGCAGCCGATCGTGGATCGCTGCTGCTGGACCTTGAGGCGCGCCATCAGGAGGACACCTCCGCGCGGGCCTTGAGCAGCGCGGCCGGGGCGACGTCCTCGACGGGGAGACCACGGCGGGCCGCGACGGCCTCGGGCTCCTCGAGCGAGCGCAGCGCCTCGACGGTCGCGTGCACGATGTTGATCTGGTTGGACGAGCCGAGCG
>NZ_CAMPGZ010000144.1 GCF_946885725.1 uncultured Nocardioides sp.
GTCGGCGACCCGTTCAAGGACACCGCCGGCCCCGCGATCAACCCGCTGATCAAGGTGATGAACCTGGTCTCGCTGCTGATCGCCGCCGCCGTCGTCCAGGTCAGCGTCGGTGAGGACGAGAACACCCCGCTGCGCATCGCGATCGCGCTCGTCTCGGCCGCGATCATCGCCGGCGCCGTGTACGTCTCGAAGCGTCGCCCGGTCGCCATCGGCGAGTCCGCGCCCGAGCCGGTCGGAAGCAACGCCGCCTGACCGGAACGGCACCCGCTTCACTGCTTCATCAGAGTTCGATCGAGAGGCCACCTCCCACGGGAGGTGGCCTCTCGCCGTTCCCATGGCCTGTTGGCCGTAGCATCGCGAGACGTGGAGCTGCTCTCGTTCGCCGACGTCGAGCGCTTGCGCGACGACCTGGTCCAGGCCGGCTATCACTACGAGAACGTCGCCGACCTGCTCGGCCCCGTCGCCCACCAGGCGCTCTCGCGCAACGAGACCACGCCGGGTCTGCGCGCCACCCGCGACCGCAGCCCGCTCTCCACGCTGGTGCGGCTGTTCCTGCTGCAGGCGGTCGTGCCGGCCGCGGACGTGGAGGCCACGCTCCCGGGCCTGCTCGACACGCTGTGCGTCGCCGGCATGCTCGAGCGCAGCGTCGGCGAGGTGCGCGCGCGGGTCGACCTGCGGCCGTACGCCGACGACAGCCGAGGCTGGTGGGTGGTCAGCGACCTCACGCCCGGTCTGGACGGGCGCGGTCTCAAGGTTGATGCCGACCACGTGCTCGGCATCAGCTCCGCGTCCTCGACCCTCGCGCAGCTCACCGTGCGCGAGCCGGTCCGTCGCGCGCTCGACCTCGGCACCGGCTGCGGCGTGCAGGCGTTGCACCTGGCCGAGCACGCCGAGCACGTCGTCGCGACAGACGTGAACGAGCGTGCCCTGCGGATGACCCGCCTCAACGCGATGCTCAACGGGGTGGAGATCGACGACCGGGCGGGCAGTCTCTACGATCCCGTCGCGGACGAGACGTACGACCTCATCGTCACCAACCCCCCGTTCGTCGTCTCGCCCGGCACCGGCGAACGGCTCGTCTATCGCGACTCCGGCCTTCCCGGCGACGAGATGGTCCGCCGCGTGGTGACCGGCGCCGTGGAGCACCTGGCACCCGGCGGGCGTGCCCAGGTGCTCGCCAACTGGGTGCACCGCAAGGGCGAGGACTGGCGCGACCGGCTCACCGGCTGGGTCGAGGGTCGCGGCGTCGACGCGTGGGTCGTGCAGCGCGAGGTCGCCGACCCCGCGGAGTATGTCGAGCTGTGGTTGAAGGACGCCGGTGTGCACGGCGACGACGACTACATCGAGAGATACGACACCTGGCTGTCCTGGTTCGAGCACCAGGGCATTGAGGGCGTCGGGTTCGGCTGGCTCGACCTGCGCCGCGTCGACCGGGATCCCGTGCTGCGGCTCGAGGAGTGGCCGTACGACGTGGAGCAGCCTCTCGGGCCCGAGGTAGCCGCGCACGCACGGCGCCAGGACGTGCTGGCCGCGACTCCCGACCTGTCCAACGAACGGCTGGTCCGCCGCGACGACGTGCGCCAGGAGACGGTGGGCGCCCCGGGCGCCGAGGACCCGGAGACGATCGTGCTCAGGCAGCAGCGCTGGATGCGGCGCGCGCACCAGGCCGACACGGTCGTCGCGGGCCTCGTCGGCGCCTGCGACGGCGACCTCACAACCGGACAGCTCCTCGACGCGCTGGCCACCCTGCTCGACCGCGAACCGGCCGATCTTCGGGCGACGTACGAGCCCGAAGTCCGCCGTCTCGTGGCGGACGGCTTCCTCGCCCGGGCCGAGACCGGGAACTGACCGGGGTCGATTCCGCGTTGACACGGCGCGTTACCGTGTCTCGCGCGGAACTCCGGCCTGAGTGCGGCCGGGCCGCATGTCTGATGAGGAAGCAGGACGTACGTGGCAGGGAACAATGGGGCCGGGCGCAAGCTCGTCATCGTCGAGTCGCCGGCGAAGGCGAAGACGATCGGCGGGTACCTCGGCGACGACTACGTGGTCGAGTCGTCGATCGGGCACATCCGCGATCTCCCGCAGAGCGCCGCCGACGTGCCTGCCGAGATCAAGGGCCAGCCGTGGGCGCGTCTCGGCGTCGACGTCGAGAACAACTTCACCCCTTACTACGTCGTGTCCCGCGACAAGAAGTCGCACATGACCAAGCTCAAGAGCCTCCTGAAGGACGCCTCCGAGCTCTACCTCGCGACCGATGAGGACCGCGAGGGCGAGGCGATCGCCTGGCACCTGCTCGACGAGCTGAAGCCGAAGGTGCCGGTGCGGCGCATGGTGTTCCACGAGATCACCAAGCCCGCGATCCAGGCCGCGGTCGAGAACCCGCGCGACATCGACATGGACCTCGTCGAGGCCCAGGAGGCGCGACGGATCCTCGACCGGCTCTACGGCTACGAGGTCTCGCCGGTCCTCTGGAAGAAGGTCATGTCCGGCCTGTCCGCGGGCCGCGTGCAGTCCGTCGCGACCCGCCTGGTCGTCGACCGCGAGCGCGAGCGCATGGCGTTCCGCACCGCGTCGTACTGGGACCTCGAGGGCACCTTCGACGCCGGCGCCGGCCACGACGAGCGGATGTTCCCGGCCAAGCTGCACGCCGTCGACGGGTCTCGCGTCGCGCGGGGCTCCGACTTCACCTCGCGGGGCGAGCTCAAGGACGGCGCCGACGTCGTCCACCTCGACCGCGGCCGCGCCGAGGCGCTCGCCTCCGCGCTGACCGACACGACGTTCGAGGTCCGGTCGGTCGAGTCCAAGCCCTACACCCGCAAGCCCTACGCGCCGTTCCGCACGACGACGCTGCAGCAGGAGGCCTCGCGCAAGCTCGGGTACGGCGCATCGCGGACGATGTCGATCGCGCAGCGGCTCTACGAGAACGGCTTCATCACCTACATGCGCACCGACTCCACGACACTGTCGGAGTCGGCCGTCGCGGCTGCGCGGCAGCAGGCCACGGAGCTGTACGGCGCGGAGTACGTCCCGGACAAGCCGCGCACCTACACGTCCAAGGTCAAGAACGCGCAGGAGGCGCACGAGGCGATCCGTCCCGCGGGCGAGAACTTCCGCACGCCCGCGCAGACCGGCCTGACCGGTGACGAGTTCCGGCTCTACGAGCTGATCTGGATGCGCACCGTCGCTTCGCAGATGAAGGACGCCGAGGGCCGCTCGGTCACCATCCGGCTCGGCGGCAGCGCGAGCACCGGCGAGGACGTCGTCTTCTCCGCGAGCGGCCGGGTGATCACGTTCCACGGCTTCCTCAAGGCGTACGTCGAAGGCCAGGACGACCCGGACACCGAGTCCGACGACCGCGAGACGCGGCTGCCCGCCGTGAAGGAAGGCGACGCCGTGACGGCGGCGTCGGTCCGTGCGGCCGGCCACGAGACGAAGCCGCCGGCGCGCTACACCGAGGCCAGCCTGATCCGCGAGCTGGAGGAGCGCGAGATCGGCCGTCCGTCGACGTACGCCTCGATCATCGGCACGATCCTCAACCGCGGCTACGTCTACAAGAAGGGCACCGCGCTGGTGCCGGCGTGGCTGGCGTTCTCGGTGATCCGGCTGCTCGAGGAGCACTTCTCGCGGCTGGTGTCCTACGAGTTCACCGCCGTCATGGAGGACACCCTCGACGAGGTCGCGGCCGGCCGCGCCAACGGCAATGAGGAGCTGGCGAAGTTCTACTTCGGCAACGGTGACGTCGAGGGCCTGAAGAAGCTGGTCTCCGAGCTCGGCGAGATCGACGCGCGCGAGCTGGCGACGTTCAAGATCGACGACGGGATCGACCTGCGCGTCGGCCGTTACGGTCCCTACATCGAGACGCCGGACGGCACCCGCGCCAACGTGCCCGAGGACCTGCCGCCCGACGAGCTCACCCCCGAGAAGGCGCGCGAGCTGCTCGCCAACCCGGCGGGCGAGGAGATCCACCTCGGCACGCACCCCGAGACCGGGCTGCCGATCGTGGCCAAGAACGGCCGCTTCGGCCCCTACGTCACCGAGGTGCTGCCCGAGGACGCCCCGAAGGGCGCGAAGCCGCGCACCAGCTCGCTGTTCAAGTCGATGACGCTCGACTCCATCACGCTGCAGGACGCGGTGAAGCTGCTGACCCTGCCGCGCGTGGTCGGCGAGGACCCCGAGACCGGTGAGGAGATCACCGCACAGAACGGTCGCTACGGGCCGTACCTCAAGAAGGGCAACGACTCCCGCTCGATCGACTCGGAGGAGAAGCTCTTCACGATCACGCTCGACGAGGCGCTGAAGATCTTCGCCGAGCCCAAGCGCCGCGGCCGCCAGGCAGCCGACCCCGGCCGCGAGATCGGCACCGACCCGGCCAGCGGCCAGACGGTCACGGTCAAGAGCGGGCGTTTCGGGCCATACGTGACGGACGGCGAGTACAACGCGACGCTGCGCCAGGGCGACGACCCGGCGACGATCACCATCGAGCGGGCGGCCGAGCTGCTCGCCGAGCGCCGGGCGCGTGGTCCGGCCAAGAAGGCGGCGAAGAAGACCGCGAAGAAGACAACGAAGAAGGCCGCCGCCAAGAAGTCGACGGCCAAGAAGACGACCGCGAAGAAGACCACCAAGAAGGCCACGTCGAAGACGGCGAAGAAGTCCTGACCGGACCACCTACGCTGACCCCGTGAGCGAACAGTCCCCGGTGTCCGCGGTCGACGACCTGCGGCACGCACCGACCCACTCGCTCGCGGCCGTCCTGCGCATCCCGGACTTCCGCCGGCTGTGGATCGGCCTCGGCCTGTCCAGCCTCGGCGACTGGATCGGCCTGCTCGCGCTCACCGCGATGGCGAACGCCAGCGCCGAGTCCTACGCCGGCAAGAACTACGCGATCGCGACCGTGCTGTTCCTGCGCGTGCTGCCGGCGCTCGTGATGGGCCCGGTCGCCGGCTACATCGCGGACAAGATCGACCGCCGGGTCACGTTGATCTGGGGCGACTACATCCGGGGCGTCCTGTTCCTCACCATCCCGGTCGTCGGCGAGCTGTGGTGGGTCTTCGTCGTCACCGTGCTGGTCGAGGCCGTCTCGCTCGTGTGGGGTCCGGCCAAGGACGCCACGGTGCCGAACCTCGTGCCGCGTCACCGCCTCGAGGCGGCCAACCAGATCAGCCTGGCGACGACGTACGGCTCCGCTCTTCCGGCGGCCCTGATCTTCACCGGCCTCACCCTCGCCGACAAGATCTACCGCAACCTCTTCGACGCCTTCGACCGCGGCCCGATCGACCTTGCGATCTACGCCAACGGCGTCACGTTCATCGTCAGCGGCCTGGTCATCGCGACGCTGACGACGATCCCGCGCGGTCCCGCCTCGGTCGACGGAGACACCAACGCGTGGCGGGTCGTCGTCGACGGCTGGAAGTACGTCGCCACGACCCCGGTCGTCCGTGGCCTGGTCATCGGCATCGTCGGCGCGTTCGCGGCCGGCGGTGTCGTGATCGGTCTGGCCCGCACCTTCGTCGCCGACCTCGGCGGTGGCGACCCCGGCTACGGCATGCTCTTCGCTGCGGTGTTCGCCGGGCTCGGCCTCGGGATGTGGCGAGGTCCCCGGCTGCTGCACGGGCTGTCGCGTCGCCGCCTCTTCGGCATCGCGCTCACCACGACGGGCCTGCTGCTGTTCCCGCTCGCGCTGCTGCAACAGCTGGAGATCATCACCGGGCTCACCATGCTGCTCGGCTTCGCCGCCGGCGTCGCCTGGATCACGGGCAACACCCTGCTCGGGCTCGAGGTCCCCGACGACGTGCGCGGGCGCACGTTCGCGTTCGTGGGTTCGATGATCCGGCTGGTGCTCGCGCTGGTGCTCGCCGCCGCGCCGTTGATCGCCGGCACCATCGGCACCATCGACCTGCCGTTCGAGGACGAGTCGGGCGAGCCGCTGCTGGTCTACAACGGTGCGGCGGTCACGTTCCTGCTGGCGGCGGTCGTGATGACCCTTGTCGGCGTCACGGCCTACCGTCAGATGGACGACCGGAAGGGAACTCCCCTGGTGAACGACCTGCTCCACTCGTTCAGCGGCACGCTGGGCGTCTACTCCGCGACGGGCTGCTTCATCGCCCTCGAGGGCGGCGAGGGCGCGGGCAAGTCGACGCAGGCCCGGCTGCTGCAGGAGTGGCTCACCGCCGAGGGGTACGACGTCGTCCTCACCCGCGAGCCGGGCGACACCGACGTGGGCAAGGAGCTGCGGCGGATCGTGCTCGACCCCGCCACCGGCAACATCTCCCACCGCACCGAGGCGCTGCTCTACGCCGCCGACAAGGCCGAGCACGTCGACTCCGTCGTCGCACCGGCTCTGGCCCGCGGCGCGGTGGTGATCACCGACCGCTACGTCGACAGCACCCTCGCCTACCAGGGCGCCGGCCGGCACCTGGTCGACCGCGAGGTGGAGCGGATCGCCCGGTGGGCCACCGGAGACCTGCGGCCGAACCTGACCGTGGTGCTCGACCTGCCGCCCGAGCAGGGCATGGCGCGCTTCGAGGAGCGCGACCGCATCGAGGGCGAGTCCGCGGAGTTCCACGAGCGCGTCCGCGACATGTTCCTCCAGCTCGCGTCCGGGCAGCCCGAGCACTACCTCGTCGTCGACGCCCGCGCCCCGATCGAGGAGATCCACGCCGAGATCCGCCGACGCGTCGAGCCGCTGCTCGGCTCCGCCCGGCGCCGTACCGAAGCGGAGACGTCGTGACCACCGTCGCCCGCGGCGCCGTCTGGGACCACCTCGTCGGCCAGCACCACGTGATCGACACGCTCGCCCGGGCAGCCGCCGGGCAGGGCATGACCCACGCGTGGCTGTTCACCGGGCCGCCGGGATCGGGGCGGTCCAACGCCGCGATGGCCTTCGCGGCCGCGCTGCAGTGCCCGCAGGGCGGCTGCGGCGAGTGCCACGCGTGCACGACCACGCTGGCCGGCACCCACCCCGATGTCAGCGTGACGCGCTCCGAGACCTCGATGCTCTACATCAAGGACATGCGCGAGCTGGTGGTCCGGTCGGCGCTGGTGCCGGTCGAGCGGCGCTGGCAGGTGATGGTGATCGAGGACGCCGACCGGCTCGGCGACGCCGGCGGACGCACCGCCAACACGCTGCTCAAGTCGATCGAGGAGCCGACACCGAAGACGGTCTGGCTGCTCTGCGCGCCCACGCTCGAGGACGTGCCGCAGACGATCCGGTCGCGCTGCCGGCACGTCGCGCTCTCCACCCCCACGGCCGAGCAGGTCGCCGCGTTCCTGGTCGAGAAGGACGGCGTCGCGCCGCCGCTCGCCGCCTTCGCCGCCCGTGCCAGCCAGGGCCACATCGGCCGCGCCCGTGCGCTCGCCCGTGACGAGGCCACCCGCAACCGGCGTCGTGAGGTCGTCTCGCTGCCCGGCCGGCTCACCTCGCTGGGTGCGTGCATGAACGCCGCCGCCAACCTCATCGACATCGCCAAGGACGAGACCGAAGCGATCACCGAGGCGTCCAATGCCCGTGAGCTCCTCGAGCTCGACGCGACGTACGGCGACGACCGCAAGTCGCGTGCCTCCCGCAGCTACAAGGCGGCGCTGCGCGAGCTGACCCACTCCCAGAAGCAGCGGCAGAAGCGGCGCGAGATGGACGTCATCGACCGCAGCCTGATGGACATCCTGTCCGTCTACCGCGACGCCATCGCGCTGCAGACCGGCGCCCCCGGCGCGCTCGTCAACGAGGAGATCCGCAACGAGGTGGAGGACCTGGCTCGCCGCACCACCCCCGAGTCCAACCTCCGCCGCATCGACGCGATCTTCTACGCCCGCAACCAGATGAGCGAGTTCAACGCCACCCCGCTGCTGACGCTCGAGGCGATGATGGTCGACCTGCGGGTGTGACCCGGGTCCGTACAGTTCAGCCTGTGCCGCACCCCGCCCGTCCGCGCTCCGTCCTGCTGACCGTCGCGAGCCTCGCCGCCGCGACGGTCCTGACGGGCTGCGGGCTGTTCTCCGACGACGAACCGGCGCTGCCCGAGCCGTCGCTGTCGCCGAGCCCCGTCGAGTCCGAGGAGCCCTCCGACGAGCCGGCGGAGCCGGACCTGGCCGAGTTCTACGACCAGGAGCTGGACTGGGAGGACTGCGGCCGCAACGAGTGCGCCGAGCTCGAGGTACCGCTCGACTACGCCGACCCGGACGGCGAGACGATCGAGCTGTCCGTGCTTCGCGTCTCAGCCCGCAACGACGAGCAGCGGGTCGGCTCGCTGGTGGTCAACCCGGGTGGTCCCGGCGGCTCGGGCGTGGACTACGCGAGCAACGCGTCGAGCTACTTCGGCAGCGAGCTGCTGCAGGCGTTCGACATCGTGGGTTTGGACCCGCGCGGGGTCGGCAGGTCCACCCCCGTCGACTGCCTCACCGACGCCCAGCTCGACACGTTCGTGGCGGCCGACCCCGACCCGGACACCGCGGCCGAACGCCGTCGCTCCGACCGGCTGCTCCAGCGGTTCGGCGAGGGCTGCGTGGACAAGAGCGGCGAGCTCGCCGCGCACGTGTCGACCGCCGAGGCGGCCCGCGACATGGACGTGCTGCGCGCAGCGCTCGGCGACGGCAGGCTCAGCTACTTCGGCGCCTCTTACGGCACGTTCCTCGGCGCGACGTACGCCGACCTCTTCCCGGACCAGGTCGGCCGCATGGTCCTCGACGGGGCCCTCGACCCGTCGGTGTCGTCACTGCGGCTGAACCTCGTGCAGGCACGCGGGTTCGAGACCGCGCTGCGCGCGTACGTCGGCGCGTGCGTCGACCGGGGCGGCTGCTTCCTCGGGGGCTCCGTCGACGCCGGCACGAAGCGGATCCGCGCGCTGCTCGACCAGATCGAGCGCAAGCCGCTCGACGCCGGCGACCGCACCCTCCGCGTCGGCAACGCGGTGCTCGGAATCTGGGCGCCGCTCTACAACGAGAACTTCTGGCCGACGCTCGACGTGGCGCTGCGGGCGGCGTTCGGCGGCGACGGCAAGGTGCTGCTGTCGTTGTCCGACTCCTACGTGTCGCGTGGCGCCGACGGCTACACCAACAACTCGCTCGAGGCGCTGTACGCCGTGAACTGCCTGGACCACGACGACGCGATCCCGAGCGAGGACGTGCCGCGCTACGACCAGCGGTTCGAGAAGGTGTCGCCGACGTTCGGCCGGATCTTCGCCTACAGCCTGTCCAGCTGCGCGGAGTGGCCGATCCACACCGGCCGGGTGCCCGAGCCGATCAGTGCCGAGGGCGCGGCGCCGATCCTCGTCGTCGGCACCACCCGCGACCCGGCGACGCCCCTCGAGTGGGCCGAGTCGCTGGCCGACCAGCTCGAGTCGGGGGTGCTGGTGCGCCGCGACGGCGACGGTCACACCGGCTACCTCGCGGGCAACGACTGCGTCGACCGCACCGTCGAGTCGTACCTGGTCTCCGGCAAGGTGCCCAAGGGCACGGTCGACTGCTGAGCTAGCGCGGGCGCACCGGCTCGGCGATCTCCCGGATCCGCCTGGTCGCGATCTCGATCATCAACCGCGCGGCGGGGGAGAGAGTTGCCCCGGCGCGGTGCACGATCGCGAAGGTGTCGAACTGCCGCGGCCGCAGCGAGGTGATCCCGGCCTTGGGCGCCAGCCGCGGCAGCAGCTGCTCGGCGGCGCCGCGCGGGATGACCGAGTCGGCGAGCCCCATGCCGACCAGCTCGACCGCCGTCTCGACGTCCTCGACCTCGATGCGCGTCTGCGGGTTGCGCCCGGCCTCGTGCAGCATCTGGCGCAGCACGATGCGCGTGGAGTCGGTGGCGCGCCAGGTCGTCTCCGGCATCACGAGCGACGCGTTGGCCAGCCGCTGGGCGGTCACCGGCGTGCGGACCGCCTCCGGGTCGTTGCTGATGTAGACCAGCTCGTCGCGGGCGACCGGCGTCACCTCCATGCCCTCGCTCTCGACCGCGGTGACCGCGATCATCGCGGCTTCGATCCGGCCCCGACGGAGGTCCTCCTGGACGTCCATGGAGTTCTGGCCGATCAGCTCGACGCGTACGCCGGGGTGGCGCGCGAGCACGTCGGCGACCAGCCCGGCGCCGGCGTACAACCGCGCGGTGCCGAACATCCCGAACCGGATCGTCCCGGTCTCCAGCGCCGTGACGCTGGCCACCGCCCGGCGGGCCTCCTCGGCGGCGGCGAGCGTCGCCTCGGCGTGCGGTCGCAGCGCGTCGGCGACCGTGGTCGGCACCACGCCGCGACCAACGCGCCGGAACAGCGTGGTCTTCAGCGTCCGCTCGAGCGACCGGATCTGCTCCGACACCGACGGCTGGGCGTAGCCCAGCTCCTCGGCGGCAGCGGTCAGCGAGCCGCTCTCGTAGGCGGCCAGGAAGCAACGGAGCTGGTGGAGGGAAAGCATAGGTTCTGCCTTGAATAGTCGAAGGAAAGGCAGGCTACCCCTATGAGGCTGGCTGGCCGAGCATAGTCGTGCAAGCAGTCCGCGTTGTTCCCGAGGGAGGTCACCATGTTCGACCACGTCTGCACCGAGTGCGGCAAGCGCCAGCTCGTCTTCCCCGGCCAGGTGACGTCCCTGGTCAACACCGACGCCGGCATCGTCGTCACCCACACCTGCTGGTGCGGCGCGAGCCAGACCTGGGTCACCGGGAAGGCGGCCGCGGAGCGCGACGTCGCGTCGCTCGCCGCCTGAGGCACCCGCCGAGCAGCACGGGAGCCGGGCCTTCAGGGAGGCCCGGCTCCACTCTGCTGCCGGTCTGCCGTCGGGGTAATGGCGGTTTCGCGTCACGGGGCGCGGAACCGTATACTCGC
The DNA here is from genome assembly GCF_946885725.1 of uncultured Nocardioides sp. Next base: position 10,797 of record NZ_CAMPGZ010000144.1, read on the forward strand.
GCTCGTTGCCCGGGCCCGGACCACCATGCCGGAAGTCCGGGCAGCGCGCCGCCTTAGCTCAGTCGGTAGAGCGAATCACTCGTAATGATTAGGTCGTCGGTTCGATTCCGACAGGCGGCTCCG
>NZ_CAMPGZ010000145.1 GCF_946885725.1 uncultured Nocardioides sp.
ACTCGATCAGCTTGGCGCGCTTGTCCCGCCGGACGCGCATCTGCTCGGGCAGATCGTCGTCCCCGGTCGTAGTCGTGCTTATCGAGCCATCCGTCATGCCCAGAAGCCTATTGGAGGTAGGCGGATCGTCTTTCCCCGGCGTCATGCACGACCTCGCGGGACTAGCAGAGCTACCTCCGGTGGCATGGATCAGGCGTTGTTTCGCCCAAAAACAATCTCGAGCCCAAGCAGGGTCAGCCACGGCTGGTGGTCGGTGAAGCAGCCGCACTCGTCGACCACCAGGGGCGCGAGCCCACCGGTCGCGACGACCTGCACCTCTCCCGGCTCAAGACCGAGCTCGGCGACCATCCGGGCGACGATGCCGTCGACCTGGCTCGCGAAGCCGTAGAGGATTCCGGACTGGAGCGCCTCCACGGTGTTCTTGGCGATCACCGAGCGCGGGCGCAGCAGCTCGACCTTGCGCAGCTGGGCGCCCCGTCGACCTAGCGCCTCGAGCGAGATGTCGATGCCCGGCGAGATCGCCCCACCGACGTACTCGCCCTTCGCGCTCACCACGTCGAACGTCGTGGCGGTCCCGAAGTCGACGACGATCGATGGGCCGTCGTACAGGTGTGCCGCGGCGAGCGCGTTGACGATCCGGTCCGAGCCGACCTCACGAGGGTTGTCCATCAGCACCGGGACGCCGGTGCGCACTCCGGGCTCGACGACGACGTGCGGGACGTCGGCGTGGAAGGTCCGCAGCATCTCGCGCCACTCGTGCAGCACCGACGGCACCGTCGCGCATACGGCCACACCGGCGTGCGCCGCTTTCACGGCGGAGTCCGCGAGCAGCGCCTTGAGCAGGATTCCCCACTCGTCGGCGGTTCGGCGCTCCTCGGTCGCGACGCGCCAGTGGTCGTGCACGACACCGTCCTCGACGAGGCCGATCGTCGTGTGGCTGTTGCCGATGTCGGCGCACAGGAGCATCAGGTCGCCCCCTCCGGCCGGAGATCCATCGCCACGTCGAGCACTGGCGCGCTGTGCGTGAGGGCACCGACCGCGAGGAAGTCGACCCCCGTCTCTGCCACCTCCCGCGCGCGGGACAGGTCGAGGCCGCCCGATGCCTCGAGACGCGCGCGGCCGGCGGTGAGGCGGACCGCCTCGGCCATGGTGGCGACGTCCATGTTGTCCAGCAGAATCTGGTCGCAGCCCGCGTCGAGCAGCTCTCGCAACTGGTCGAGCGTCGTGACCTCGACCTGGACCGGTACGCCGGGGAACCGCTCGCGCACGGCGGCGTAAGCCGGCACGACGCCCCCCGCAGCGAGCACGTGGTTGTCCTTCACCAGCGCCTGGTCGCTCAGCGTGGCGCGGTGGTTGACGCCGCCGCCGCAGCGCACGGCGTACTTCTCGAGCGCCCGGAACCCCGGCGTGGTCTTGCGCGTGTCACGCACCCGCGCGCCGGTCCCCTCGAGCGCGTCGACCCAGCGCGCGGTGGTCGTTGCGACGCCGGACAGGTGGCAGAGGAAGTTCAGTGCTGTCCGCTCCGCGGTCAGCAGGTCGACCGTGCGACCGCGCACCGTCAGCAGCACGTCGCCCCGGCTGACGCGCTGCCCGTCAGACGCTTGGGCCTCCACGCGCACGTCGTCGCCCGCCACGGCACGCATCACCAGCTCCGCGACGTCGAGCCCGGCGACCACGCCGGCAGAGCGCGTGACGAGGTCGCCGGTGGACACCTCGGTCGGGTCGAGGGTCGCGACGCTGGTGACGTCCATGCCCGGCACGTCCTCCTCCAACGCGCGCACGACGGCGGCGTGAACGTGCTCGGGCTCGAGCCCGGCGGCCTCGAGCCGCTCGACCAGTTCGGGCGGCAGGTCGGCGTACGGCGTGCAGGTGATCACGTGGTGCTCGCTCCGTGGGTGCTGGTGTCGTAGACGAGGGTGCCGCCTTCGAGGCGGACGTCGATGTGCCGAGACCAGTGCTCGTCGTCGCGGTCGGGGAAGTCCTCGCGCCAGTGCGAACCGCGGGTTTCCTCCCGCAGTCGCGCGGCGCCCAGCAGGGCGGACCCGACGGTGGCGAGGTTCGTCGTCTCCCACGCGTCTACGCCGGGTGCCTCGTCCGACCGCTCGGCGAGCACCGCGAGCTCCTTGGCGCCGAGGTCCATGCCGTCCCGGGAGCGCAGCACCCCGCCGCGCTCGGTCATCACTCGCTGCAGCTCCCGTCGTACGGCGCCGCCGACGACGCCCGAGGTCCGGGTGTCGGGCACGGGCTGCTGTCGCGCCGGGAGGTCCTCGCGCAGGGCGTGCGCGATCCGGCGGGAGAACACGAGGCCTTCGAGGAGGGAGTTGGAGGCCAGCCGGTTCGCGCCGTGCACGCCGGAGCAGGCCACCTCGCCGCACGCGTAGAGACCTGGAACGGTCGAGCGACCCTGGAGGTCGGTGGCGACACCCCCCGACGCGTAGTGGCAGGCCGGAGCGACGGGGACGAGGGAGCGCACCGGGTCGATCCCGTGGCTGCGACAGGTGGCCAGGATCGTCGGGAACCGCGACTCCCACTTCTCCTGGCCGAAGTGCCGGGCGTCGAGCCAGACGTGGGAGCGGCCGGTCTCCCTCATCCGGCGCATGATCGCCTTGGCGACGACGTCACGCGGCGCCAGGTCGGCGAGCTCGTGCTGCCCCTGCATGAACCGGTGCCCGGAGTCGTCGACGAGGAACGCACCTTCCCCGCGCACGGCCTCGGAGATGAGCGGCTGCTGGCCTGTCGAGCCGGAGCCCAGCCACATAACGGTGGGGTGGAACTGCACGAACTCGAGGTCACGGAGCACAGCACCCATCCGCAGCGCCAGGGCCATGCCGTCGCCGGTCGACACGGACGGGTTGGTCGTCGCGGAGTAGATCTGCCCCAACCCGCCCGACGCGAGCACGACCGCGCGGCAGTGCACGGCGCCCACACCATCGCGCTGTCCCTCCCCCATCACGTGGAGGGTGACCCCTGCGACGCCGCCGTCGGCACCGGGGACAAGGTCGAGGACCAGCGCGTGCTCGACGACCTGGACGTCGGGCGCGGCCCGGACGGCGGCGACGAGCGCCCGCTGGATCTCGGCCCCGGTCGCGTCTCCGCCGGCGTGGGCGATGCGGTCGCGATGGTGCCCGCCCTCGCGCGTCAGCGAGAGCTCTCCGGCACTGGTCTGGTCGAACTGCGCGCCCAGGTCGATGAGGCCTCGCACCGCGTCGGGACCCTCCGTCACCAGCGCCCGCACCGCGGCTTCGTCGCAGAGCCCGACACCCGCCACGAGCGTGTCGGTGAGGTGCTGCTCGGGGGTGTCCCCGGGGCCGAGCGCGGCGGCGATGCCGCCCTGGGCCCACCGCGTCGAGCCGGCGGAGAGGATGTCCTTGGTGACGACCAGGACGGAACCGACTTCTCGCGCCTGGAGCGCGGTGGTGAGCCCGGCGATGCCGGAGCCGATGACGACGACGTCGGCGTGCGTCGCCCATCCGGCGGGCGGCGCGGCCAGTCGCGCGGGCCGCGCCGGCGGGTTGGTCACGTCAGGAATCTAGCGGGACGCGACGAGGTCGCCCCGCGTGAGCCCGGACCCGGGCAGCGCCTCCGCGGGGTCGGCACCGGTGGCCACGACGCGGTTATCGGCATCGACGAAGACCACGTGCGGGCTGAACGACCGCGCTTCGGCGTCGTCCATCTGGCCGTAGGCGATGAGGATGACGAGATCGCCGGGCTGCACTAGCCGGGCTGCCGCACCGTTGATGCCGATGACACCGGAACCGCGCTCGCCCGCGATCGTGTAGGTCTCGAGCCGGGCGCCGTTGGTGATGTCGACGATGTGCACCAGCTCGCCGGGCAGGAGGTCCGCCGCGTCGAGGAGGTCCTCGTCGACCGTGACCGACCCGACGTAGTGCAGGTCCGCCTGCGTCACCGTGGCACGGTGGATCTTGCTCTTCATCATCGTGCGCAGCATCAGCGTGCCTCCCTCGCACCCAGGAACAGCGGGGCGTTGTCGATGAGCCGTGTGGTGCCGACCCGGGCCGCGATGAGCACGCGGCCCTCCCCGCGCTCGGGGGCCGGCCCGAGGTCGGGGTCGGTGACGACCAGGTAGTCGAGGTCGACGCCGTGACAGGTGCGAAGTACGGCGCGCGCGGCGGCCAGGGCGTGGTCGGGACCCTGCTCGGCGTTGGCGACGGCCGCGCGCAACGCCGCCGAGAGCGCCACAGCGGCGGCGCGCTGCTCCTCGTCGAGGTAGGCGTTGCGGGAGGACAGAGCGAGTCCGTCAGGCTCACGCACCGTGGGCGCACCGACGACCTCGACGCCCATGCAGAGGTCCTCGCTCATCCGCCGGATGAGCACGAGCTGCTGGTAGTCCTTCTCGCCGAAGACTGCGACGTCGGGGCGCACCAGCCCGAACAGCTTCGCGACGACGGTGAGCACGCCGCGGAAGTGCGTCGGACGTGAGCGCCCCTCAAGCTCGGCGGCCAGGGGGCCGGTGTCGACGGTGACCTGGGGGTCGCCACCCGGGTACACCTCGTCAACGGTCGGCGCGAAGACCACGTCGACCCCACGGTCGGCGCACATCCGGAGGTCAGCGTCGAAGGGCCGCGGGTAGCGGTCGAGGTCCTCACCGGGCGCGAACTGCAGCGGGTTGACGAAGATCGACACGACGACCCGACCGGACGCGCCCACGCGCTGCCGGGCGGCGTCGATGAGCGACGCGTGACCGGCGTGCAGGGCCCCCATCGTCGGGACGAGGGCGACGACGGTGTCGCCGGCCTGGCCGAGGTGCTCCCGCAGCTCCTGACGGGTGCGGGCGACGGCCGGGCTGCCGTCGACGTTCACGCCTCGACCAGGGCGTCGTTGAGGATGCCGACGAGCTTGGCGGCACGGATCGGAAGCAGGCGCCCGTCGACAACCGCCTGGTTGGCGGTGGCGCGCGCCATGGCGACGTACGACTCGAGTGTCGCGGGACGGTTCGCGGCGATGTCGCGCAGGTGCGCCCGGACGGTCTCGACGTCGCCGCGCACGATCGGGCCGGTGAGGGCGGCGCTGCCGTACTCCAGCGCGTTGTCGAGCGCGGCAGTGAGCAGGGGCCGCAGCGTGGCGGCGGGGTCGTCAGCGCCGGAGTCGCGGAGCAGGTCCATCGCCTGGCTCACGAGCGTGACGAGGTGGTTCGCGCCGTGCGCGAGGCCCGCGTGGTAGAGAGCCCGGCGGTCCTCCGCGACACGCAAGAGCCGGCCACGCAGGTCCGCGACAAGCTTTGCGGCCAGGTCCTCGGTGTCGGGGTTGGCGGTGACGCCGTAGACGCAGCCCGCGAGCCGGGCGAGGTCGACGTCGGTGCCGGTGAAGGTCATCGCCGGGTGCATCGCCAGGACGTGCGCGCCGGCGTCGGCCGCAGGCTGGAGGACGGCGAGGCCGTGCTTGCCGGAGGTGTGCACGACGTACTGCCCCTCGCGGATGGCGCCACTGGCCGCGAGCATGGTGACGACGTTGCTCAGCATGTCGTCCGGGACTGTGAGCAGGAGCAGGTCGCAGGCGCGCGAGACGGCGGTCGGCTTGTCGACCCTCACGCCGGGGAGAAGCGTGTCGATGCGGGTGCGCGAGGCGTGGGACTCGCCCGCCACCGCTGCGATCTCGTGACCGGCCTCGCGGAGGGCCGCGGCCAGGACGGCGCCGACACGGCCGGCGCCCACAACCCCGATTCGGGTCATCGCTCTCATCGCCTTTCCGTTCCAGTCCTCGCGAGAGGTACCGGACGTCCTGCAGATGCAACATCGAGGCTAGGTCTTGCATTTCGGGGCGGTAACCCCCGCGGCCCGTGTCGTCGGTCACAGCGTGCCCTTTTCGGCTGCGACCTAGGCTTCGGCTATGTCCCGTCCCACGTCGCTCGGCATCCCCGCCGTGCCACCACCGACGACGGCGCCGACGTGGAAGGGCGCCTGGGACGACGCCCTGTACGGCGCCGCAGGCTTCTTCCGCCGTGAGTCGCCGATCGCGCACTTCCGGACGTCCGTGCACGCCTCGCCGCTGTTCGCGCAGGCGCTCGTGCGCCTCGTGCGCGAAGCGGGACTGGACACCGTCGTGGACATCGGCGCCGGCCGCGGAGAGCTGCTGCGGGCCGTCCATGCGACGGATCCGGACCTCGACCTGCTTGCCGTGGAGGTCGCGCCGCGGCCGGACGACCTGCCCGGCGACATCGCTTGGACGACCGCGCTGCCGGAGGCCGTCGACGGGCTCGTCGTGGCCAACGAGTGGCTCGACAACATCCCCTGCCACGTCGCCGAGATGGACCCGGACGGCGTGGCCCGCATGGTGCACATCGACGCCCGCACCGGTCGGGAGTCGCTCGGCCATCCGCTCACCCACGGCACAGTGTCACCGTCGCTCGCGGTATGGGTCGAGAGATGGTGGCCGCTCGACGCGAGCGAACCGGGCACCCGGGCCGAGATCGGCACGACCCGCGACGCGGCCTGGGCCGACGTCGTTCGACGGGTGACGCGCGGCTTCGCGGTCGCCGTGGACTACGGACACCTCCGCGCGTCCCGGCCGGCGTTCGGCTCCTTGCGCTCCTACCGCGACGGGGTCGAGGTCGACGTACTGCCCGACGGCTCGCGCGACGTGACCGCGCCGGTAGCCGTCGACGCCGTGGCGGACCGGGTCGGCGGGACGCTGCTTACTCAACGGGAGGCGCTGCACCGCCTCGGAGTCACCGGCGCCCGACCACCGCTGAACCTCGCCACCACGGACCCCGCGGCCTACGTCGGGGCACTGAGCGCGGCGACCGAGGCCGGCGAGCTGACTGAGCAGGGCGGCCTCGGGGACTTCCACTGGATCGTGAGCGCTGTCGGCGACGTGCGGTCGAGCCTGCTCGTCTGAGCCGTCACCGTCGCTGGGCCGAGCGCGCCCGCTTGGCCAGCTCTGCCTCCGTCTCCCACAGGCGCCTGGCCTCGGCGGCGTCGCGGTTCCGCGCCACCACGTGCACCGGCCCGGGCGGGCTGTCGACGTGCACGTCCGCGAGGCGCAGGCGGCGTTGCAACGGCCCCTGGCTCAGCCGCACCGACTGCACGCGGGCGTGGCGTACGGCGTGCGTGGTGCGCGTGAACCAGCCCTGCCGGGCGACGACCACGTCGCGTCCCAGACCGACCCCCATGAACCTCTGAGCGAGCGGGTCGAGCCAGCGCGCTCGCCGGGGCGGAGCGACGAGTTCGATCGCGGCGATGTCGGCGTCCACATCGGTGTCGTGGCCGCGAAGCAGGTGGGTGGCAAGCGCGTAGATCACCGCGCGTTCGGCGACGGGCATGACGGTCGAGGCCGAAGGCCCGCCGTCGCTCTCCGCCGTACCTCCGACGCCGGCGAGGGACACGTCCAGCTTGGCCCAGCCGAACGGGCGCCACATGACGGGCTCGCTGATCACCACCCCCATGACCCGGGCCAGGGTGATCGTCTGCGTGGTGCGTTCGAAGAGGCCGCGCCGGACCTGGAGACCGGCCCGGGTCTGGCTCACGGTAAAGCCGTAGTAACCGGAGAACCGGCGGAAGACGACCAGGCCGAAGCCGATGATGACCGGCAACCCCGGAGCGGCGACGAGCCCGCCCACGAACAACGACGAGATCGCGGCAGCGAGCCCGAAGAGCAGGAGCAGGACCATCTCCGGTGACAACAGCGTGCTCAACGCCAGCATCGTGAGGTCGAGGCTCGCGATGTCGTGGTCCGGCGGCACCCACGGGGGCTCGGTCGACTCGGTCGCGACGTCGCCCGAGCCCTCCTCTGCCGCGTCTGCACGCCGCACGGCGTCACGTCGCTCGAGCAGGACCTTGCGGACCCGGTGCGCCTCCGCGAGGGGAAGGAACGCGAGCGAGCCCTCCTGGTCCCCGCCCGCGACGTCCATCTTGAGCTCGGCGAGGCCGAACAGCCGCGCGACGAACGGCTGCACGATGTCGATGCCCTGCAGCCGGTCGATCCGGATCCGGCGGGACTGGTGGTAGACGACGCCGGTGTCGATCCGCAGCTCGCGGTCGTCGATCCAGTAGCGCGTGCGCAGCCACGAGGCCCAGCCGTAGACCGCGCCGAAGAGCAGGACCGCGAGCACGATGCCGGCGAAGACGCCGAGGTTGCCGGAGAGCAGGTCGTCCCACGTGGTCGCCGCGACGGCCACGACGAAGATCGCCCCGCGGACCAGCGGTGTCAGCGGCGACAGCCGGTGGAAGGTCCTGTCGGCTGGTGGCGGCGGTGGCTCGGGCGGAGGATGGACGTCCGTCACAGCCCGGCCGCCTGTGCTTCCCCGGCCGCGGTGAGCCGGTCACGCAGCCGGGCCGCCTCGTCCGCGGGCAGACCCGGGATGTGGGCCGACGTACCCGGAGCCGCGGTGTGCAGCTGCACGCGCGCCAGGCCGTAGGCCCGTTCGAGCGGCCCCGCCTGTACGTCGACGTACTGCATGCGGCCGTAGGGCACCACGACGAGCCGGCGGAACAGGGCTCCGCGGGTCACGAACAGCTCGTCCTCGAGCTCGGCGTACCCCCAGCGTGCGGCGTTCCTGCCGATCAGCCACCACGCGCAGCCGCCGACGGCGACGAGGAGCGCCACTCCGGCCACCCATGTCCATCCGGGCAGGTCCAGCACGATCTCGATCGCCACGAGGATGACCATGAGCAGCCCAAGCGTGACGAGGAGAACGGTGCGACGCATCCGGACGAGCGCCGGGGACACGCGCTGCCAGGCCGCGTCCGGAGGCGCGAAGAGACTGTCCACGAAGAGAGCCTAGGCGCCGCGTCTCAGGCCAGTCGCGGGTCCACGCCGTAGCCGAGTCGCTCGAAGTCCTCGCGGTACACCGACCGGACGAGGTCGACGCAGGCGTCGTCGTAGTACTCGAGGATCCGGCTGTTCGCCCCGACCTCGTGCGTGGTCCGTCGACCCACCAGGTCTGCACCCACCTCGATGCCGAGTCGATGCATGACGCGCGTGAGGTCCTGGGAGAAGGACTCGAACCGCCCGATGTAGTCGTAGGAGAGGCGGCCGAGACCCAAGAGAGTCGCCTGTGGCGTCCAGTGGATGTCCGCCTCCCGGATGCTCGGGTCGGAGTCGAGGATCTCGAGGAACCGCCGGAAGCTGACCTCCTCGCCCTGCTCCAGCCCGAGCAGGGGCAGCCGCTTCTCGCTGAGCCACGACAGCCCCACCACCTTCTCCAGGTAGCAGGAGAGCGCGCGCGAGTACGGGTTGCGGACGAACGTGAATCGGAACCAGTCGCTCTTCGGCCCGAACAGCTCGTCGACGTCGATGCCGGACCGGAACACTCTTCCGAGCGGCGAGGTGGAGCGGTCGTGCACGGACTCGACATTTGCAGCCGCGGGATCCTCGGCGATCTGCAGCACGCGCTTGACGACGGTGCACCCGGCCTTGGGCACCTCGACGAAGACGGCGTGGTGACGACGCGAGATGTGCGTCAGGTAGTTCACGCGCCTGGGCTTGTAGTCGAAGTACCGACGAAGGGCGTGCGGCATGGCGTCAGGGTACGCAACGCACCGACCCCAACGCGCCCGGCCGGAAGCCGCCGACCGCGACTACACTGCGGCGATGTCCCCGGCCGATCGGCCGTCGCACCACGAGGAGCCCCGTGACCAGCAACCTGGCGATCGTCATCCTGGCGGTGGGGCTCCTGGCCCTGCTCGTCGTTCAGGTGATCATCCTCGTCCACGTCCGCGGGGCACTCACAGACGGCGACGGCACGGAGACCGTCGACGAGGAGCCGCCGCCCAACCGCCGACCGGAGACGGCCGGCCTGGTTGGCCGGCTGCGCCGAAGCAGCGCCGAGCAGCACTCCCGCACGGTGCGTGAGATCGAGGCGTTGATCGACCTACGGGCACTGGTCCCGGCACGGACGACGATGCCCTCGACCCAGGGTTGGGCGGCCAGCCCGCTGACCGTGTCTGCGCTGGTCCGCGAGGTGCTCGACACCAAGCCTCGTCTGGTCGTCGAGGCCGGCAGCGGCGGTTCGTCGGTCTGGGTGGGCTACTGCCTGGAGCGCAACGGCGCCGGCCGCTGCCTCTCTCTGGACCACGATGCCGAGTACGCCGCCAAGACCCGCGCCGACATCGAGCGGCACGGGCTGACCGACTTCGTCGAGGTCGTGCACTGCCCGTTGGTGTCGGTCGACGTCGCCGGCGAGACGTTCCAGTGGTACGACCTGAGCAAGGTCGAGGGTTTGGACGGGATCGACCTGGTCTTCGTGGACGGCCCCCCCGGCACCACCGGCCCGTTGGCGAGGTATCCCGCGTTGCCGGTGCTCCGCGATCGCTGCGCCCCCGGTGCACGCTTCATCCTCGACGACGCGGCCCGACCGGACGAGCGGACGATCATCAACCGCTGGACGCGCGAGCACGGCGCCACCGTCGTCGACCGGACGCCTGGCCCCCTGGGCTGCGCCACCGTCCGGGCCGACTGAGCGGGTTCCGCCCGGGCTTGGGACAGGTCTGACGGTCCATGGCCGGAGCAACGAATTTCGACCCGCGGTGGTCGCGTTGGCTACACTTTCGGGCTGTTGCAATGACGGAAGTCACGACAAGGCTCACGGGCGGGAATCCCGCCGGGTACACCGATGGTCGCTGGTAACCAGCCACACCCAGGTCCCGAGGGGCCGGTCACGACGCGGGCGATGTCGTCCGCGCGTCGACTGGCTGACCGCCTCCTCGGGCGTCGTGGCGACCCCGAAGGCTCCGGCGAGCGCCGCTCGGTGACGCGGGTCGACCGCCTGCTCGACTCCGGCATCTTCGACGTCGAGTACTACACCGCGACCTCCGGCCGCGAGTTCGAGTCAGAGCGCCACGCGGCCAGGCACTGCATCAACGTCGGCATGCCGCACGGCCGGTCGCCTCATCCGCTCCTCGACATCTACTCCGTCC
>NZ_CAMPGZ010000146.1 GCF_946885725.1 uncultured Nocardioides sp.
CGAGCCGGAGCCCACGCCGGAGTCCGAGCGGGAGCCTGAGCGGGAGCCCGTGCCCGCGACGCCGACCGTGGTCACCTCCACGCGCCGCCGGGTGGCTCGCCGCCCAGCCGGACCGCCTGCCGGAGCGGCCGCGGCGACGATCGTCGCGGACCCGCCCGAGACGACCGAAGCGTCGGTCGACGGCGACGGAAGCACCCTGGCCGGGGAGAGCGAGCAGTCGGTCGCGGCCCACGTGCCCGTCAAGAAGCGCGGCAGCCGCAAGCGGTGACGTGCATCGCATCGGTTGAGGGCCCCCCGGCTCGTTTTGACCGGGCCGGGGACCGTCCGTAAACTAGATCCTCGGTGCTTCGTGCGCCGTCTTGTCGCGTGCGCCCCGGTCCGACCGGCACGGCTGGCGCGGCGGCCCAAGAACTCGTAGTCCGACGAATGAGAGTGAGCCCGCGGTGTACGCGATCGTGCGCAGTGGCGGCCAGCAGCAGAAGGTTGCTGTCGGTGACGTCATCGAGATCGACAAGGTTTCGTCCGAGGTCGGTGACTCGGTGACCCTGCCCGTGGTCATGCTCGTCGACGGCGAGAAGGTCACGGCCGGCACCGACGCCCTCGCGAAGGCCTCCGTGACCGCCGAGGTCCTCGGCGCCACCAAGGGCCCGAAGATCACGATCCTCAAGTACAAGAACAAGACCGGCTACCGCAAGCGCCAGGGTCACCGTCAGAAGTACACCCAGGTCAAGGTCACCGAGATCAACGCCTGACGGCGTCGCTCTCACCCAGGTCAACAACATCCCGCACGGAACGCTGAAGGACTGAACTCATGGCACACAAGAAGGGCGCGGCCTCGACCAAGAACGGTCGCGACTCCAACGCGCAGCGTCTCGGTGTGAAGCGCTACGGCGGCCAGCTCGTCAACGCCGGCGAGATCATCGTCCGTCAGCGGGGCACCCACTTCCACCCGGGCAACGGCGTCGGTCGCGGTGGCGACGACACCCTGTTCGCCCTGGTCGGCGGCAACGTCGAGTTCGGCACCAAGCGCGGCCGTCGCGTCGTCAACGTCGTTCCGACCGCGGAGTGAGCTCGGCTTCCTGAGTCTCCGCAAGACTTCCTCGAGGGGCGCCCTGCTGACAGAGCAGGGCGCCCCTCGTTCGTTCATCCAGTAGAGGAGCACAGCCACCATGGCCGTCCCGACCTTCGTGGACCGGGTGTCCCTCCACGTCACCGCCGGACGTGGAGGCAACGGCGTCGCGTCGGTGCACCGGGAGAAGTTCAAGCCGCTGGGCGGCCCCGACGGCGGTAACGGCGGTCCCGGGGGCAGCGTGATCCTGCGCGTCGACCCGGACGTCACGACGCTGGTCGACTACCACCACAGCCCGCACCGTCGCGCCGAGCACGGCGGGCACGGCGCCGGCGGCCACCGCAACGGCGCGCACGGCGCCGACCTCGTGCTGGCCGTCCCGGACGGCACCGTCGTCAAGGACGAGCAGGGCAACGTGCTGGCCGACCTCGTCGGCGCCGGCACCGAGATGGTCGTGGCCGAGGGCGGCCGCGGCGGCCTGGGCAACGCCGCGCTGGCCTCGTCGAAGCGCAAGGCTCCTGGCTTCGCGCTGCTCGGCGAGCCCGGCGACGACCGCGTGGTCGTGCTCGAGCTCAAGGTCGTCGCGGACATCGGCCTGGTCGGCTTCCCCAGCGCGGGCAAGTCCAGCCTGATCGCCGCCCTGTCGCGAGCGCGGCCGAAGATCGCCGACTACCCGTTCACCACGCTCGTGCCGAACCTCGGCGTGGTGACCGCCGGCGACGTGACGTTCACCGTCGCCGACGTACCCGGACTCATCGAGGGCGCCAGCGAGGGCCGCGGTCTCGGCCACGACTTCCTGCGCCACGTCGAGCGCTGCGCCGCGCTCGTGCACGTCATCGACACCGCGACGATGGAGCCGGGGCGCGACCCGCTCAGCGACCTGGACGTGATCGAGGGTGAGCTCTCCAAGTACGGCGGGCTGGAGGACCGGCCCCGGCTGGTCGTGCTCAACAAGGTCGACGTGCCCGACGGCCGCGACCTCGCCGAGATCGTGCTTCCGGATCTCGAGGCGCGCGGGCTGAAGGTGCTGATGGTGTCCGCGGCGAGCCACGAGGGACTGCGCGAGCTCTCGTTCGCGATGGCCGAGATCGTCGCCGCCGCGCGGGCCGCGAAGCCCGTGGTCGAGCCGACCCGCATCGTGCTGCGCCCCCCGGCGGCCGCGGGCGGTCCGGAGTTCACCATCAAGCAGACCGCCGACGGCTGGCGCGTGCGCGGCGAGAAGCCCGAGCGCTGGGTGCGCCAGACCGACTTCAGCAACGACGAGGCGGTCGGCTTCCTCGCGGACCGGCTCAACCGGCTCGGCGTCGAGGAGCAGCTGCTCGAGCTTGGCGCCGAGGAGGGCGACGCCGTCCTCATCGGCGACGAGGACAACGCGGTCGTCTTCGACTTCAAGCCGATGATGGAGGCGGGCGCCGAGATCCTCGGCCGCCGCGGCGAGGACACCCGCTTCGAGGAGTCCCGGCCCGCCGCCCGGCGCCGTCGGGCGATCCAGGAGGCCATGGCGACCCGGGCGCCCGGCGAGACCCGCGCCGACGTGGCCCGCCGACTCGGCGTCACCGAGGCCGACGTCGACGCTGCTACCGCCGAGCTCGGCGACGAGACACCCGAGGACTGGGGCTGGAGCGAGGACGACCCCGACGCGGCCGGGGGCGAGGCCAGGTGAGCCTGCGCCGCGAGCTGGCTTCCGCGCGACGCGTCGTGGTCAAGGTCGGCTCGTCGTCGCTGACCACCGCGGAGGGCGGCATCGACCCCGAGCGGGTCAGCGCGCTGGTCGACGCGCTCGCCGCCGTACGACGCCGCGGCGCGGAGGTCGTGCTGGTGTCCTCCGGCGCCATCGCCGCGGGGCTCGCGCCGCTGTCGCTGGCCCGGCGTCCTCGCGACCTGGCCACCCAGCAGGCCGCGGCGTCCGTGGGGCAGGGGCTGCTCGTGCACCGCTACACCGAGGAGTTCGCGCGTCACGATGTCGCCGTCGGGCAGGTGCTGCTCACGGTCGACGACGTCACGCGCCGCAGCCACTACCGCAACGCCTACCGCACGTTCGCCAAGCTGCTCGAGCTCGGCGTCCTGCCGATCGTCAACGAGAACGACACCGTCGCCACCACCGAGATCCGCTTCGGCGACAACGACCGGCTCGCCGCGCTGGTCGCCCACCTCGTGCACGCCGACCTGCTGGTGCTGCTCAGCGACGTCGAGGGGCTGTTCGACGGCAACCCCGCACGCGAGGGGACCCGGCTGCTCACCGACGTGACGACCGAGGACGACCTCGAGGGCGTCAGCATCGGCCGCACCGGCCCCGCCGGGGTCGGCACGGGCGGCATGCAGACCAAGGTCGAGGCGGCCAAGATCGCCACCGGCGCCGGCATCCCGGTCGTGCTGACCTCGGCGGACCGGGCGTCCGCGGCGCTCGCCGGGGACGAGGTCGGCACGGTGTTCCACCCCACCGGCCGGCGGCGGCCCACGCGGCTGCTGTGGCTCGCCCACGCCACGGAGGGCAAGGGCCGGGTGCACCTCGACGACGGTGCGGTGCAGGCGCTCGTGGAGCGTCGGGCGTCGTTGCTGCCCGCCGGCATCACCGACGTGACCGGGGCGTTCGAGGCCGGCGACCCGGTCGACCTCGTCGACCCGCGCGGCGAGGTGGTCGCGCGTGGTCTGGTCAACTACGACTCGACCGAGCTGCCCGGCCTGCTGGGCAAATCGACTCGCGACCTGGCGCGCGAGCTGGGATCGTCCTACGAACGCGAGGTCGTGCACCGCGACGACCTCGTCGTGCTGCGCTGAGAGCGCGCTGAGGACTGGAACAGGTACCTGAAATTCCGGGGTTCCGCCACGAGCCGCGGCGAAGCCCGGAACACTGGACCACGTCCGTGGACCGATGGTCCGAGGCTTGGGAGAGGTGGAGCGGCACGTGACCGAGGCGATCCGACTCTGGCACGTCACCCTGACGGTGGCGGGCGAGCCGCTCGAGCCGTTGATCGTGCGCAACGGGCTGCGCCGGCTCGCCGACCAGCGTCCGTTCCTGCACTCGCTCAAGTACGCCGCCGGCCGCGCGGAGATCCAGTACTGGGAGGAGGCCGACACCCTCCTCGACGCCTCGTCGCTCGCCCTGCGCGTGTGGAGCGAGCACCGCGAGCCGGCCGGACTGCCGCGCTGGGAGGTCGTCGGACTCGAGGTGCTGGAGCGCAGCGTCTACCTCAGCCGCGGCATGGACTACTCCGTGATCGTCGACCTGCAGGACGTCACCCCGCTGCCCTTTTGAGCCCACCTGACCGGCCCTGACCCGTCCTGCCGGACGGGACGGGACCCGGGTGGCCGCCGCGCGACCTACGCTGGCCCCATGAACGAGGTCGAGTCCGTCGCCCGGCGCGCGCGTGAGGCGTCCGTGGAGCTCGCGCTGGCGACTCGCGCCGCCAAGGACGCCGCGCTGCACGCGATGGCCGCCGCGCTCGAGGCCGGTACGGCCGGCATCCTGGAGGCCAACGGCGCCGACGTCGACGCCGCCCGCGCCGCCGGGATCCTCGAAGCGGTGGTCGACCGGCTCCGGCTCGACGAGGACCGGGTCCGCGGCATGGCCGACGGCCTCCGGGACGTCGCCGGACTGCCCGACCCCGTGGGCGAGGTAGTCCGGGGGTCCACGCTCGCCAACGGGCTCGAGCTGCGCCAGGTGCGGGTGCCGTTCGGGGTCGTCGGGATCATCTACGAGGCGCGTCCCAACGTCACCGCGGACGCCGCCGGGCTGTGCCTGAAGAGCGGCAACGCCGTGCTGCTGCGCGGCTCCTCGAGCGCGGCCGGATCCAACGCCGAGATCGTCCGGGTGCTGCGCGAGGCCGTGGCGTCCACGGGGCTGCCCGCCGACGCCGTCCAGGTCGTCCCGGGGGAGGGGCACGAGCCCGCCAAGACCCTCATGCGCGCCCGCGGCCTCGTCGACGTGCTGATCCCGCGCGGCGGCGCCGGACTGATCCGTTCGGTCGTCGAGGAGTCCACGGTGCCGGTGATCGAGACCGGTGTCGGCAACTGCCACGTGTACGTCGACCGCGACGCCGACCTCGACCGGGCGCTGGCCATCGTGCTGAACGCCAAGGTCCAGCGGCCCTCGGTGTGCAACGCCGCGGAGTCGCTGCTCGTGCACGCCGACGTCGCCGACGAGTTCGTGCCCCGCGTGGTGAGGGCGCTCCAGGACGCCGGGGTGACCGTCCACGGCGACGAGCGGTTCGCAGCGGTCGACGGCGTCGTACCCGCCACCGACGAGGACTGGGACCGTGAGTACCTCTCCCTCGACATCGCCGCGGCCGTGGTCCCCGACCTCGACACCGCGCTCGCGCACATCCGGGCGCACTCGTCCGGTCACAGCGAGGCGATCGTCACAGACTCGCAGCAGGCCGCGCGCCGGTTCACCGCCGAGGTGGACGCCGCCGCGGTGCTGGTCAACGCCTCGACGCGGTTCACCGACGGCGGCGAGTTCGGGTTCGGCGCGGAGATCGGCATCTCGACCCAGAAGCTGCACGCTCGCGGCCCGATGGGCCTGCCGGAGATGACGTCGACGAAGTACGTCGTCACCGGTGCCGGGCACGTGCGCTGACACTCCCTGCCTCGCGTGGGTGACGGATCCGGTCGGTCCCGGCTGACAGGATGAGTACGTGACCCGCAGGTTCACCACCGAGCAGCGACGCGCGCGTCTGGCCCGGCGCCACCGGCTCGTGCCGTCCTTGCGCACCGACGACGTCGTGGCCGTCGCCGACTCCGTCGTCGCCCTGCACTCGACCGACCCGGTCACGGTGTACCTCTCCTCGGCCGCCCGGATGGCGCACCCCTCCATCGAGGCGGTCGAGCGGGCGCTGTACGACGACCGCGTGCTGGTGCGCCACCACGCGATGCGCCGCACGCTGTGGCTCGCGCGCCCCGAGGTGGTGCGCTGGATGCACGCGGCGTGCACGCGCAAGGTGGCGGCCGTCGAGCACCGCCGTACGGTCAAGTACCTCACCGACAACGGTGTGGACGACGCCGAGGAGTGGATCGCGGGCGCGCGCAAGCAGGTCCTCGACCTGCTGCACACCCGTGGCCCGACCAGCACCCGCGACATCGGGGAGGCGCTGCCCGAGCTGCGCGTGCCGCTGCGCCTCGCGCCGGGCAAGTCCTACGCCGCGAACATCTCCGCCCACACCCGCGTCCCGCTGCTGCTCGGCTTCGAGGGCGAGGTGGTGCGCACGCGGCCGCTCGGCACGTGGGTCAGCGGCGCCTACCTTTGGGCGGCGATGGACTCCTGGATGCCCGGCGGCGTCGGCGACCTCGCCGAGGAGGAGGGCGCCGTCCCTCTCGCCGACGCGTACCTCCGCCGGTTCGGCCCGGTCACGCAGCGTGACCTCCAGTGGTGGGCGGGCTGGACGGTGGCGCTGACCAAGCGCGCCCTCGCGGGCTGTGGCGCCGAACCGGTCGAGCTCGAGGAAGGCCCCGGCTGGGTGGCCGCCGGTGACGCGGAGAGCGCCGACGACGAGCCGCTGCCGTCGTGGGTGGCGCTGCTGCCGAGCCTCGACCCGACCACGATGGGCTGGAAGGACCGGGCCTGGTACCTCGACCCCGCCTGCGCCGACGCGTTCGACAGCGTCGGCAACGCGGGCGCGACGATCTGGGCCGACGGCCGGGTGGTCGGCGCCTGGGCGATGGGGGAGGACGGTAGCTTCCGCGCCCACTACTTCCTCGACGTGGACGCCTCCACGCGCGCGGCCGTCGAGGAGGAGGCGGAGTGGCTACGGAGCCTCCTCGGTGAGACGCGCTTCTCGGTGCGGTTCCCCGGGCACATGCAGAAGGCGCTGAGCCGCTGATGCTCGCCGCCGCCCTCGCCGCGGCCGCCTCCGCCGGCGGCTTCGCGATCTCGACGTCGCTGCAGCACCAGGCCGCGGAGCGCGTGGACGCACCGGTCGGTGCCTTCGGGCTGCTGCTCCGCCTGGCCCGGCAGCCGGTGTGGCTGATGGGGATCGCGTTCGGCGGGCTCGCCTTCGGCTTGCACGCGCTCGCGCTCAGCCTCGGCGCCCTCGCGCTCGTGCAGCCGATCATGGTCTCGGGCATCGTGTTCGCTGTCGTGGTCCGGGCTGCGCTCGAGCGGTCGTTCCCCACGACGCCCGAGCTGTGGGCGGTGTCGGCGACGGCCGTCGGCCTGGCCCTGTTCCTGGTCGCCACGGACCCCACCGAGTCGGGCGCGGAGCCCCGCCGTACCGCTGCCGCGGCGCTCGTCGTGAGCGCGGGGGTCGTGTCGGCCGTGCTGGTCGCGACCCACCGCCGCTGGCGCGTCGACCTGCGCCCGATGGTGCTCGGTATGGCCGCCGGACTGTTGTTCGGCCTGTCGGCGGGACTGACGAAGCTGGTGACCCACGACCTCACCGAGCCGCGGTGGTCGACCGTGGTCGCGGCGCTCGGCGTGGCCGTCTGCGGGCTGTCCGGGGTCGCGGTCAACCAGCAGGCCTACCGGCTCGGACCGCTGTCCGCGTCGATGCCGGCGCTCAACGTGGTGAGCGTCTGCCTGGCCGTCGTTTTCGGCGGTGTCGCCTTCGGGGACTACCCCTCGCTGGGTACGCTCGCGGTCGCGGGGCAGGTCGTCGCGCTGGTGCTGATCGGCATCGGGCTCCGGGTGGTCGCGGTCGACCTGGACACCGAGGGCGTCACGGCTCGGGCCGACTGAAAGGGGGAGCGAGGATGGTGCAGGTCCTCGCGGTCGGCCTGCTGGCCGGCTGGCACGCCGCCAACTGGGGCGCCTACAAGGACACCCCCTACGAAGGCTTCCGCTGGGCGAGCTACGTCCGGAGCGTCGTCGTCGCCGGCGCCGCGGCTCTGGTGCTCGGGTGGCTCGCGGGCTTCGACTCGGTCCCGTCGCTGCTCGTGCTGCTCGGCATGGTCTACACGATCGAGCGCTTCGCCACCGAGTGGTGGAAGTCGATCGTCCGCGAGCAGGACCAGAGCGTCTACACGATCCCCATGCGGCTCGGCGTTCGCGGCCGCACCGTCGACCGGCGCGGACGCCGTTACGCCGTCGGGATCGGCACCGTGGTCGTGCTGGTGCTGCTGGCCGGCGCGGGCGAGCTCGTGCAGCGCTCCCTGCCGCCGCAGCCGTGGCTGGTCACGGTCCTGGTCGGCGGTGGCGGCGGCTGGCTGACCGCGGTCGGCGGAGCCTGGAAGGACGCCCCGATCGAGGGGTTCAGCGGCTGGAAGTTCCTGCGCAGCCCCGTCGTCGCGACCGCGTGGGCGGTCCCGCTGTCCGCGCTCACCGACAACTGGGTGGTGCTGGCCATCTCCGCGGCCGGCTTCGCGGTGGCCGGCATCGAGACCTACAAGACGTTCCTCACCGGCGGCCGGCCGCCGGGCAAGTTCGCCGACAAGCCGGTGCGGTACGTCGCCTCCACCGCCCGCGGCGTGTTCGCGCTGCTGCACGCGCTGCTGTGGGCGGCGCTCGCCCTCGGGATCGCGGTGAGCGTCTCCCTCGGCCTGGTCGCGCCCACGCAGCAGTTCGCGTCCTCCCTGATCGGCCTCGTCGCGCTGGTGCTGGCGGGCTCCGTGCCGGTGGCGCTGTCGTGGGTCACGCTGCGACGCCGTACCGTCTCCGTGCCGGGCTCCGTGCACGAGCGCGCCGACGAGGGCCGCTAGGCTGACGGCATGTCGCTCACGCCTCTGGTCACGACCGTGGTCCCCGCCCTGTCCGAGGGCGTGGGCTCCGAGCCCGCCGTCAGCCCGATCGCCATCGGCATCGGCACCTTCGTCGTCCTCGCCGCGATGATGCTCGCCCTGCTGGCCTTCGGCGCGGGCCGCGACCACTCCTGACCCCGGCGTGAAGACGGTGACGGGTGGCTGAGCGCGAGAAGCCCGCCGCCGACGCCGCCGGTAGCTCCGGGCGACGCCGCATCGGTGTCATGGGCGGCACCTTCGACCCGATCCACCACGGCCACCTGGTCGCGGCGAGCGAGGTGCAGTCGTGGTTCGGGCTGAGCGAGGTCGTGTTCGTGCCGACCGGCCAGCCGTGGCAGAAGAGCGGCCGCAAGGTCTCGCCGGCCGAGCACCGCTACCTGATGACGGTCATCGCGACCGCGTCGAACCCGCGCTTCTGGGTCAGCCGCGTCGACATCGACCGGGGCGGTCCGACGTACACCGCCGACACGCTGCGCGACCTCAAGGAGCAGCTGCCCGACGCGGACCTGTACTTCATCACCGGTGCCGACGCCCTGAGCGACATCTTCACGTGGCGCGACGCGGCCGGGCTGTTCGAGCTGGCGCACTTCGTCGGTTGCACGCGGCCCGGATACGACATGGACCCGTCCACGCTCGACGGCATCCCGCAGGACAAGGTCACGATCGTGGAGATCCCCGCGCTGGCGATCTCGTCGACCGACTGTCGCGAGCGGCAGGCCGCCGGGGACCCCGTGTGGTACCTCGTCCCCGACGGTGTGGTGCAGTACATCAACAAGCACGACCTCTACCGCAAGCACGACGGCACCGAGAACTCACCCCGGCTAGGAACCAACCTCATATGACCGCCACCGACCGCGCACTCGAGCTCGTCGTCACCGCCGCCCAGGCCGCGTCCGACAAGCTCGCCGAGAACATCATCGCCTTCGACGTGTCCGATCAGCTGGTCATCACCGACGCGTTCCTGCTCTGCTCTGCACCCAACGACCGCCAGGTCAAGGCGATCGTGGACGAGATCGAGGACAAGCTGCGCGAGATCGGCGCCAAACCGGTGCGCCGTGAGGGCGAGCGGGACGGGCGCTGGGTGCTGATCGACTACGCCGACATCGTCGTGCACGTGCAGCACGAGGAGGAGCGCTCGTTCTACGCGCTCGAGCGGCTCTGGCGCGACTGCCCGCTGATCGAGCTGCCGGCCACGGTCACCTCCGGCCGCGGCCAGTGACGCGGGACCTCGACACGCCGCTGACCGACGACGAGCGACCGGGCCGACGCCTGGTCGTGCTCCGGCACGGCCGCACCGCGTGGAACGCCACCGGCCGCGGCCAGGGGCACGCGAACATCCCGCTCGACGAGACCGGCCACGCCCAGGCGTCCGCGGCGGCGCCGTACCTCGCCTCCCTGCGGCCCAGCGCCGTCTTCACCTCCGACCTGGCGCGGGCGCGGGAGACGTGTGCGTACGTCGAGCGCGAGACCGGGCTGACGGCGGTGGAGGACCCGCGGCTGCGTGAGTTCGACATCGGCGAGCGGCAGGGGATGACGATGGCGGAGTTCGCCGCGACGTACCCGCGCGAGCACGCAGCCTGGGTCCGCGGCGACCGGATGCACCGGCTGCCCGGCGCGGAGATCGCCTCCGAGGTCGAGGCGCGCATGCGGCCGGCCCTGCGCGACGCGCTCGAGTCGCTCGGCCCGGGGGAGACCGCGATCGTCGTGACGCACGGCGCCGCGCTGAAGGTCGGCGTCGTCGCGCTGCTCGGCTGGCCGTCCGAGATCGCCGGCACGCTGCAGGGCATCGACAACTGCGCCTGGGTGACGCTGGAGGAGCTGAGCTTCGGCGGGCAGCTGCGGCTGACCGGCTACAACGAGTCCGTCACCCCGGGTCACACCGCCCCGAAGCGGCTGCCCGACGAGGGCTGAGCCCGCCCGATTTCGTGCGGGGCGGGGGCGACCGCTACTATTTCCCGCGTTGCCCGCACAGGGCGGCGGGGCTGTGGCGCAGCTGGTAGCGCACCTCCATGGCATGGAGGGGGTCAGGGGTTCGAGTCCCCTCAGCTCCACTTCTT
>NZ_CAMPGZ010000147.1 GCF_946885725.1 uncultured Nocardioides sp.
GCACGCCCCGCCCCATCACGTCGCCGACCACGAGGGCGACGCCGCCGCCGTCGGAGGCGATCACGTCGTACCAGTCGCCGCCGACGGGCTCGAGCTCCTCGCCGCCGGGTGCGTAGCTCGCGGCGATCGCGAGCCCCGGCACCGTCGGCAGCGGGCTGGCGGCGAGGCTGCTCTGCAGCTGGTCGGAGATCTCCGTGGTGCGTTGCTGGTGGTGTGCGCGCACCGCGGCGAGCGACACCTGCGCGGCGAGGTCGTCGAGGAGCAGCAGGTCCGCGGCCGGCAGCTCGCGGGTGCCGCGAAGGAACGCCGTACCGCCGTCGACGAGCGTGTCGAGGTTCTCCGGGACGCGCAGCCGCGCGCGGCCGCCCATCAGCGCCTCGATCGCGACCAGGTGCGGCTCGAGGGTCGCGGCGATCTCGCTCGCGGTCTCGGCCCGGGTGAGCTCGGACATCAGCTGGCGCAGCAGCTCGCTGCGGGCGCTGGCCAGCCGCTGCTGCGCGTAGGCGCGCTCGAGGTCGCGGGCGGTCTCCTTCTCGTGCGTCACGTCCCGGACCACGCCGATGGTGCCGGTGGCGTTGCCGGCCTCGTCGCTGGTCACCTCGCCGAACGCCTCGATCGCGTGCACGCTGCCGTCTGGGTGGACGATCCGCGTGCGCAGGACGTACGGCGACCGGGTGGCGAGCGCCTCGTCGACGATCGCGAGCATCTCGGGGGCGTCCTCGGGGTGCAGCATCGAGGACCACGTCTCGAAGGTGCCGTCGTACCCGCCTGGCGGCAGCCCGAAGATCGCCTCGAGGCGCTCGTCCCAGACGACGAGCCCGTCGGACATGCGCCAGTGCCACGCGCCGAGCCGCGCGGCGCGGTGCGCGAGACGGAGCCGCTCGTCCGCGGCCTCCTTCATCGCCTCGACCTCGCGCACGACGGTCAGGTCGTCGGCGACCACTACCGCGCCGACGATCACTCCGCGCTCGTCCTTGACCGGTGTCGCGGCGAGCCCGGCCAGCCACGGTGTGCCGTCCACCTTCCGGGCGCGCACGTCGCCGCGCCAGGTCTCCCCGTTCAGGACGCGGGCCAGCGGCTCCGCGGCGTCCTCCGGCTCCACGAGGTCGAGCAGCCGTCGGCCCAGGAGCGTGTCGCGGGTGAAGCCGAACGCCTCGGCGCCTGCCTCGTTGGCGAAGGTGACCACGCCCGCGTCGTCCGTGGCCACCACGCACAGCCGGATAGCGTGGAGCAGGCGCAGCTCGTCGATGTAGCGCTGCACGGCTGTGCCCCTTTCGCCAACCTGACGGTCCCGCTGCTGGAGCCGCGGCTCATTGTCGTCCTCCCGGTGCCGTCAGCGGGAGGGATTCAGCCGAGCGAATCCAGATCGTGCTGTTGCGCGGCGCGCGCTCCGTCCAGCACGGCCGCCGTGCTGCCCTTCGGGACCACCACGAGCAGGGCGTTGCGGTCGACCGTGAACGTCCCCGGCGTCTGCGCGACGACCTCGCCGTCGAGGTTCACCGGGAGCGCCGGTTCGGTCTCCAGGCGTACGGCGCGAGTGGTCACGTGCACCACGCGGTCGTGATGGACGAACGAGCCGTCCTTGAGCAGCCGCGCGATGTCCACGTGGTCGCGTAGTCGACCGCGCACGATGACGGACACGTCGAGCAGGTGGTCGTCGATGCCGGCCGTCGGTGACACCGCGTTGCCGCCGCCGTAGTGCCGGCCGTTGCCGACCGCGACCTGCAGCAGGTCGTCGAGCTCGAGCGGCTCGTGGTCACCGTTCGGGAACTCGAGGCGGGCGGTGAACGGCCGGTGCCGCCGGTAGGCGCGCAGCGTCGCCACCGGGTAGGCGAGCGGCCCGAGCCACCGCTTCATCCGCGGGCCGAGCGCCTCGGCGACGGCGACCGACAGGCCGACCGACGCGACGTTGAGGAAGGCGCGGCCGTCGAGCCTGCCCAGGTCCACGTCGACGACGTCGCCGTCGGCCAGCGCGGCGCAGGCGGACGGGACGTCCAGCGGCAGGCCGAGCGTGCGGGCGAAGTCGTTGGCGGTGCCCAGCGGCAGCACGCCGAGCGCCGTACCGGTGCCGGCGACGCGGGCCGCGGCGCACCCGACCGAGCCGTCTCCGCCGCCCACGACCAGCAGGTCGGGCGGGTCCGCGACGACCCGGTCCAGCGTCTCGGCAAGCGCCGCTCCGGACTCGACGCGGTAGGCAGCGACGATCGGGACGCCGGCTGCTTCGAGCCGCCGGAGCACTTCGTCGTAGGCGAGAGCGCCCCGCCGCGACGCGGTGTTGACCACCACGGCGGCACTGCGTGCCTCACGCGCGTGCTTCATGACCCGCCACGCTAACCCCGGAGCCTGAGAGGCACATGAGACGCCCCAGTCAAACGAGTTTCGGAATTTGTCCGGACAGGGGTGTCGCTCGTCGGAGATCTGACGCACAGTGGGGTGGTGCGTCGACGACGCCGGGGGGTGCAGGTGTCAACACAGTCGTTCCGACACGAGGTCGCCTTCTACGAGGGCTCTCGTGGGCTGGCGAGCGCCGTCCTGCCGTTCGTGCAGGAGGGCATCGACCGCGGCGAGCCGACCCTGGTCGTGATGCCACCGGACCGGCTCGACCTGCTGCGCGCCGCGCTGGGCGCGCAGGGCCACGCGGTGACCTGGATGGACATGTTCGAGGTCGGCCGCAACCCGGCCCGGATCATCCCGGCCTGGCGCGAGTTCCTGACCGAGCACGACGGCGAGGTCGTCCGAGGCGTGGGGGAGCCGATCTGGGCGGACCGCCGCGACATCGAGCTCGCCGAGGCCGTGCTGCACGAGTCGCTGCTGAACGTCGCGTTCGACGACGGCCCGTCCTGGCGGCTGCTGTGCCCCTACGACACCGAAGCGCTCCCGCCGGCCGTGGTCACCGAGGCGAGGCGGACCCACCCCGAGCAGGACCAGTACGTCGGGCACGAGCACGCACACGTGATGTTCACCCAGCCACTGCCACGGCCCCCGGCCGGCACGTTCGGCATGCCCTTCGACGGACTGATGCTGGCGACGGTGCGCGAGGTCGTACGCGACCAGGCAGAGCGGATCGGGCTGCACCCCTCGACCGCCGACGACCTGGTGCTCTCCGTGCACGAGCTGGCCGCGAACAGCGTCCAGCACGCCGGCGGGAGCGGCTCGCTCCTGGTCTGGCAGGGCACAGGCGCGCTGGTCGTCGAGGTGCAGGACCTCGGCCGCATCGACGACGTCCTCGTCGGCCGCGGCGCGATCGACCTGGGCTCCGAGCAGGGTCGCGGCATCTGGCTGGCCAACCAGCTGTGCGACCTGGTGCAGGTGCGGTCGGGCTCGCACGGCACCCAGGTGCGGGTGCACACCTGGCTGTGACGGAGCGGTGAGCCGCTAGGCCAGCTCGGCCAGCAGGTCGCGCATCCGTGCGATCTCGCCCGACTGCACCGCGGCCACCTCGCCCATCATCTCGCTCGCGCGTACGTCGCTGGACTCGGGCGCCGCGTCGTCGGCCATCGCGATCGCGCCCCGGTGGTGCTGGATCATCCCGCGGAGGAAGACCCGGTCGAACTCCCGGCCGCGCGCCGCCTTCAGCCGGTCGAGCTGCTCGTGGGTGAGCATCCCGTGCATCGCGTTGTGGCCGTGCTCGGAGTGGTCCCACTCGCTCGGGTCCTCGGCGGCCGACGGCACGTCGAGGTTGCGCTCCTCGAGCCAGGCGGCCATCGCCAGGATCTCCGGGCCCTGGGCGGCGCGGATCCGGTCGGCCATCACCTTCACCCGGCGGTCGGACGCGCGCTTCCTCGCGAGCTCGGACATCACGATTGCCTGGGCGTGGTGCGGGATCATCATCTGCACGAACGCGACGTCGCTGTGGCTGAACTGCTCCTCGGGCTCGACGTCGCCGGGGTCCCGGGTCGCGTTGGGCTCGCCGGGCTCACCCGGCTGCAGGAGCGCGCCCTTTGTGTCCTTCGTGTCGTCGGCTGTCTCGCCGGCTGCCTTGCCGGTCGACGTACCGGACCCGCCGTCCGCCCCGCTGTCCGCGGCCCCGGACGAGCAGGACGTCAACGGCGCCAGCAGGAGCAGCGTGGCGGACAGCGAGGAGACTGCGCGACGCACGAAGGGGCCCTCCCGAGAGAAGCGGTCGACCACCGATCGAGGTCGAAGTCTTTACTTTGGCCGCTCGCACACGGTACGACGGACCAGGCAGTCGCGGAAACCCCGGGCTGTCGGGACACCCACGAAAGGTTCTCGGGACCATGCACTTCTGGAAGGGAACGACCGCGCCCACCCGCCGTCACGCGGGGCTCGTGGCAGCAGCGGCCGTCACACTCGGCCTCACCATGACTCTCGGCCCCTCCGGCCCGGCCTCGGCGCACGGCGACGAGGGCAACGCGCAGAAAGGCGCCGAGCAGGGCAGCTCCGGACCGGCCTGCACCGCGAAGGAGAAGCGTCGCCTGGAGCGCGCCGACGACAACTTCTCCGCCGCCTGCCTGCCGGGCGCCGACCTGGCGCAGATGGAGGGCCACGAGCCGGAGCTCGGCGTCGGCGAGGAGGCGAGCAGCCGCAACGTCAAGCGCATCGCCACCATTCCCAAGCAGGGGCCGTTCGCGGAGACCAGCTCCTTCAACAGCGACCTGGCGTTCCAGGGCCGCTACGCCTTCGCCGGCAACTACAACGGCTTCACGGTCTTCGACATCAAGAAGGCGAAGAGCCCCAAGGTGGTCGCGCAGGTCCTCTGCCCCGGCGGGCAGGGCGACGTCTCGGTGTACGGCGACATCCTCGTGATGAGCGTCGACTCACCGCGCAGCAGCAGCTCGTGCCAGAGCGACCCGTCGAGCACCAGCAACCCCAGCGCGTGGGAGGGCCTGCGGGTCTTCGACATCAGCGACCCGAGGGCACCGCAGTACGTCTCCGCCGTGAAGACCGCGTGCGGCTCGCACACGCACACGCTGGCGCCCGACCAGGCGGACGAGAACCTCTACGTGTACGTCTCGTCGTACTTCCCGAGCACGTCCAACCCCAACTGCCCGCCGCCGCACGACAAGATCAGCGTGGTGAAGGTGCCCGTCGCCTCCCCGCGCGACGCGGCGCTCGTCGCGACGCCGGTGCTGTTCCCCGAGGGCGGCAACCCGGGCGACGGCTACTCGTTCGAGACGACCGGCTGCCACGACATCACGGCGTACCCGGAGAAGGACATCGCGGCCGGTGCCTGCATGGGTGACGGCATCCTGCTCGACATCAGCGACCGCGAGAACCCGGTCGTGACCGAGCAGGTCCGTGACGAGGAGAACTTCTTCTTCTGGCACTCCGCGACGTTCAACAACGACGGCACCAAAGTCGTCTTCACCGACGAGCTCGGCGGTGGCGGCGGAGCCGAGTGCAACCCGGACGTCGGTCCGACCAGGGGCGCCGACGGCATCTACGACATCGAGGACGGCCAGCTCGTCTTCAAGAGCTACTACAAGATCGCGCGCACCAACGGCGACACGGAGAACTGCGTGGCGCACAACGGCTCGCTGATCCCCGTGCCCGGCAAGGACATCATGGTGCAGGCCTGGTACCAGGGCGGCGTCTCGATCTGGGACTTCACCGACTCGGCGAACCCGCGTGAGATCGGCTGGTTCGACCGTGGCCCGCTCGCCAACGACCGGCTGGTCCTGGGCGGCTCGTGGTCCGCGTACTACTACAACGGCCACATCTACTCCAACGACATCCAGAAGGGCTTCGACGTCCTGGAGATCAAGGACAAGCTGACGAACCCGGCCAAGAAGATCCGCATGGACGTGTTCAACGCGCAGTCCCAGCCGTCCTACAACGGCTGATCCCACCCCGCTGGACACCGCGGGTGCGAGGCCCCTGAGCCGCACGGCTCCGGGGCCTCGCGCTGTCTCGGTGAGGACGACGACAGGATGGTCGGTGTGACCGATGCGGGAGTGGCCTGGGCGGAGCGGTCGTGGGGTCGCCGCGTCGCCTCGGTGACGCCGT
The DNA here is from genome assembly GCF_946885725.1 of uncultured Nocardioides sp. The sequence goes on from NZ_CAMPGZ010000147.1 coordinate 5,968, forward strand.
TGCGCGGCGGCTGGACCTCGACGATGCTGCGCCTGGGCGCGGCCGACGGCGCCCAGGCGGTGCTGCGGCTGCTCACCCGCGACCCGTGGCGCCGGCACGGACCGGGGCTGCTCGCGCGGGAGGCGGAGGTCCAACGGTTGCTCGCCGGTACGGCGGTGCCGGCGCCGACGAGCCTGGCGCTCGACGCCACCGGCGATGACGCCGGCCACCCGGCGCACCTGATGTCGCTGCTGCCCGGCGCGCTCGAGCTGCGCCGCTGCGACGACGCGGTCCTGGGGGCGCTCGCCGCGCTCGCCGCCGACGTGCACGCGGTCGACCCCGCCGTGCGGCCGCGTGAGTACCAGACCTGGGCTCCTCCGGAGAAGTGGCGGACACCGCCGTGGGCGGACCGCCCCACCTTGTGGGCGACCGCCTTCGACCTGCTGGCATCACCGCCTCCGCCGTACCGCGGGACGTTCGTGCACCGCGACCTGCACCTCGGAAACGTGCTCTGGCAGGACGGCGTCGTCACGGGCGTCGTGGACTGGGTGGAGACCTCGTGGGGTCCGGCCGAGCTCGACGTCGCGCACGCCGCGACGTACCTCGCGATGCTGCACGGCCCCGACCCGGCCGGCGCGTTCGTCGAGTGCTGCGTGCCCGGGCCGCACGACGACGCGAGGCGCTACTGGCACGTGATGGACGTCGTCGGCTACCTGCCCGACCCGACCAAGGTCGTGCAGCCGTGGCGCGACCAGGGTCTCGAGATCACGGACGAGCTCGCGCGCGCCCGGCTGGAGCAGCGTCTCGCCGACGTGCTCGCCTAGGCTCGGCGAGGTGACCAGCCACCTCCCGTCGTACGACGACGTCACGGTCGTCGTGCCCGCACCCGGTGACGGCCCCGGCAACTGGGCGGGCGCCGCGAGCGCCGTCCTCGTCGACGGCACGTTCTGGCTGACCTGGCGGGTGCGCCGACCGCTCACCGCCGGCCGCGGCGTCACTGTCGTCGTGGCCCGGTCCGACGACGGCGAGCGGTTCGAGGCGGTGGCCGAGGTCCAGCGCGACGCGTGCGGCGCCGAGTCGTTCGAGAAGCCGGTGCTGGTGCCGGTGCCCGGCGTCGGCTGGCGGCTGTACCTCTCCTGCGCGACGCCCGGCTCCAAGCACTGGTGGGTGGACAGCCTTACTGCGCCGACCGTCGAGGAGCTGCCCGCCGGCCGGCAGCAGGTCGTGCACCCAGGCGACGAGCACACCGGCGTCAAGGACCCCGTCGTGACGCAAGTCCCCGAAGGCTGGGAGATGTGGCTGTGCTGCCACCCGCTCGACGAGCCCGGCCACGAGGACCGGATGACCACGCGTCGCCTCACCAGCGCCGATGGGCTCACCTGGACCGACCACGGTGTCGTGCTCTCCGGGCGGCCGGGTGTCTGGGACGAGCGCGGTGCGCGCGTCACGACCGTCCTGCCGACGCGCGACGGTGAGCCGCTGACGGTGCTGTACGACGGACGTCCCGACGCCGCGTCCAACTGGCACGAGACCACCGGGCTGGCGCGTTGGGACGGCAGCCGCCTGGTGCCGGACGACAGCGTCGGCCCGATCTCGTCGCCGCACAGCGACGGCGCGTTCCGCTACGCCAGCGCGGTCGGGCTGCCCGACGGCCGGGTCCGCTACTACGTCGAGGCCGCGCGTCCCGACGGCGCTCACGACCTGGTCACGCTCGTGCGCTGAGGCACGCCGGAGGGCGCCGCCCGGCGAGACACCTGTCCGTTTCGCGGCGATCGCCGTGCAGGAAGCAATACGTTAAGAGCCATGGACGCCGGCGATCTCGAGGCCCGCCTGGCACGGGCGATCCGCGAGCAGCGGCTGCGCCTGCACTTCCAGCCGGTCGTCTCGCTGCCGTCCGGCCGGCCGACCGGTGCCGAGGCGCTCGCCCGTTGGGACGACGAGGAGCTCGGGCCTGTCCCGCCGGACCGGTTCATCGCGGTCGCCGAGAGCACCGGCCTGGTCCACGAGCTCGGCCGCTGGGTGCTGCGTGAGGCGTGCTCCGAGGCGGTGCGCTGGACCCGCGAGGACGACGGCCCGACCGTGGCGGTCAACGTCTCCGCCGTACAGCTGGTCCGGCCTGACCTCCTCGACGCCGTCGCCGAGGCGCTGGACGCGACGAAGCTGGCGCCCGGCCGGCTCACGCTGGAGATCACCGAGACCGCGGCCGTGCTCGACCTCGAGGTCACCAGCTCCCGTCTCGCCAAGCTGCGCGACCTCGGCGTGCGGGTGTCGCTGGACGACTTCGGCACGGGCTTCTCCTCGATCACGCTGCTGCGCAACCTCCCGCTGGACCAGGTGAAGATCGACCGGTCGTTCGTGTCCGGGCTGCACGAGAGCGCCGAGGACGCGGTCGTCGTACGGCTCGCCGTCGACGCCGCGCACCTTCTCGGCTACACGGTCTGCGCCGAAGGGGTCGAGAGCGTCGACCAGGTGCGGGAGCTCGTCACGCTCGGCTGCGACGCCGCGCAGGGCTGGTACTTCGGGCGGCCTGTGCCCGACGTCGCCGACGTGCTCGCGCGGGCCGAGCGGACCCCCGAGGACGGCAGCCACGAGCTGCACGGTCCCAGCTCGCTGTCGACACCCGACCTGGTCATGGCGATGTCGCCGAACGGCCGCATCCGCTACGCCTCCGCCTCTGCGCGGCGGGTGCTGGGGATGGCGCCCGAGGACCTGGTCGGCAGGCTGGTCAAGGACCTCGCCCACCCGGCCGACCCGCTCCCGGCGCCACCGTCCGCGGCGCCCGGGGAGACGCTGGTGCGCCGGTTCCGTCACGGCTCGGGCGGCTATCGCTGGCTGGCCTCCACCGTCCAGCATCTGCGCAACGCCGACGGCGACGTCCGCGAGTACGTCTCCACCAGCCGCGACGTCACCCACCTGGTGGAGACGCAGCAACAGCTCGAGGCCGTCGAGCAGCGGTTCCGCGGCGCCTTCGACGGGGCGCCGATCGGGATGGCCCTGTCCGACCTCGGCGGGCGGATCGTGCGCGTCAACGCCGCACTCGCCGAGCTCGTCGGCTACGACCCCGAGGAACTCGTCGGGATGACCGTCGACGACCTCACCTGGCCCGAGGACCGCGGCGCCGACGCGGTGAACCTCGACCTGCTCCGCACCGGCGTCGAGAGCGCGCACCGCGTGCGGAAGCGGTACGTCGACCGCGCGGGCCGGCCGGTGCCGGTCGAGGTGTGGGCGGCCACCGTCCCGGGCGCCGACGAGGAGCCGACGCTCGTCGTCGCGCACGTGATGCCGCTGTCCGACGAGGAGACCGCACGTGGGGAGTAGCGCGACCTACGTGCTGCTTCCCAGCCCGCTGCTCGGGCCCTCCACCTGGGAGCCGGTCGCCGTAGCGCTGCGGGCAGCCGGTCGCGCGTGCGCCGTGGTGCCCGGCGCCGGGACGTCACCGGCGGAGGTGCTGGCCGCCTTGGCGACCGGGCTCCCGGACGGTCCGCCGGTGCTGGTGCCGCACAGCAACGCCGGCCTCTACGTCCCCGCCCTCGCCGCGAGGCGCGACGTGGCGGCGGCAGTGTTCGTCGACGCCGCGCTGCCTGCCCGGGACGGCGGTCGGTCGCCGGTCGCGCCGGTCGGGCTCGTCGACTTCCTCCGGACGCTGGCGGACGCGGACGGCATGTTGCCGCCGTGGTCGCGCTGGTGGGACGAGGCGTCGCTCGCCGGTCTGTTCCCCGACGACGAGACCCGGCGGCGCGTGCAGGCCGAGGAACGGCCCCTGCCGTTGTCGTACTTCACGGACGCCGTACCGTCGCCGCCGTGGAACCACCTGCGCTGCGCCTACCTGGCCTTCGGCGAGACGTACGCCGACGAGACCCGGCAGGCGCGGGCGGCCGGCTGGCCGGTGGAGGTCGTCGACGGCGGACACCTCGAGATGCTGCACTGGCCTGAGCGCGTCGCGCGGCGGGTCGTGGCGCTGGCCGAGGGGGGTGCGTGATGGGCAGGCCGGTCCTCGCCGCGGCACTCGCGGCGCTCGTCCTCCTCGGCGCCTGCGACGGCGCCTCGCCCGCCCCGAAGCCGGCCGCGTCGTCACCCACACCGTCACCCACGCCGTCGCGGGCTGCCGCGGTCGACGCCGCCCAGCTGCTCGACGACGCTGTCGAGAAGGTGCTCACCTCGGGCCGCTACCGGCAGACCGTGACCACGCCCGGGCTCGACGACCCCTACTACGAGGTCAGCGGTGCCTACGACCTCGACCGCCGCCGGTACACCGCGGACATGACGTTCTGGAACCCCGAGGCGGGGGAGACCCGCCGGATCGGGCACCGGTTCCTCGGCGCCCGCGGGTTCCAGCAGGCCGAGGGCTGGAGCGGCCCGAGCGCCGGCTGCTGGCTGGTGTTCGACCTCGACCGGCCCGGGGCGGCGGTGGGTCCGGCCGACGTCTCGTCCCGCCCCGCGCCGGACGCCGTACTCGCGCTACGGCAGGTGCTGGGGGACGAGCTCACCGATGACGGCACGACGGTGCACGGCACCGTGCCCCTGGGGACCACGGTGTCGCTGATGCTGCCGGGCTACCTGCGGCCGCAGACCCCGCGGGCCGTCCGCACGACGCCGGTGCCGGCGACGTTCACGCTCGCCAACGGCGATCTGGTGCGGTGGCACGTGAAGGGCAGCGACCTGGTGCAGACCCTGGAGCGCGCGGGACAGGACGCGCCCGGGGCGGCTTCCGGGCTGGGATCGTTCGAGCTCGAGGTGGAGTACGACGACGTCGGGGAGGCGGTCGACGTGAAGGCCCCGCCGCGGGCGCTCTGGATGACTCCTCGGGCCATGCGAGCCGACCGCGGCTGCGCGGGCACCTGACGC
>NZ_CAMPGZ010000148.1 GCF_946885725.1 uncultured Nocardioides sp.
CTCGTCGGCGTCCGTGACGTCGTCGACAAGGAGGGTCTGGACCGCGTCTTCGACGTGCTCCGCGCCGCGCACACCGAGGAGCCGACCAACTGGTCGCGCCGCTACAAGGCCAACCTCGAGAAGCTGCACTCCGGCGACGTCATGAAGGTCGCCGAGGTCGTCCGCGACCTGTGGCGCCGCGAGCGTGACCGTGGTCTGAGCGCCGGCGAGAAGCGGATGCTGGCCAAGGCGCGCCAGATCCTCGTCTCCGAGCTTGCGCTGGCCGAGCACACCAACGAGGACAAGGCCGAGGCGCTCCTCGACGAGGTGCTCGCCTCCTGAGCCGAGGCCCCGCCTCAACGCTCTTCAGCTACAACGAAACAGCTCGACGCCCCCGGACCGGTCACGGTCCCGGGGGCGTCGTACTTTCTGGGCCGTGTTCCGAGGGCCGAGCCACGACTGGCGTCATCTAGTTAGGTAAGGCTAACCTGCTCGGCATGACAGCTGTCGCCGCCGTCGAGACGCCCGTCTGGCGCTTCTACCGCGTGACCGTCGCCGCGGTCCGCCGGCTGAGCCCGAGCTTCGTGAGGATCACGCTGACCGGTCCGGAGCTCGACGAGTTCGCCGACAACGGCTACGACCAGCGGTTCAAGCTGCTGCTGCCCGCACCCGACGGCGGCTTCGCGCACCTCGCCGAGGGCGGCGGGTCGGCGAGCTGGTACGCCGAGTGGCGGCAGCTCCCCGCCCGCCGGCGCCCGCCGATCCGCACCTACACCGTGCGCGGCGTCCGCCCCGCGCGGCGCGAGGTCGACTTCGACATGGTGCTGCACGGGCACACCGGTCCGGCGTCACGCTTCGCTCTGCGGGCGAAGGTCGGCGACGAGGTCATGGTGATGGGCCCCAACAGCCGGTACGACGGACGCCACGGAGGCCTCGAGTTCCGCCCGCCCGCGGGCCACGTCGGGCCGACGCTGCTCGTGGGCGACGAGACCGCCGTTCCCGCCGTGCTCTCGATCGTCGAGCGACTGCCCGCCGACGCGTACGGCGAGGTCGTGCTCGAGGTCCCTGACGCGCTCGACATCACCGACGCGCCGGCACCCGTCGGCCTGCGGATGACCTGGCTGGTGCGCCAGGACGGCGCGTCCGGCCTTCCCCGGGGCGTTCGCGCCGCGCTGGACCGGATGGGCGTGATCGCTCCTGCGGTTGCGGATGCGGGCGACCTCGCTGACGTGGCCGGCGACGAGCCGCTCTGGGACGTGCCGGAGGACGCCCGCCCGTCCGGGCTGTACGCGTGGCTCGCCGGTGAGTCGACGGTCATCACCGGGCTGCGCCGGCACCTGGTCCGCGACCGCGGCGTCGACCGCCGGGGTGTGGCGTTCATGGGCTACTGGAAGGCCGGCCGCCCCGAGTGCTGAGCGTCCCGCTGTAGCCTGACCGGCACCTGTCAGGCGAGCGGCGAGGAGCATGAACGACGTGGGCGTTGCCGTCGGTGTCGTGCCGCTCGAGGCGCGTGGGACCTTGCCGCTGGCCGAGCTCCACGGCGAGCCGATGTTCCTCCACCCCGTCCGCGCGCTGCTCCGCTCCGGCGGCCTCGACCGCGTCGTCGTCACCGCCGACGACCCGTCCGCGGCGACGCCGTACCTCCCGCGTCGGCTGCACGTCGACGTACTCACGGCCCAAGAATTCTGGGCCGGCGTCGACCAGACCGTCGTGCTCGCCGACCCGCTCTGCCCGCTGCTGCCTGCGGACTTCGTCGCCCGCGTCGTCGAGGAGGCGGCCGGCAGCGCGGTGGCGGGCTACCGCCCCGTGACCGACACCGTGAAGACCGTCGTCGACCAGCGCATCACCGGCACCCTCGACCGCGACCGTCTGGCGGTCGTCGCTTCACCTGTGGTGGTCCCGGCCGCCCTGGCGAAGCAGCGTCCGCCCGTCGACGACTTCGCCCGGCTCGCCGCCTGGCTGCGCGAGCGCGGCGACCTCCGCCTGGTGAAAGCGCCCTCGATGGCCCGCCGCGTCGGCGACGAGTCCGCCCTCCGCGTGCTCGAGTGCCTCGACGAGCTCGCGCATCGCGTCCAGGAAGCCTGATCGACCGGAACCCGGGCGCTTTCCGGGACCTCCGGGGCGATGCATCAGCCCAGAAGTGACGGAGAAACACCTTTTGCTGGTACCCCGACAACCCAGCCAGCCCGTTTTCCACAGAGCTCCCCACGTGTTCCTGGCAGATCCCACGTGAAGTTTCGGCCCGGTTGCGACGGGATCCCAGCAGACGGTGGTATCCCGACAGACACCTACCGCCGCACCAACGACCAGAACTCCCGGGCGAACTTCACGGGCTGGCGCAGGACGGCGCGCGGCAGCGTGGTCCAGAACCCGCGCGGGTCGCGCAGGGCGCGGTGGTAGAGGCGCTGGGGCTTCGACGCAACCCGGTGCTCGAGATCGTGGAGGTAGGCCGGGACCAGCGCGCGCTGGGTCATCGTGAGGTGGTGGCCGCAGCGGGTGCAGCGGGCGGACTCCAGCAGGCGACCGGCGTAGTGCAGCTCGTGCTCAGTGACCAGCTCGCACCGCTCGCAGGCGAGGTCGGCGTGCTCGACGGTCATCGCGGCTCAGCCCCTCGATGACGGTGGCGTGTCCGGCCGGGGGTGGGGTGCGCGCTCTCGGAGAGGTCGTAGTCGGCCTTGGCCAGCAGCCGCTCGGCGAGGAACAGGTCCTCGGGGAAGGTGATCTTGATGTTGCGTGCGTCGCCGGTGACGCAGTGCACCGGCACGTCCGTGTAGCGCTCGACGCAGCTGGCCGTGTCGGTGCCGACAAAGCCCTCGGCGTCGGCAGCGGTGTACGCCGACAGCAGGGGAGCGGCACGGAACGCCTGCGGCGTCTGTACGGCGACGGTGCGGTCTAGAACCTCGGCGCCGTCGTCGTGCAGCGGCGTCAGGGCCGGCTGGTCGATGACCGGCAGAGAGCCGCCGTGGGTCGCGGCAGCCTCGATGACGTCGCGGAAGAGCGCCGCCGAGGCCAGGGGACGCGCCGCGTCGTGGATCACCACCACGTCGGTCTCACCACCCTCGATCGCGGGGCGCAGCGCGCACAGCGCTCGCCACTCCGACTCGTGCCGGGACGCACCACCGGTCACGACCGTGACCGAGGTGTCGGGCAGCTCGCGTGCGAGCGTCGCGCGCACCGACTCCTGGTCGCCCTCGCGGATGACCAGCACCACGTGGCTGACGTTCGGCAGCGTCGTGGCCCACCGGATCGACCAGGTGAACACCCGGCGCCCGGCGAGCGGGAGCAGCACCTTGTTGGTGTCGTGCCCGACCCGACGCCCCTCGCCGGCCGCCAGCATCACCAGCGCCGCACGCGGTGAGGCCTGAGCGGTCGGGGACACGCGGCAACCGTAACGGCAGACCCCGGCCACCGAGGGTGGCCGGGGTCTGCGCGCTCGCGGGGTGCATGGCTCAGCGGCGGACCAGCGCCGCCAGGTCGTCGAGGGACGGGACACCGGTCTCCGCCATCGCGTCCTGCATCCGGCGCAGCTCGACGATCGTGGACGTCTCGTCGAGCTCTACGTCGTCGTAGGTGAGCAGGTGGTCGACCGGCACGTCGCGCTTGAGCGTCGCGCCGGCGAGCACCCCGAGAGGTACGGCGCCGTCCCGGGCGAAGTCGGCGGCGTCGTCGATCAGGCCGCGGACCATCGTGCCGCCGACACCGTCGATCTTCTCGCCCGCCCGCAAGGGGCGCTTGCTCCTCGCGCCGACCTCGGCCGTCCAGTGCTCGGCGACCAACGACGGACGGTTGTCGAGCGCCATCTCGCACACCGTGAGCGGAGCCTCGATGCTGGCGAGGTGGTAGGGCCGGTAGAGCGAGAAGTACGGACCGTCGCCCATCTGCAGGTAGGTCATCTCGTGGTTGACGTACGGGTCGTCGGTGCGCACGACCACGAAGACGCCGGGCGCCACCGGACCGGTGCAGTAGTCGACGACGCCCGCCCGGTCGAGCACACCGCCGTCCTCCTTGAGGGCGAAGGTCTTGTGCAACTCGGGCACTGACGAGGGCGGACCGTGCATGCCGCGCGTGCTGACGCCGAGACCGGTCGTGTTGGCCAGCGCGGCCATCTCGATCATGGCCTTGGAGCCGTCGACGAACGAGCACAGCATCTTCGGGTTCATCTGCTTGGCCCGGGCACGCGCGGCGAGCGACTCGGGGGTCGCGTAGACGTCGAGCGGGTTGTTCTTGCCCTTGCCGGCACAGACGACGTCGAAGGACAGGTCTCGCGCGTAGTCGACCAGGATCTTGGTCTCGACCGGTTCGTCACCCCGGCACACGGAGTAGATGGAGCCGGTCTTCTCGGCCACCACCTTCATCAGCGCGCCGACGGTGACGTCGGACTCGACGTTGAGCGTGGCCAGGCCCTTGCCACTGAGCAGCGACTCCAGCGCGACCCGTGCGCCGACGTCGGGAATCCCGGTCGCCTCGACGACGACGTCGAGGGGCAGTGCCCCGAGCTCGTCGATCCCGCCGAGGGCGACCGATCCGCCGTCCTCGATCACCTTCACGGCCGCGTCCGTGGTGGCGGCCTGCGCCGGGGAGATGCCGGACTGGGTCAGCGCCTCCTCCGCCCGTTCACGTTGTACGTCGAGCACGGCGGACAACGTGATGCCGGGCATCCGGAGCAGCTGGGCAGCGAAGCCGCGACCCATCTGCCCGGCGCCGACCAGGCCGACCCGCAGCGGGCGGCCGACCTCGAGCTCGCGGGCCTTCAACCGCGCCCGGTAGCTCATGTCGTCACCTCCGTCGCGGCGCCGCCCCGGACGATCCGGATCGTGTCGCCTACCTTCAGGAGGGGGAGCGGCTGCACCTCGACGCAGACGTCCCCCGGCAGTCGGGGGTCGGTGAGGCCGTCGGCCTTGAGATCGAGGTGTCCCAGGTTGAGCAGGTTGTCCCGGACCACCTCGCCGACGGCGAGGATCTCCAGGGACCGGCCGCCGAGGACGATCGCGTCACCGGGACGCGGTCCTTCCTCGGCCACCGTCGCCCGGTGCTGCACGGACATCTCGTGCAGCTCCTTCGGCGCGTCGGCGCCGAAGAAGATGAGCATGCCGTGGTCGAGGAAGGCCTCGACCTGGCCGCCCACCCCGGTGACGGTGCTCTCGTAGAGGACACGCGTCGCCGATGCGGTGTCGTTCATCGTCGCGGTCACGCCTCTTCGACGTTCTCGGGCTTCACGCCCGACACGAAGATCTCCTCGGTGATGAAGGCCGCGAGCGGCCCCGCCGGGGACGTGGCGTGGATGTCGACGGTGGGCACCTTCTTCATCGGGTACACCCCGACGCGGGCGGTGCCCCCGCAGTCGATGACGGCCACGGCGATCTTGTCGAACGGCGCCGAGCTCTTGAACCCGTCGAAGGCCTCGCCTCCGGTCAGCTCGGCGATCCGCTGCGCCACCGGGTGGATGCCACCCCCGGTGACCGAGTAGATCAGCGGCCTGTCGGCGGTCGGCGTGATGACCAGAGGGCCACCCCACCCGCCGCGGCCCTGGCTGACCTTGACCGACTTGTACTCGCTCATGGTTGTCTCCTCGTCTCCTGAAGTCGTGCCGGTGTCAGTCGGTGCCGCGTCAGCCGTTGCCGGCGTTGCTGTAGAGGCCGAAGCTGGCGAAGTACGCGATGACCACGGCCAGCGGTCCGGTGATCAGCCGCGAGAACAGCACGGCGGGTACGCCGACCTCGACCGTCTCGGTCTCCGCCTCGCCGAGCGCGAGACCGACCGGGATGAAGTCGCAGCCGACCTGCGGGTTGATCGCGAACAGCGCGGGCAGGGCGTACTGCGGCGCGATGTCACCCTCACCGATCCGGGTGCCGAGCAGGACGCCGACGACCTGGGCGATGACCGCGCCAGGGCCGAGCACGGGAGAGAGCACCGGGATGGCGCAGAAGATGCTGATCGCCAGCAGGCCGATCAGGTTGGACGCCAGCGGCTCGATCAGGTGCGCCAGCCAGTCGCCGATACCGGTCTCGTTGATGATGCCGATCAGCACGGCGATGAACGCCATGAACGGCAGGATGTTGCGGATGATCGTGTCGATGGAGTCGCGGCCGGCCTGGTAGAGCGTGCCGACGACGCCGCCGACGCTGCGGCCGATGGTGACGAGGACCTTGTTGACCCCGTCCATCGCGGAGGTCTTGCCGGCGGGGGTGGTGGTGGCGCTCATGCCGAGGCTCCTTCGGTCTGGGTGGTTTCGGCACGGCGGGCCAGCATCCGAGCGGTGATGAACTCGGTGACGATGCCGCGGATGAGGATGACGACCATGCCGACCAGCAGGTAGCGGACTGCCAGGTCGCCGAGGTTGCCGCCGAGGGTGGTGATGCCGGCGGCGATGCCGAGGTAGACGAACAGCTCACCCGGGTTCGCGTGCGGGAACAGACCGGTGATCGGGTGCACGAAGCTGACGGCCGAGTCGTAGAACGCCGGCTTGTAGCGCTCCGGGAGGAAGCGACCCATCGTGTAGGCCATCGGGTTGGTCAGGAAGAAGACCGACAGCACCGGGAGCACCAGGTAGCGCACCGGGTACCAGACGATGCCGGGCCTGGCCGCGAGCTCACCGAGCTTGTCGATCTTGTCGGGGCCGATCAGCCGGATCAGCGCGTTGACCGCCGTCAGCAGGACGACGAGCAGCGGGATGATGCCGGTGACGAGACCGACGAACACCTCGCCACCGGCCTGGAACAGGCCGATGAACCATTCCGCCGCCTTGGCGAGTGCGCCGAAGAACCCCTCCGGGTCCTCCAGCTGGGGGGTTTCGGCGGAGAACACGAGGTTCGCCGCCGTCTGGAGCAGTGGCATGATGACTCCTCATCGAGCGGGCCAAATCCTGGCCTTGGTGATGCTGGCTGCATCGTTGGGTTGGTGAGGTCTCCCTCGGTGGTGGCGTCGGTCGGGGGCCATCCCGGCCGGCGCCGTTGCGTTACCTCACGTGGGTGCGACGGAGCGGTTCTTGAGGTGGGTCGCCGCCTCGCGCGCGGCGTCCCTCTGCTGGGGAGTGAGGCCGGGGATCTCCCGGTCACCCTTGAGCTGGTTGACCTTCGCGCCGCGCAGCGCCGGCACCGGCCGGCCGCGGGCGAACGTCGTCCAGCCGCTGAGCGAGATCGCGTCGGCGACCTTGCCGTGGTCGTCCACGGCGATCGCCACGAAGGCGCGGCCGCCGCGGTAGCGGCGTCCGGCGACCCCGACGCTGACGGTGCCGTGCTTGCGGAGCGCGGTCACCGAGCGGTTGAACGCCATGCTCTGCTGGTAGCTCAGGTAGAGCTGCACGAGCCAGCCGGCCACGACGGCCGCGAGCAGGACGAGGGCAGTGGTGGTGTTCACGAGCGGTTCCCCTCGGTGGGCACTGCGGTGGCTGGAGGTACGGCGGGCTGGGGCGCGGACGCGCGCTCGCTGAGCAGCGCCCGTGCCAGGACCTCGTCGCACACCAGGGAGTCGACGATCCGGCCCCGCAGGGCGCCGAGAACACCAGGGGTCTTGGCGCGGCCGTAGGCCACCCCGACGACGTTGGGGATGCTGCGCAGGTCGTCGAGGTCGATGGCGAGGATGCGGTCGGCGACCGCGCCCTTCACCTCGTGCCCGTCCGCGTCGTAGTAGCGCGCGGCCAGGTCGCCGACCGGCTCGGCCGTCCAGAACTCCTTCTCCTCCGGCGGGGTGAGCTGCAGCGACGAGAGGATCGCGGACGACGACCCGTGGCTGGGGGTGCCGATGCCGACGAAGGCCAGGTCGGCGCCGCGGGCGAGGTCGAGGGTCTCGCGGATCGACTGCTCGGCCAGCAGCGCGTCGCGGGCGACCGACGAGGTGAGCGTGGCCGGGGCGTGCAGGCTGACGTAGTCGGCGCCGAGGCGGGTGGCGAGCTCCCGGACGAGCTCGGCGCCGCTGATCTCGTTGCTGATCGACGACAGTCCTCCGACGAGCGGGGTCAGCTTGACGTGGTAGTCACGCTGCGCGTCGACGGCGTAGACCATCGCCTGGAGTGCGTGTCCCCACGAGAGCGCGACGGTCATGTCGTCCCTGATCAGCTCGAGGAGCAGGCGTGCCGCCTGGAGCCCGACCTGGTCCTCCACGCGCGCAACGGCGGCCGGCGCGTGCTGGGCGACACGGACCTGGGTGAGCCCGAACCGCGCGCGCAGCTCCTCCTCGAGCTGCGGCATCCGCCCCGACGGGTCGTTGATCGAGATCTGCACGATCCCCTGGCGCAGGGCCTCGCTGAGCATCCGCGAGACGTTGGACCGGGAGGTCCCCAGCTGCCGGGCGATGTCGGCCTGGGACTGCCGCTCGAGGTAGTACAGGCGCGCGGCAGCCAGCAGGGTGCTGGGATCACGCGGGGCCGGCATTGTCACCTCTGTGCAGAGCGTCGTCACATCTGTCCGAGCATCAGAGCATGTGATGCCGATCACGTCAAGACTCTGCATGCCGGACATGTCGGGTCGCCCCCTCAGCCCTGCTCGGTCGCGGTGAGCCGGCGGGCGAAGGCGTCGAGCAGGCCGGCCGCGTGCGCGCCGTCCGCCACGCGATGGTCGACCGTGAGACCGGCTGTGATCGTCAGCGCCGAGCCCACGCCGCCGGGGACGGCCACCGGGCGCTGCTTGATCGCGCCGAGCGCGAGGACGCTGGCCTGCGGCGGTGTCACGAGCGCCTGGAAGCGGTCGACCCCCATGCCGCCGAGGTTGGACAGCGAACCGTTGGCCACCCCGAGGTACGCCGGGTCCAGGCGGCCACTGTGCGCGGCGGCCACGACCTGCTTGACCTCCGCGTCGAGCTCGCGCGGGTCGCGCGCATCGGGCTCGACGAACACCGGGACCAGCAGGCCGCCCTCGGTCGCCACGGCCAGGGCCACAGCGGGTGGGCCACTGGGCACGGCCGCCCCGCGACCGTCGAGGGCGGCGCTGTCCCAGCGGCTCAGCAGGTCCGGCACGTCGCGCAGTGCGCCGGCGTACGCCTGCAGCAGCGAGGTCGTCCAGGACACGCCTTGCCGGCGGCGCGCGACGTCGACCGCGTCGAGTGCGAGGTCGCGCCAGACGGTGAACTGGGGGACGCCGGCCGACTCGGTCATCTTGCGGGCGACGGCCGCGCGGATCATCGCGCCGCGGTCCTTCTGCGGCTTGGCGGCTGTCGCGGTGGTAGCCGACGTGGCCGCGGGGGCGGGACGGCGGACCTTGTCGACGTCGGCGACGGTGACGAGCCCGTCCGGCCCGGTCCCGGTGACCGTGGCGAGGTCGATCCCGCGCTCGCGGGCGAGGCCGCGGGCGCGGGGAACGGCGGCGACGGGACCCGACCGCGCGGGGACGGCCTTCCACTCGGCGGAGTCGTCGGGGTGGTCGGAGGCGAGCGTCTCGGCATCGGAGGTCGGTGCTGCGGCCGCGGGCTCGGGCTCCGGCTCGGGTGCGAGCAGGTCGCCGAGACCGAGCCCGTCGTCCTCGCCCTCGAGGTACCCGATCGGTTCGCCGACCGCGACGGTGCCGGACTCGGCGACGATCTCGACCAGGGTGCCGGCGGAGGTGCTCTCGACCTCCATGTCGACCTTGTCGGTCAACACCTCGCAGACGACGTCACCCGCCGCGACGCGGTCGCCGACCTTCACCAGCCAGGATGAGACCTCGCCCTCGGTCATGGTCATCGACATCTTCGGCATCAGGATCGGGATGCGCGCCATGCTCAGGAGTCCTTCATCAGCGACCGAGCGGCGTCGACGATGCCGTCGACCTGCGGGACCGCGGCCGACTCGAGCTGCGGCGCGTAGGGGATCGGGACGTCGAGACCGCTGAGCCGGCGGATCGGCGCGAGCAGCCGGTAGATCGCCGGTGACTCGACGATGCGGGAGGCGATCTCCGCGGTGAAGCCGACGTGCCCCGGCGCCTCCTGCACGAGCAGTGCCCGGCCCGTGCGTGAGACGTCCTCGAGGATCGGCTCGTCGTCGAGCGGGCTCAGCGTCCGCGGGTCGATGACCGAGGCGTCGATGCCGTCGGCGGCGAGCCGATCCGCCGCCTCGAGACTGCGCTGCACCATCACGCCGGTCGCGACGATCGTGACGTCCTTCCCGCGACGGCGTACGGCGGTCTTTCCGAGCGGGACCCGGGCCGCTCCCTCGGGGACCGGGCCGGACGTGCGGTAGAGGAGCTTGTGCTCGAGCACGATGACCGGGTTGGGGTCGTCGATCGCCGCGAGCAGCAGGCCCTTGGCGTCCTCGGCCGTCGCGGGCATCACGACCTTGAGGCCCGGCACGTGCGCGAACCACGCCTCGAGGCTCTGCGAGTGCTGGGCGGCGGCCCCGGTGCCGGAACCGAGCGGGGCGCGCAGCACCATCGGCACCTCGGCCGCACCCCCCAGCATGAAGTGGATCTTGGCGGCCTGGTTGACGATCTGGTCCATCGCCTGGCAGGTGAAGTCGGAGAACTGGATCTCGACGACCGGGCGCATGCCGGCCAGCGCGGCGCCGACGGCGGCGCCGACGATGCCGAGCTCGGAGATCGGCGTGTCCCGCACACGGTCGGCGCCGAACCGGTGGACGAGGTCGCCGGTGACGCCGAAGGCGCCGCCGTACACGCCGATGTCCTCGCCGAGCAGGAACACGCGCTCGTCGGCGGTCATCGCCTCGGCCAGTGCCTCGCGGACGGCCTGGCTGTAGCTGATCACCCGCTGCTGGTCGGCGGCGGCTGGGGCGGTCGTGGTCAGGGTCATGGCGGCGGCTCCTGCGCGGTCAGGCGGTGGCGGGTGCGTAGACGGCGTCGAGCAGGTCGTCGGGGCGGGCGTCGGGGGCGGCGTTGGCGGCC
>NZ_CAMPGZ010000149.1 GCF_946885725.1 uncultured Nocardioides sp.
ACGACCTTCTGGCCGCGGTAGCGCGCCTCGGTCATCCAGTGCGCGTCGGGCGTGCGCGTGACCGGCACGTTGGAGCCCCACATGACGAGGTAGCCGGCGTCCCACCAGTCGCCCGACTCGGGCACGTCGGTCTGGTCGCCGAACACCTGCGGCGAGGCGACGGGCAGGTCGGCGTACCAGTCGTAGAACGACAGCATCGAGCCGCCGATCATCGAGGTGAACCGCGCGCCCGACGCGTGCGACACCATCGACATCGCGGGGATCGGCGAGAAGCCGGCGACGCGGTCGGGTCCCCACTTCTTGATCGTGTGCACGTAGGCCGCCGCGACCATCTCGACGGCCTCCTCCCAGGTGGCACGCACGAGACCGCCCTTGCCACGCGCGGCCTTGTAGGCCTTCGCCCGCTGCGGGTGGTCGACGACGTGCGCCCAGGCCGCGACCGGGTCGCCGTGCTGGCGCTTGCCCTCGCGGTACATGTCGAGCAGGACACCGCGCACGTAGGGATAGCGCACGCGGGTCGGCGAGTAGGTGTACCAGGAGAACGCTGCCCCGCGGGGACACCCGCGGGGCTCGTACTCCGGCTTGTCGGGACCGACCGAGGGGTAGTCGGTCTGCTGCGTCTCCCAGGTGATGATGCCGTCCTTGACGTACACCTTCCACGAGCACGACCCGGTGCAGTTCACCCCGTGGGTCGAGCGCACCACCTTGTCGTGGCTCCACCGGTCCCGGTAGAAGTTGTCCGCCTGACGCCCTCCGGTCTTGGTGAGAGTGCGGAGGTCCTCGGACACCTCCCCCCGCGTGAAGTAGCGGCGACTGCGCACCAGTGCTTCGGTGAGGGACCCGTCCATGCCCGCTTCGGTGGTCGTCACGCGGTGGCTTCCTCCTTGGGTAGGCCGCCTCCGGCCGCGTGGGCCTCGGCGGTACGGCGTACGACGGTCAGCGTGAGCAGCAGGGTGAGCACCGCCGTGATGGCGAGCAGCCACAGGCCGATGGCGTAGGACTCGGTGCGGCCGTAGACGTAGCCCATGATCAGCGGCGGCACGAACCCGCCGAGGCCACCGGCGGCACCGACGAGGCCGGTCACACCACCGACGCGGCTGGGCTCGGTCACCGCCGCGATCAGCGCGAACGTCGCGCCGCTGCCGGCACCGAGCGCCGCGGCCATGACCAGGAACGCGACCGTGCCGATCCCGTCCAGCGGCGGCGTCCCGGCGGAGATGCCCGCGCAGACCGCGACGGTCGCGAAGACGCCGGCGAGCACCGGAAGTGCGCCGAACCGATCGGAGAGCCAGCCGCCGACCGGTCGCATCAGCACCGCGATGACCACGAAGCCGGCCATCCGGTTCGCGGCGTCGGCGGGCTCGAGCCCGTGGGCGGTCTTGAGGTAGGCGGGCAGGTAGACCGAGAACGCGACGTAGCCACCGAACGCCACGGCGTAGAGCACGCACGCCTGCCAGGTGATCGGGAGCTTGGCGTTGGCGACCAGGCGGGTCATCAGCGACGTGCTCGACACCGTGCGGCCGGGCGCGTCCCGCATCAGCACCCACGCGAGCACGCTGTAGACGGCGAGCACGGCCGCGGTGATCAGGAACGGTGCGCGGGGTCCGAGGTTCTCGTAGAGGGGCACGGTCGTCAGCGCGCTGATCGCCGTGCCGCCCATGCCGGCGCCGAACACGCCGATGGCGAGACCGCGGCGCTCCGGCGGGAACCACGCGTTGACGAACGGCACGCCGATCGCGAACGCCGTACCGGCGATGCCGAGGAAGAACCCGCCGATGATCAGCAGGGTGTAGGAGTCGAGCGCGACGAACGCGATGAACAGGATCGGCAGGATCGTGATCGCGGAGATCAGCGGGAACATCACGCGACCGCCGAACCGGTCGGTCAGCGCCCCGACGATGATGCGGCCGAGCGACCCGACGAGCACGGGTACGGCGACCAGCAGCGCGACGTCCGACTCGCTGAGCTCACCGAGCGTCCCGGTGTCCCGGAACATCGGGCCCAGCGGGCTGATCAGCGCCCACGCCCAGAAGTTGACCGCGAAGCCGACCGTGGCCATGACCAGCATGAGCATCGGCGACCCGGCTCCGGTCCCCGTGTCGTTCGTGGGGCCGGTTGTGGGGCCGGTTGCCTTGTGTCCTGCCGCCCGATCAGCCATCACTGTCTCCTCAGGAGTTCACCACGCCTCCACCTTTGCCGAAGCGCAATCTGGTTGTCCATGGTCGGAGCGGGGGGCGTGTCGGCACAGGGCCGTTCGGCCCGTCCCGGCCGGGACCCTCAGCAGCCGGGTGGTCGAGCTTGTCGAGACCACCAGCAGGCGCGTGGTCGAGCTCCTCGAGACCACGCCCACCCCCGCTGCCGCACGTAACGATTCGATGAGGATCTTTACCGGTGCGGCAGCGCAATGGTTGCAAGACGCATCTCGATGTGAGAGCAAGGTAAGGCGCCCACGGGGGGCGCGGCGACCGGCCGGGCGGCGCCACGGGGTGTCTCGGGTGTTCTCTCGGTGGTCGTTTCCACGCAGTACTGCACCTCTGGGAGAAACAACATGCGCAAGAAGCTCGTCGCCGCAGCCGTCGTCGCCGGGGCTGCCGCCCTGGTCGTCAGCAACCCGCTCGTCGCGGACGCGGCCCGACTCATCACCTCGTCCGACATCGCCAACGGCACGATCCAGTCCCGCGACATCCGCAACAAGTCCATCAAGCCGATCGACATCAAGCCGCAGGGCGTCAAGAGCTGGAACATCGAGAACCAGTCGATCCTCAGCCGGGACATCGCCAACGAGAAGATCCTCAGCAAGGACATCAAGAACGGCACGCTGCAGGCGGAGGACTTCGCGGCCGGTCAGCTGCCGGTCGCCGCCTACGGCCGCGTCACCGCCGACAACACCAACGCGACGCTCGACACCGCCCGCACCAGCAACATCGCGTCGGTCACCCGCCTCGGAGAAGGCCGCTACTGCCTCGAGCTGGCTTCGGGCGTCGACCGCGGCGTCGCCGTGCTGGCGCAGGCGGAGGGCAACGGCGCCTTCGCCACCGACGAGGCGGCGTACTCCGGCCTCTGCGGCACCAACGGCGTCGAGATCAGCACCCACCGGATGACGCTCGACGGCACCACCCTGACGTCGGCACCCAAGAACGACATCTCGTTCAACGTGATCGTGCCCTGAGAGGCGACCTGACCCGTGACCTGCGGGTCAGCCGCCGACGGGCCGCTTGACACCTACGCGGTCCGCCGCCTCGGCGAACGCACGCATGGACGCCCCGAACGCCTGACGCGTCGGGGCGTCCATCGCGTTCAGGATCTCCTCGAAGCGCCGGCGCCGGTGCTCGATCACCTGCGCCACGAGCTCCCGGCCCTTCGCGGTCAGCGTGAGAGTGACGTTGCGCCGGTCGCGCAGGTCGCGCCCGCGCTCGATCAGCTCGGCACGGACGAGCCTGTCCACGATGCGGGTCGCGTTGGACGGGTGCACCTGTAGGTCCTCGGCGACGGCGGAGACGTTCGTCGGCCCGGACGCGGTGAGCACCAGGACCCGCCACTGGGGCATCGTCACGGTCTCGGTCGCGTCGGCGAGCGCCCGGGCGATCACCGCTCCGAAGGCGAAGCTGCCCTGGACCACCTCGTCGAGCACCTCGTCTGCCACGGCGCAATCATGGCACCAGTGGGTCGCGTGGTTGGTACGCCGCGCAGCGGGTACTGCTGAACACATGAGTGCGCAAGCGCAACCATCCACCGAGCGTGTGCGGGACGTCTGGGGCCTGCGGACCCCGCACGGACCCGGCGAGGAGTGGCCGACGCGCGTCGACCTGCACCTGCGGGACGGTCTGTCCGAGGCCGACGTCGACTCCTGGACGCCGTCGGCGTGCCTCCTGTGCAGCAACGGCTGCGGGCTGGAGATCGCGGTCAAGGACGGGCGCATGGTCGGCGTCCGCGGCCGCGCCGAGGACCGGGTGAACCACGGCCGGCTCGGACCGAAGGGACTGTTCGGCTGGCAGGGCCAGCTGCACGACCGGCTCACCACTCCCCTGGTCCGGCGCGACGGCCGGCTGGTCGAGGCGAGCTGGGACGAGGCGATGGACCTCGTGGTGGCTCGGTCGCGCGACCTGCTGGACAGCAAGGGCCCGCTCAGCCACGCGTTCTACACCTCGGGCCAGCTCTTCCTCGAGGAGTACTACACGCTCGCGGTCATCGGGAAGGCCGGCATCGGCACCCCGCACATGGACGGCAACACACGACTGTGCACGGCCACCGCCGCCGCGGCGCTGAAGGAGTCCTTCGGCACCGACGGCCAGCCCGGCTCCTACACCGACGTCGACCACTGCGACGCGCTGTTCTCCTACGGACACAACGTCGCCGAGACCCAGACCGTCCTCTGGGCGCGGATGCTCGACCGGCTGGAGGGCCCGAACCCGCCCCGGCACGTCACCGTCGACCCGCGCCCCACGCCCACCGCGGTCCGCTCCGACGTGCACCTGGCGATCAAGCCGGGCACGAACCTCGCGCTGATGAACGCGCTCACCCGCGAGATGGTCGAGCGGGACTGGATCGACCGGTCGTACGTCGAGGCGCACACCTCGGGCTTCGAAGCCCTCGCGCAGGTCGTGGAGCCCTACACCGTCGAGGCGACCGCCGACATCTGCGACGTACCGGCCCGGGACATCTCCGCCGCCGCCGAGATCTTCGGCACCAGTGAGCGGGTGCTCTCCACCGTGCTCCAGGGCTTCTACCAGGCGCACCTCGCCACCGCGTCGTCCGTCGCCGTCAACAACCTGCACCTGCTGCGCGGCATGCTCGGCCGGCCCGGGGCCGGGATCCTGCAGATGAACGGCCAGCCGACCGCGCAGAACAACCGCGAGACCGGCGTCGACGGCGACCTGTCGGGCTTCCGCAACTGGAACAACGAGTCCCACGTGCAGGAGCTCGCGAAGCTGTGGGACGTCGACTCGCTGCAGATCCCGCACTGGGCTGAGCCCACGCACGCGATGCAGATCTTCCGGTACGTCGAGCAGGGGTCGATCAACTTCCTCTGGATCGCCGGCACCAACCCGGCCGTCTCGCTGCCGCAGCTGCCGCGGATCCGCGAGATCCTGGCGTCGGAGTCGGTGTTCGTCGTGGTCAACGACGGCTACCTGACCGAGACCACCGAGCTCGCCGACGTCGTGCTCCCCGCCGCGCTGTGGGGCGAGAAGACGGGCACGTTCACCAACGTGGACCGCACCGTGCACCTGTCCGAGCGTGCGGTCGACCCACCCGGCCAGGCGCGCAGCGACCTCGACATCTGGGTCGACTACGCCCGCCGGATGGACTTCCGCGACAACTCGGGACGACCGCTGCCGCCCTGGGACACGCCCGAGGACGCGTTCGACGGCTGGCGGGAGTGCACGCGCGGCCGGCCCTGCGACTACACCGGCCTGAGCTACGACAAGCTGCGCGGCGGCGGGGTGCAGTGGCCGTGCAACGACGAGGCACCCGACGGCACCGAGCGTCTCTACACCGACGGCGTCTTCAACACCTTCGACGACCAGTGCGAGACCTACGGCCACGACCTCGCGACCGGCGCGGCAGTCACCCCGACGCAGCACGCGGCGAAGCGGTTCGACGGGAGAGCCAGGCTCAAGGCGGTGCCGTGGACGGAGCCTCCGGAGACCCCGTCGGTCGACTACCCGTTCCGGCTCGCGACCGGGCGCACGGTGCACCACTTCCACACCCGCACCAAGACCGGACGAACCCCCGAGCTGCAGGCCGCGGCGCCGCGTCCGTGGGTGGAGATCTCCGCGCAGGACGCCGAGCTGCTCGGCGTACAGGAGGGCGACGAGGTGACCGTCGCCTCCGTCCGTGGCTCGATCACCGTGCCGGTGCGGTGCAACGGCACCAGGCCCGGCACTGTGTTTGTGCCGTTCCACTACGGCGCCCTCGACCCGCACCCCGACGGCCCCGCCACCCCGGCCCCGGCGCCGCAGGCGGCCAACGAGCTCACGATCACCGCCTGGGACCCGGTCTCCAAGCAGCCGTTGTTCAAGGGCGCCACCGCGGTGAGCATCACCCCTGCGAAGCCCGGCGAAGGGAGCTGACCATGCACCTCGCGACGTACGTCGGGCTGCTGGAGACCGGCAGCGAGACCCTGGCCGCGTCCTACCGGCAGGTCGCCGAGGGGCACGCGGCGGAGGCGGACGTGCACCACCTGTGCCTGCAGCTCTCAGCGCAGTGCGACGAGCACCGTCGCAAGGTCGGCAAGATCGCCGAGCGGTACGGCGACCACCCCGACGGCGAGCCCGAACGGCTGCACGCCGAGGGGCTGTCCGAGACGCGCTCCGGCGGGCTCGGCCTGCTGCGCGACCTGCACGACCTCTACCTGCTCGCGACGTACCTCGACGTGGCCTGGATGATGGTCGGCCAGGCCGCCAAGGGTGTGCGCGACCACGAGCTCAACTCCCTCGTCGACGCGTGCGCCGCGGACATCGAGGGCCAGCTCGCCTGGCTCACCACGCGGATGAAGTCCGCGTCGGTGCAGGCTCTTGTCGCCGCCGACTGAGATCCGGCGAACGCCGGTGCCGGGCGGCGCCTGGAACCTAGGCTGCACAGGTGCCGGTGCTGGCCACGAAGCTCACGCCTCCCGCGACGCGCAGGAGCGTGGTGTCGCGCGCACGGCTGCTGCGCGCGCTCGACGCCACCCTCGAGCCGGGCCACCGGCTGACGCTGGTCTCCGCACCGGCCGGTTTCGGCAAGACGACCGTCGTCGCCGAGTGGTGCGCCCGACGCGAGGTCGCCTGGGTTTCCGTCGACGCGGAGGACGGCGCACTGCCGCGCCTGCTCGCGCACGTGACCGCGGCCCTCGCGGGAGCCGGGCTGCCGGTCGAACCGACGTCCCTCGACCTGTTGCCGGACCAGGAGTCCCGGGACGAGGCACTGGCGGCGCTGATCAACGACGTCGCGCGTGCCTGCGCCACGGACCCCGACCAGCGGTGGGTGCTGGTGCTCGACGACTACCACGCGGTCACCGACCCCAGCACGCACGCGGCAGTCACGTTCCTGCTCGAGCACCTGCCGCCTCAGCTGCGGTTGCTGCTCACCACCCGCGCCGACCCGCCGCTGCCCCTCTCACGACTGCGCAGCCGCGGACAGCTCGCGGAGCTGCGCGCTGCCGACCTGCGCTTCACCGTCGAGGAGACGCAGGAGTTCCTGCGCGACGTGATGGGCCTGCGCCTCGAGGCCGACGCCGTGGCCGCGTTGGAGCAGCGCACCGAGGGCTGGGTGGCCGGCCTGCAGCTGGCCGGGCTGTCGCTGCAGGACATGACGGACGCCGGCCAGGTCGGCGCCTTCGTCGCGGACTTCGCCGGCAGCCACCGGTTCGTCCTCGACTACCTCGTGGACGAGGTGCTGTCGCGGCAGCCGTTCGAGCTCCGGGAGTTCCTGCTGCGCACATCCGTGCTGCCGGCACTGACCGGCGGACTGTGCGACGCCGTCACGGGTGACGCCGATGGCGCGCGGACGTTGGAGTCGCTCGAGCGCGGCAACCTGTTCGTCGTACCGCTCGACGCGCACCGAGCCTGGTACCGCTACCACCACCTCTTCGCCGACGTGCTCGCCGCGCGACTGGCGGCCGAGCGGTCCGAGGAGGTGCCGGAGCTGCACCGCCGGGCGAGCGACTGGTACGCCGCGCACGACCGGCCGGAGGACGCGATCCGGCACGCGCTCGCCGCCGGCGACCACGACCGGGCGGGACGTCTCGTCGAGGTCGCCCTCGCCGACGCACGTCGCGCCCGCCGCGACGACCTGCTGCTGGCCTGGATCGCCGCGCTTCCCGACACCGTCGTACGGCGCAACCCGGTGCTGTCCACGGTCGCGGCATGGTCCCAGCTGATGTCGGGGAGGCTCGACGCCGCCGACGCGTGGCTCGACACCGCCGAGGAGCTGCTGGCCGCCGCCCGGCACGGCCCCATGCTCCGGGCCGA
The DNA here is from genome assembly GCF_946885725.1 of uncultured Nocardioides sp. Next base: position 7,953 of record NZ_CAMPGZ010000149.1, read on the forward strand.
CTGGGCGGACACCGAGGACCTGCGCATGGCCGACGGCATGGTCGCGCTCTACCGCGCCTCGCTCGCCCAGGCACGTGGCGACGTCGAGGGGACGATGCGACGCGCTCGCGAGGCGCTGGACCTGGCCGGGCCGCAGGACCACATGGTGCGTGGCGGTGCCGCCGGCTTCCTCGGCCTCGCGCTGTGGGCCTCGGGCGACGTCCGCCCCGCATTGACCACGTTCACCAGCGCGGTCGAGAGCCTGCACGCGGCCGGCAACCTCGTCGACGAGCTGGACGCGACGATCGTGCTCGCGGACATGTGGCTCGCGCGCGGCCGGCCCAGCCGGGCACGCGCCCTGTACGAGGAGGCGCTGCGGTCGGCGACGGCCGACGGTCCGCCGTACCCGCGTGCCGCGTCCGACCTGCACGTCGGCCTCGCCGAGCTCGCCCGGGAGTCCGGTGACCTCGCGGACGCGCAGGCGCATCTCGACACCGCGCGAGTGCTCGCCGAGCGCGCGGCGATCACCGAGAACCGGCACCGGTGGTACGTCGCCGCCGCGCAGCTGCGCTCCTCGCTCGGCGAGCACGACGCGGCGCTGGAGCTGCTCGAGCAGGCACAGGCGAAGTACCGGCCGGGTTTCTACCCGGACCTGCGCCCGATCCCCTCGCTGCGCGCCCGCGTGCACGTCGCGGCGGGTGACCTCGAGGCAGCGCAGGCCTGGGCCGACGGCGTGACGCTCGAGGGCGGTTACCTGCACGAGCACGCCCACCTCACCGTGGCGCGCCTCGTGCTGGCCCGGCACCGCGACGCGCACGACCGGGACTCGGCGGCGGCGCTGTCCGCGTCACTGGTCCGTCTGGTCCGGCTCGGCGAGACCGCGGCGAACCACGGTCGCGCGGCCGGCGTGCTGGAGGCGGGACTGCTGCAGGCGCTGACCGAGCAGGCACTCGGCGACCCGGACCGGGGGCGCGACACGCTGTCAGAGACGCTCGGCGAGGTGCCCGAGCGGGACCACTACGTGCGGCTCTTCCTCGACGAGGGCGCGCCGCTGGTATCGCTGCTCCAGGGCGCCGGGCCGGACGACGTACCCGTCCGTGCCCTCGCCGACCGGCTGCTCCGACCGGCACCCGCGGCCGGCGCCGCCTCCTCGCAGCGTCTCGCCGGGATCGTCGACCCGCTGAGCGAGCGCGAGGTCGAGGTGCTGCGGCACCTCGCCGGCGAGCGCACCGGTCCCGAGCTCGCCCAGGACCTGTTCATCTCGCTGAACACGCTGCGCACGCACACCAAGCGGATCTTCACCAAGCTCGACGTCAGCACCCGCGCGGCGGCGGTGCGGCGCGGCCGGGAGCTCGGCCTGATCTGACTCACTTCTGGTCACCCCGCCGGACCACATCATGTGGTGACGCGGCGTACCCGCGCTCCGGCCTACGTTCCGGTCATCCCCCGGCGACCCGCCGGGACGCGACCGGAGAGGACCCGGACATGAGCGTCACCCCCACCACCCTGACCCGCACCACCGGCGTCGCCGCGGCAGCAGCCGGGCTCGTCTTCATCGGCGTCCAGGTCGGCCACCCGCACCTCGACGTCGACAGCATCACCACCACCGAGGTGTTGGTCCGCAACGTCGCCAAGCTCGTCATGGTGGTCCTCGCGCTCGTCGGGTTCGCCGGGATGTACCTCAGCCAGGTCCGCCGCAACGGCGTCCTAGGGCTGGTCGGTTACGCCGTGATCAGCCTCGGCTACCTGTCGATCCTGTTCACCACGGCGGTCTCCGCGTTCGTCCTCCCGAGCATCGCCGGCTCCGACCCGGCGTACGTCGGCGACGTGCTCGCCGTGGCGACCGGCGGCACCGCCGAGGGCGACATCGGCACGCTCGGCACGGTGTTCCAGCTCCAGGGTGCGGCGTACCTGCTCGGCGGCCTCGTCTTCGGCATCGCGCTGTTCCGCGCCCGCGTGCTCACCCGCTGGGCGACGCTGCTGCTGGCCGTCGGCGGTCTTGTCAGCGCGGCGCTGTCGATGATGCCGGACGCGTTCTACCGGCTGCTCGCGTTCCCGAACGGCATCGCGATGGTCGCGCTCGGGATCTCCTTGTTCCGCGTCGCCGGTTTCTCCGAGCGCCCCTCGACCGAGCCGGCTCCCGCCCCGGCAGTCGCGCGATGACCACGCCGACCCTGCGGCCTTCGCCGGCCGTGCGGACCGAGCCCCGCACGGGCCGGCTGGTCCCACCCGCGCTGATCGCGCTGTCGGTCGTCCCGCTGGTCGCCGGCACGCTGCGGCTGGTCGAGGTGGCCGGCGGCCCGGCGCTGATGCCCGAGAACCCGCGGGTCGCCGTCTCTCCCCTGCCCGTGGCGGTGCACGTGCTGGCCGCCGCCGTCTACGCGCTGGTCGGCGCCTTCCAGTTCCCGCGGCGCTTCCGCAACCGGCACCGCACCTGGCACCGCCGCGCCGGCCGCGTGCTGGCGGTGGCCGGCCTGCTGGTCGCCGGCTCCGGCCTCTGGATGACGCTCTTCTACGCCGACGCCCCCGGCGGCCCGGTGCTCTGGACCGTCCGGATCGTCGTCTCCTCGACCATGGGCGCCGCCGTCGTCCTCGGCTTCGTGGCGATCCGCCGCCGCGACGTCCGCCGCCACCGCGCCTGGATGATCCGCGCCTACGCCCTCGGCCTCGGCGCCGGCACCCAGGTCCTCACTCAGGGCATCGGCGAGGCCGTCTTCGGCACCACCGACC
>NZ_CAMPGZ010000150.1 GCF_946885725.1 uncultured Nocardioides sp.
GGGCGTCTACGACTGGCTCGCCGAGAAGGGGTTCACCGTCGACACCCCGGAGACGTTGCGGGCCAAGGTCCTGGCCGCGCGCGGCTAGCCCGGCTGGTTGGCCGGCGTCGCGGGCGTGAAGTCCGGGTCGCCGACCGGGTCGTCGGGCGTGCCGGAGCCGGCCTGCGCCTTCTTGGACCAGTTCTCCAGCTCGGCCATCACCAGCGGGTGCTTGTCGACGCACACCACGACCAGGTCGCCGGCGTTGGACCGCGACATCGCGTGCCGGACGGCGTCGATCTCGTCGTGGATGATCTCGAGCTGGCGGCACCGGGCGCCGTCGGCCATGGCCGATCGGACGCCCTCGGCGACCAGCGCGGCGACGCCGCCGCGCTCGCGGCCGCGCAGCGCGACGTCCTCGCGGATCACCAGCACGTCGAAGTGCTGGGCGGCGATCGCGCCGAGCTCGCGCATGTCGTCGTCGCGGCGGTCGCCGGCGGTGGCGATGACGCCGATCCGGGACACCTTGCCGAGCTCGCTGGTCGACGCCAGGCTCTCGCCGACGCGGTCCACGAAGTCGCCGAGCATCCGCATGCCGGGCGCGTTGTGGCAGTAGTCGACGATGACGTGGCGGCCGCTGACCTCGACCTCGTTGAGGCGCCCGGGAGAGAGGTAGTAGTTCGTGGAGAACGTCCGCAGGCCCTGCCGGATGTCGTGCAGGGGAGCACCCGCGGCGAACGCCGCGGCGGCGGCGGCGAGGGCGTTCTGCACGTTCATCCGGGCCTTGCCGTTGAACGTCGCCGGCAGCAGGTGCGTCCATGCCAGCTGCATCTCGCGCCGGCCGTGCTTCACCACGATCATCTCGCCGCGCTCGCTCGGCTCGAGGACGAGCGCCTTGCCGCCGCGGCGGCAGTGCGCGTCGATCATCTCGCGCGCCTCGCTGCCGGGCTCGGCCATCGAGAACCAGACCACCTGCCCGGAACAGCGGCGGCGCATCTCGCGGACGAGTGGGTCGTCGGCGTTGAGTACGGCGTGGCCGTCGCGCGGCACCGCCTCGACGAGGACGGCCTTGACGTCGGCGAGCTGCTCGACGGTGTCGATGCCGCGCAGCCCGAGGTGGTCGGGCTGGACGTTGAGCACGACCGCGACGTCGTTGCGCTCGTAGCCGAGGCCCTCGCGCAGGATGCCGCCGCGGGCGACCTCGAAGACGGCGAAGTCGACGCGCGGGTTCTGCAGCACCATCCGGGCGGACTTGGGGCCCGACGCGTCGGCGCGGATGACCAGCCGCTCGTCGATGACCACGCCGTCGGTCGAGGTCATCCCGACCTTGCGGCCGAGGCCCTTGAAGATGTGGCTGATCATCCGGGCGGTGGTCGTCTTGCCGTTGGTGCCGGTGACGGCGACGATCGGGATCCGGCTGGGCGCGCCCGGCGGGAAGAGCATGTCGACGACCGGTTTGGAGATGAACTGCGGCTCGCCGATGGTCGGGTGGGTGTGCATGCGGAAGCCGGGCGCGGCGTTCACCTCGCAGATCGCGCCGCCGGTCTCGCGGACCGGCTCGGTGATGTCGGGGCAGATGAAGTCGATGCCGGCGATGTCGAGGCCGACCATGCGGGCGGCCTCCTCGGCGATCTCGACGTTCTCGGGGTGCGCCTCGAACGTGCGGTCGATGGAGATGCCGCCGGTGGACATGTTGCCGGTCAGAGTCAGCTTGACCATCTCGCCGGCGGGCGGGACGTCGGCGAGCTCGTAGCCCTGCTCCTTGAGCAGGGAGATCGCGGCGTCGTCGACCTTGATCCGGGTCAGCACCTTCTCGTGCCCGACGCCCCGGCGGGGGTCGGCGTTGGTGTCCTCGATGAGCTGCTCGATGGACGTCTGCCCGTCACCGATGACGTGCGCGGGGACGCGCTCGGCGACGGCGGCGAGCTTGCCGTCGATGATGAGGCAGCGGTAGTCGCGCCCGGAGATGTAGGACTCGACGATCACCCAGCCGCGCCGGGACTGCTCCTGGGCGACCGGGAACGCGGCCCGCACCTCGTCGGCGTCCTGCAGGTCGAGGCACACGCCGCGGCCGTGGTTGCCGTCGAGCGGCTTGACCACCACGGGGTAGCCGATCCGGTCCGCGACGTTCACCGCCTGCTCGACCGAGCGCACCGACTCCTGCTTGGGCACGGGCAGGCCGGCCGCGCCGAGCAGCCGGGTGGTGAGGTCCTTGTCGGAGGCGATGTCGACGGCGATCGCGCTGGTCGCCGACGTCATGGTCGCGCGGATGCGCTTCTGGTGGACGCCCTGGCCGAGCTGCACCAGGGAGTACTGGTTGAGCCGGATCCACGGGATGTCGCGGGACATCGCCTCGTCGAGGATCGCCTGCGTGGACGGGCCGAACGCGGTGCGCTCGGCACGCAGGATGAAGGTCTCGAGCTCCTTCTCCCAGTCGAACTCCGGGTCGGCCTCGACGAGGTGGTTGACCAGGCGTACGGCGAGGCGGGCGGCGGCGAGCCCGACCTGCTCGTCGACGTACCCGTAGACGATGTTGTAGACCCCGCGCTGTCCCTTGACCTGTCGCGTCTTGCCGCGCCGGACGTCATGGCCGACGACCTGCTGCAGCGCGAGCGCGCAGTGCTCGGCGACGTGGCCGAGCCAGGTGCCCTCGTTGAGGCGCTCGACGAAGCCGCCGCGGCGGCCGCGCGAGCAGGAGTGCTCGCGCAGGCCGGGCAGCATCGAGAGCAGCTCGTCGGTGAAGCCGGGCAGGGCGTTGGTCGGGAAGTCCTCGAGCGAGCCGAGGTCGACGACCAGGTGGATGGCCTTGTCGTAGGACCAGACGTTGGCGCCGCGGTAGACCCGGGTCTCCAGGATCTTCAGGTCGGGGGATGGCCGGCCGGCCGTGCGGGGCTGCTCAGTCACGCGTGACTTCTCCTTCGTGCTGCTGGCGGGCGCGACGGCGTCGGTACGCCGTGGGGGATACGTCGCCGGCGGCGATGTCCCGAGCCAATCGCTTCAGGTCGCGTCCCGCAACCGCCAGCTCCTCGGCCTCGCTCGGGTCGACGACGGGGTCCTGGCGGACCAGGCTGCGGTCGGTCAGGTCGAAGACCGAGCCGGCCGGGAGGACGTGCAGGACGACCCCGGAGGCGAGCAGCGGCGCGGTGCGACGGGCCTCGTGGGCGTTGGAGACGACGTTGCGGCCGTCGAAGATCGTGACGACCCCGCGGCCGAGGACCCGGAGCCTCTCGTGGCCGTCGTCGCCGGTCGTGACGAGCGCGCCGGTGTCCTCGTCGATGCCGATGCCGAGCAGGTGCGGGCTCTGCGCGACCAGCATGAGCAGGCGGCCGTAGCGGTTGCGCTGGCTGAAGTGCTGGTCGACGACGACGTCGCGGATCAGGCCGAGGCCGCCGGCGAGCTGGGTCATCCGCTGCTTGGGCGTGGACCCGCCGGAGCCGAACGCGACCATGTGCGAGGACTGGATGCTCGCACCGGCGCTCGTGCCGCCGACCACGATGCCGCGCTCGTGGGCGGCCTTGATCGCGTCGCCGAACGACGTGCCGTTGACGATCGCGGACAGCTTCAGCTGGTTGCCGCCGGTCATGAAGATTCCGGTCGCCTCCTCGAGGCGGCGTACCAGCTCCGGGTCTTCGGCCTCCTCGCGCGACTCGGGCCGCACACCCCACACGTCGGCGGCGCCGATCTTGCGGAAGAGCGCGTCGTACACGTCGACGATCTCGGGTCCGAGCGACGACGCCGTGGGGACGACCGCGATGCGCGCGTCGGGTCCTCCGGCGAGCCGGACGAACTCCGAAAGCACCGACCGCTTGCCCAGCTTGTCCTCGGCGCCACCGATGGCGAGGAGCGGGCCGCGGCCGGGGCCGGACTGGTGGGACGGCTGTCCCGGTTGTGCCCCGTTCAACATGCACCGGAGCCTACGGGGTGGCAGGGTGGGGCCCGTGAGTGGTGGACGGCGACTCATCGTGATGAGGCACGCGAAGGCTGAGCCATTCGCGTCGACCGACCACGCCCGCGTCCTCACAAATCGTGGCCACGCCCAGGCCGCACGGGCCGGACGGTTCCTCGCTGAAATCGGTGTGCTGCCCACGCACGCGCTGGTGTCCTCGGCCGCGCGCACCCGCGAGACCTGGGCGGACGTCGCGCGTGCTTCCGGTGCCGAGGCGGAGGTGGTGGTCGACGACGGTCTGTACCACGCGGGTGTCGACGGCGCCGTCGAGACGATCCAGCAGGTCGACCCGGACGCGTCGACGGTGATGTTCATCGGGCACAACCCGACGGCGGCGTACCTCGGCCACTACCTGGACGACGGCGAGGGCGACCAGGACGCGATCAGCGGGATGCTGCGGGGGTTCCCGACGAGCGCGCTGGTGGTGTTCGACGTGCACGTCGCCTGGTCGGAGATCGGCCCGGAGTCCGGCCGCGTGGTGGCGTTCCACGCGCACTGACCTTTCAGGCCCGGTTCAGACCGGGGGAGCGGGCGTGGTGAAGCCGGCCTCGGCGTCGGCGGCCTCGATCTCCTCGCGGGTGATGCCGAGGAGGTACATGATCGCGTCGAGGTACGGGACGTTGACCGACGTGTCCGCGGCCTGCTGCACGACCGGCTTGGCGTTGAACGCGATGCCGAGCCCGGCGGCGGCCAGCATGTCGAGGTCGTTGGCTCCGTCGCCGATCGCGACCGTGGCGGCGGTGGACACCCGGGCCTGCGCGGCGAAACGGCGCAATGCGTCGGCCTTGCCGGCTCGGTCGAGCACCGGCCCGACGATCTTGCCGGTGAGCTTGCCGTCGACGACCTCGAGCTCGTTGGCGGCGGCGAAGTCGATGCCGAGGTCGGCCGCGATCCGGTCGGTGATCTGGGTGAAGCCGCCGGAGACGATCGCGAACCGGTAGCCGAGCCGCTTGAGCGTGCGCACCATCGTGCGGGCGCCGGGGGAGAGCACGATGCCTTCGTAGACCTCGTCGAGCGCCTCGGCGTCCAGGCCGGCGAGCAGCGCGACCCGCTCGCGGAGGGACTGCTCGAAGTCGAGCTCGCCGCGCATCGCGGCCTCGGTGACGCGGGCGACGTCGTCGAGGCAGCCGGCGCGCTCGGCGAGCATCTCGATGACCTCGCCCTGGACCAGGGTGGAGTCGACGTCCATGACGACCAGGCGCATGCCGTGGCGGAGCAGCGTCGCGGGCTGGACCGCCACGTCGACGCTCTGCCTCGCGGCTTCCTCGGCGAGCAGCATCCGGAGCCGGTCGGGGTCGGTGCCGGACACGTGCAGCTCGATCGCGGTGACCGGGTAGCGCGCCATCCGCTCGATCCGGTCGATGTTGGCGCCGGTGTCGGCGATCCGGCCGGCGATGGCCGCGACCGCCTTGGCCTTGAGCGGCGCGCCGAGCACCGTGACGTGGCTGCGCCCGCCGCCGCGGCTGCGGTTGTCGCCGATGCCGGACTCGACCTCGACGTGCATGTCGAGCGCCTCGGCGACGCGCTCGACCGCCTTCTGCAGCGGCCGGGGGTCGCGCGGCGCCGTGATCAGCACGCCGAGCACGAGCCTCCGCCGCAGCACGATCTGCTCGATGTCGAGCACGGCTCCGCCGTACGACGCGAGCGTGGAGAACAGGGTGGAGGTGACCCCCGGACGGTCCTTGCCGGTCAGCGTGATGAGCAGGGTCGCGGGGTGGTCGGCCACGCGCGTCACCCTATGTCTCGAAGGGATAGGCGCAGGCGGCGACCAGGCCTCGTCTCGCAGCGTGGTCGAGCGGCAGCAGCGCCTCGCGACGGGCGTCGATCTCGCTCGCGGTGACCGCGCCGCCGTCGTCCTCGAGGGCGATCTCGACGATCAGTCGGCAGCGGGCGGCGAGGCCGGCGAGGCGTACGGCGCGTGGCGCCATGGCCTGGGGGAGCACCAGGTCGGCGTGCTTGCGCAGCGCCATCAGCTCGTCGGCCACCTCCGGCCGCCAGCGCGCGACGTCGAGGCCGGCGAGTGCCTCGGTGGTGCCGAGCAGGCTGCGGCGCAGCTGGGCTTCGGCCTCAGAGGGATCCGGGAGCTGCCGGTGCGCGGCCGCCGGCATGGCGAGCCACTGGACCCCGGCGCCGGCCCGGTGCGGCACCAGCCCGAGGTCGCACCCGTCGAGCACCACGCCCTCGCCGTACTCCAGCACCTCGCTGTTGAACTCCGCCGGCCCCGCCAGTCCGAGTGGGTCACCGGCGACCGGGAGCGCCAGCGCCGCCGCCCTCGCGCCCTCGGTCCGGAGCAGCCCGAGCCCGAGGATGAGCGGAACGGGACCGTCCTGGTCCGGCAGCCCCACCACGTCGTGCGCCGCGTCGTCCTCGACGATCCGGTCCCGCGCCTCGTCCAGCGACGCCCGCCCGCCCGCGAACGCCGTGAACCACAGCGCGAACCGCGCGGACACGGGTAGCGAGGCAGTCACGTCTGTGGAGGGTAGCGGGCCGTCGGGATCCCAGCAGATGGTGGTAACCCGGCGCATCCGGGCCGAAGCATCACGTGGGATCCGCCAGGAACGCGTGGGCGGTCCTGTGGACAACCGCGACCGTCCACAGGTCGGCAGATTGGCCCGACGCCGCTGGTGCTTTTGGGCCGATCCTCGGCTGCATGAAGCTGCCACCTCGCCGGTCCCCGGACGACCCTCGCTGCACGCCGATCCTGCTGCGCCGCGACCTCCTGGCGCTGGGCTGGGACGACCGGCTGATCCGTCGGCACGTCCAGGCCGGCGAGCTCACGCGCATCCGGCACGGTGCGTACGTCGCGACGCGGGACTGGAAGCTGCTCGACCGGGTCGGCCAGTTCGTCGTACGAGGGCGAGCCGTCGTGAGGGCTGCGAACACCGGGTGCGTGCTCTCGCACGTGTCGGCCGCGGCCGAGTACGGCGCACCGATGTGGGGCATCGACCTGAGCCGCATCCACGTCACCCGCACCGACGGACGGTCGGGCCGACGCGCGGTCGACGTCGTCCAACACGAGGCGCATATCGACGCCGCGTCTGTCGTGATCGTGGAGAGCCGGCTGGTGAGCGCACCCGCCCGGGCGGTGCTCGAGAGCCTGACCTGCGTCTCGGCCGAGGCCGGCCTCTGTCTCGCCAACCATCTGCTCCATCACGGCTACACGACGCGTCGGGAGCTCGAGGACGAGTACGTCGGCATGGAGAACTGGCAGCACAGTAGGGGCGCCGAGATCGTCCTGCGCCTCGCCGATCCGCGACCCGAGAGCGTGGGGGAGTCGAGGATCGCCTGGGTCTGCTTCCAGGCCGGCCTTCCGAAGCCGATTCCGCAGTACGAGGTGCGCGACGAAACCGGACGTGTGGTGGCACGCGTCGACTTCGCATGGCCCGAGCTCGGCGTGTTCCTCGAGTTCGACGGGCGGGTGAAGTACGAGTCGCTGCTGAAGCCGGGCGAGCGCGCGAGCGACGTCGTGATCCGGGAGCGCGACCGCGAGCGCCTCATCTGCCGGCTCACCGGCTGGCGCTGCGTCAGGGCGACCTGGGCGGACCTGGAACGTCCGGCTCGACTCATCGCCGAGCTCTGCGACGCGATGCAGTACCCGCTCGGAGCCTGATATCCACAGAACACCCCACGCGTTCCTGGCACCTCCCACGTGAAGTTTCGGCCCGGTTGCGACGGGATCCCAGCAGCCGGTGGTAAACCGACAGTCGGCACCGCCCACCACCGAGGCGGTGTCGTAGGTTGGTGCCCGCGATCCGCCCAAGCACCCGAGGGAGACATGGAGCCCGTTCTCGAGCTCGCCGACGTCACGGTTCGGCGCGGTCAGGCCACGCTGATCGAGGGCATCGACTGGACGGTCGAGGAGGACGAGCGCTGGGTCATTCTGGGGCCCAACGGCGCCGGCAAGACCACCTTGTTGCAGGTGGTGTCGGCGCAGATCCACCCGACGGAGGGGGTGGTGGGGATCCTCGGGGAGGTGCTCGGGACGGTCGACGTGTTCGAGCTGCGGCCGCGGATCGGGCTGACCAGTGCGGCGCTGGCGGAGCGGATCCCGCGCGACGAGCGGGTGCACGACGTGGTGGTGTCGGCGTCGTACGCCGTGATCGGGCGGTGGCGCGAGCACTACGACGAGCTCGACCACGCGCGTGCCGACGACCTGCTCACCGAGATGGGCGTCGCGCACCTGAAGGACCGGACGTTCGGGACGCTGAGCGAGGGCGAGCGGAAGCGGGTGCAGATCGCCCGGTCGCTGATGACGGACCCGGAGCTGCTGCTGCTCGACGAGCCGGCGGCGGGGCTCGACCTCGGCGGGCGCGAGGACCTCGTCTCCACGCTCTCGGTGCTGGCGATGGACGAGATGTCGCCGGCCACGGTTCTCGTGTCGCACCACGTCGAGGAGATCCCGCCGGGGTTCACGCACGCGCTGATGCTGCGCGGCGGTCGCGTCGTCGCGTCGGGGCCGCTGGAGTACGTCATGACCGAGGAGAACGTCTCCGAGACGTTCGGCATGCCGATCCTGTTGGAGCACAACGACGATCGCTGGTCGGCGCGCCGTCGGCTGCGGCACCGGGTGCCGGGTACGCCCGGATAGGCTGCGGACATGGAGTGGTTCAGGGATCACGCGTGGGAGACCTGGACAGCTCTCGCGATTCTCCTGGGTCTCGCCGAGCTGCTCAGCCTCGACCTTGTGCTGCTCATGCTCGCCGTCGGCGCAGGCGTCGGCGCCATCCTGGCGGTGATCGGCCTGCCGGTCGCCGCCCAGATTCTCGCCGCGATCGGCGCGGCCACCGCCATGCTGCTGTTCGTGCGGCCGAGCATCGTCAAGAGACTCCACGCCGGACCCGAGCTCACGCTCGGTCACGACGCCCTGGTCGGTCGCCAGGGCGTCGCCGTCTCCGAGATCACCGCCGACGGCGGGCAGATCCGGATCAACGGCGAGTTGTGGACGGCTCGTCCGTACGACGAGACCGTGACCATCCACGAAGGCGCCAGGGTGGACGTCTTCCAGATCAAGGGCGCGACTGCCTACGTGCATCCCGTGCCCGAGATCGAGTCCGACGGGAACAACTGAGAGGGGACAGCCGTGGAAGGCTTTCCGATCGGTCTGGTGCTCTTCGCGCTGCTCGCGGTGTTCGTCATCGCAGGCCTGAGCAAGACCATCCGGATCGTTCCGCAGGCGCGCGCGGGAATCGTGGAGCGGTTCGGCAAGTACAAGACCACGCTGCCTGCCGGCCTCAACGTGGTGCTGCCGTTCGTGGACAAGGTGCGCTACATGATCGACCTGCGCGAGCAGGTCGTGTCGTTCCCGCCGCAGCCCGTCATCACCGAGGACAACCTGGTGGTGTCGATCGACACCGTCATCTACTTCCAGGTGACCGACCCGATCGCTGCGACGTACGAGATCGCCAACTACATCCAGGCGGTCGAGCAGCTCACGATGACCACGCTGCGCAACATCGTCGGCGGCATGGACCTCGAGCAGACCCTGACCAGCCGCGAGGAGATCAACAGCGGGCTGCGCGGCGTGCTCGACGAGGCCACCGGCAAGTGGGGCATCCGCGTCAACCGCGTGGAGATCAAGGGCATCGACCCGCCGCCGTCCATCAAGGACGCGATGGAGAAGCAGATGCGCGCCGACCGCGACAAGCGCGCGCTGATCCTCACCGCGGAGGGCCAGCGGCAGTCCGCGATCCTCACCGCGGAGGGCAACAAGCAGTCCGCGATCCTCAACGCCGAGGGGGAGCGCGAGTCGCAGATCCTCCGCGCGCAGGCCGAGCGGGAGTCCGCGATCCTGCGGGCGCAGGGTGAGGGCCAGGCCATCCAGACGGTGTTCCAGGCGATCCACGACGGCCGCCCGGACCAGTCGCTGCTGGCCTACCAGTACCTCCAGATGATGCCGGAGATCGCGAAGGGCGACGCCAACAAGGTGTGGATCGTCCCGAGCGAGATCGGCAAGGCGCTCGAGGGCCTCGGCTCCACGATGAACAGCCTCCGGGGCATCCCCGACGAGGTCGACGGGCCGCGCAAGCGGGTCGACATGGGCTCCTCGACGCCCGACGTGGGCAAGATCGAGCGCGAGAACCAGCAGGCGCTCGACCAGGCGCACGACGAGGTCGCCGCAGCCATCGCCGCGGCCGAGGCCTCCACCCAGGTGACGGGCTCACCCGCGAACGGACAGGACCCGGGGCAGGGCACCGCAGCCCCGGCCGAGCCGAGCGGTGACCCGGGGGAGCCGCCCGCCCAGTGACATTCCTCGAGATCGTCGCGGTGCTGCTCGCCGGCACCGCGGCCGGCACCATCAACGCCGTGGTGGGGTCGGGAACGTTGATCACGTTCCCGACCCTTCTCGCGCTGGGGATGCCGCCGGTCCTGGCCAACGTGTCCAACAACGTCGGCCTGGTGCCGGGTGCCGCAGCGGGAGCGTTCGGCTACCGCCGCGAGCTCGCCGGTCAGAAGCAGCGGCTGATCCGTCTGGGCAGCGCCTCGATCCTCGGCAGCTTCGGCGGCGCGGCCGCGCTGCTGCTCCTGCCCGAGGAGGTCTTCGCCGGCGTCGTGCCCGTGCTCATCGCGCTCGGCTGCGTGCTGGTGATCCTCCAGCCGCGGATCAGCCGGGCGGTCG
>NZ_CAMPGZ010000151.1 GCF_946885725.1 uncultured Nocardioides sp.
CCGGCGATCACCCCGGCCACCCCGGCTGACCCAGCCGCCGGTCCCCGACCCTCATGGCGTACCGACATCCGCCCCTCCACCCCTGACGTAAGTTGTTAGATCAGTTAGCAATCAGAGAAGGTACAGAGGTGACCCAAGACCGGCGTCGGCTCAGCGGCGACGTGGACGACTACCACGACGACTGGGGTGCGTCCGAGAGCCTCCAGGCGCTTCGCGACCTGACCGGCGCCGCGAGCGCCGCGCGTCCCGCGCTCGCCCGCCGCGCCGGCATGAGCCACTCGGAGCTCGTCGCGCTCGAGCACCTGTTCACCTCTCCCCTGGGCCCCGCCGACCTGGGGCGGCGGCTGGGCGTGACGACGGCCGCCTCGACGACGATCGTCGACCGGCTCGTCGAGCGCGGCCACGTACGCCGTACCCCGCACCCGACGGACAGACGCCGCACCGTCGTCGAGCTGACCGACTCCGGCCGGCGCGAGGTGCTCACCCACCTGCTGCCGATGTTCCGCGAGCTCGAGGAGCTCGACGCCGGCCTCAGCGACGAGGAGCGGGAGATCGTGACCCGCTACCTGCGACGCGCCACACGCGCGCTCCGCCTGCTCACCCTGGACTGACGGGCAGGGTCCTCGTAGGGGCCTTCACAGGATGTGGTGCGACCTCGCGATGGTCAGGGCGTCGCTGCGCCGGGAGACGCCGAGCTTGGTGTAGAGGCTGGAGACGTGCGTCTTCACGGTGTTCGCGGAGACGAACAACGTGGCGGCGATGTCGGCGTACGTCGCGCCGCGGGCCAGCTCGCCCAGAACCTCGCGTTCGCGCGGACTGAGCACCGGGCCGACGAGGGTGTGCTGCGGCTCGCGCTGCTCGTGCCGGAGCGGCGTCGAGAACTCCAGGCTGGAGATGACGTCGGCGTGGCCGGCCGTCAGCTCGGCGAGCTCATGCGTCCAGGCGGTGTCGCCCCGCGCGTCGAGACGGCGGAGCAGCCACTCCACCGGAGTGCCCAGACGCGACCAGCCGAGGAACGGGACGCCGTTGCGCCGCAGCTCGGTCATCGCCGCGGCCTCGCTCAGCCGGTCGAGCGCGCCGTCGGCGTCGCCGAGGGCGTCGAGCAGCTGCGCCGAGCAGGCCAGGGCCATGGCCCGGACCGGAGGCTGCAGACAGGTTGCCTCGCGGCCGGCCTCACTGAACGCGTCGAGCGCCGCCGTACGGTCGCCCTGGCAGTCCGCCCGGAGCCCGGCGACGAAGCGCTCCTCACCGACAGCGCCCAGTTCCGAGAGGTCGGCCCCAGCAGCCCGTAGCGCGTCCGGGTCGGCGGACATCGCCGCCAGCAGCGCCCGACCGACCAGCAGCCCGAGCCTCAGGTGCTGCGGGAGAGCCTCGTCGCGCAGCCGCGGGTCGTCGACCGGCGCATCGATGACGCTGCGCGCGGCGGCCATCGACCCCGACCACGCGGCCAGCAAGGCGTCGCGAACGCGCGACCAGTGGCGCACGGTCAGGTCACCGCCGCGGATGTGCCGGGCCGCCTCGCCGAACGGCGGGGACACCGGCACCTCTTTCCACGGCACCGCCACCGTGCCACCGAGGAAGAGCGCCAGCCCTGCCCTCGACGCCGCGAACTGAGGGCGCGCCGCGTCCTCCTCACCCAGGATGCCGAAGGCCTCGGTGGCCAGCCCGGCAGCGGCGCGGTCGTGGCCGGCCATGAACTCGGCCAGCGCCAGGTGGCTCATGGCGATGGCCGCCAGGGACGTGAGCCCATGAGTCCGGCACAGGGACAGGGCGGACGCGAGGCACGCCCGGGCCTCGTCCAGCTCACCCAGCCAGACCAGCGCTGCGGCGAGCTCCACGAAAAGGACGGGCAGTGCCGAGGCGTCGGCGGCGGCGTCATCCGTGAGCTCCGGCTCCTCGCCAGACTCGGCCACGACTCGACGAGCCTGTTCGACCGCCGGCGAGACGGGCTCGAGGCCGAGCTCGGCGCGCCAGAGGTGCACGCAGGCCGTCTGGACCAGGCCCCGGTCGCCACCGGACACGATGCGCTCCGTCCAGCGCCGGAGTGCGTCCGCGTCGTCCGAGAGCCAGTGCGCCAGGGCGACCACGAACCAGGTCGCCGGATGCGCGTCCACCACCTCGGGATGGGTGCGCGCGACGGCGGCGATGTCCTCGCCGTGCCGTGGGTCCAGCAGCATGCGGACGCCGTCGCGAGCGAGGAAAGTGGCTGCCTCATCGTGCGCGTAGAGCCGCAACAGCCTGCGCAGGGCCTCCGGCGCGTATCCCCCGGCGCGGTCGAGCCTGACCGCGCGCGTCACCGCCGCGGTCGCTCGTACGACGTCGACGCTCTGCGTCGCGAGACGACGCCGCACGACCTCTCGCATCAACGGGTGCACGACGAACCGGTCCTCGGCCGCACCGGCGCCGTACTCGCTCGGGAACTCCCCGTGGACGAGGTGCGACGTGGCCGCCGGGACGCGGGTCACCAGTAGGCCCGTCAACTCCAGCTCGTTCAGGACGTCCGCGGCGTTGGGGTCGTGGGACAGGTGCGCGGCCAGCCGGGCGGTGAAGGGCTGCTCGTCGCTGACGCAGAGCAGCAGGTGCCGCTGCGGGCTCGTCAGCGCCGAGAAGACCTCGCTGGCCACTTGGTCGGCGACCGGGACGGCGCCCTCCGCCAGCCGACGTACCGCCGCGGGCTGGGCGGACGAGCTGAACGCCCGGGCTGCCAGGACCAGGACGGCGCTCCAGCCCTGCCCGAGAGCGACGATCTCCCGCACGACCTCGGGGTCGGGGTCCCGCAGATGTGCCGCCACGAGCGCCGTCGCCTCCGCGTCGGACATCCGGAGCAGGTCGCCACGGATCACCGTGAGGAAGCCCAGCAGCTCCGGAACGATCCGGGTGAGCGGGATGTCCTTCCGGCTGACGAGGAGCAGGCGCATCGACGTCGGTTGGTGCAGCAGGCGCTTGTCCACCAGCCGCACGCTCGCCGAGGGCAGCTCGTCGGCTCCGTCGATCACGACCAGCCGCGGCAGCCTTCTCGCGGACGGCCCGGGACCGACCCCCTGCGCCGCGCGGTCCAGAACGGCCTCGAGTCGCGAGGGCGTGAGGTCAGCGTCGGCCTGCAGCCAGACCGCACCGTCGAGGTGGTGTCCGCGGTCGCGCACCCAGCCGGCGATGCCCAGGGTCTTGCCGGCGCCGGTGGGGCCGGTCACCACGGTCACGCCCAGTCGAGTGACCTCGTCGAGCCGGTCCCAGAGCCGGTCCCGGGGTACGTAGCGGCGCGGCGGGACCGGCATGGTGCCGCTGCGCTGCCACGGAATGCTGCGGCGACCGCCGAGCGTTCCTCTGGCCAGGACCTCGCGCGCGCGACGTCGGACGTCGGCGGCGTCCACGATCGAGTCTCCGGTCTTCGCCATCTGGGCCTCCGCTCGGTCGGGTGCGGCTGCCTCCCGAGTCGGACGCAACGTATCGACCACATGTCGGCGGACGACGGAGCACGGCATGCCATTCGCGCGGACCGGGGGACAGTCGGAGCGTCCTGACCAGCGTGCGCTCACCCTCGTCGGGTGACTTCACCCGATTCGGGTCACGGGTGCTGAGGGCACGTGGCGAGAGGCCCACGGCGAGCCGGGCGCGACCCGAGGTCAACCTTCCTCGAACACCAGCCGCAGCGCGGCCTCCTGCTCCTCGGACAGGTTGGTGTAGATGAGCTCGGCCGGCGCCTGGGCGGCGAAGACGCTCTCGACCCGGTCGAGGACGGCGTCGGACGTGAGGATGAAGAGCGCCGACGTACCCGGGGTGACCTTGTCGCGGACCTTGTTGATGAAGTGGTCGTCGATGCCGATGTCGGCCATGGACCCGGCGAAGGCCCCGGCCGCGGCGCCCACCGCGGCTCCCAGCAGCGGGACGAAGAAGATCAGGCCGAAGAGCATGCCCCAGAAGGCACCTCCGACTGCGGCGGTGGAGGTCGCCGGAGTGCCCTGCTTGGTCGTCGGCCGCTTCTTGCCTCGCTCCCAGGACACGGTGGCGTAGTCCAGGACGACCAGGAGGTTCTCGCGCTGCAGGTCCTCCACGGCCTTCACCGCGTTGCGGGCGCCGTCGGGGGTGTCGAACTTCCAGACGGTGAGGGTCGACTGAGGCATGGACGAGCTCCTTCGGTGGTGCCCTGACATGGCCGATGCCCTGGTGCCTCGACAGTCCGGGCGCGCACCGGTGGACACCTCCCCCGATCCCGGTGAACGGCGGTGGCGGGGTCCAGGCCGTGCGAAGGCCGCTCTGGCCACCCGGATTCGGTGAGTCCCTGCGGTTGCGGGCGCCGTACCTTCCGGGCACGCGGCGACGACGAAGGGACTGCACACATGGCGAGCGTGCTGATTCAGGTCGATGCGGCGCTCTCCGACGAGCTCGCGGGCGCCTTCCCACGGATGGTCGCGCGACGCCATGGGCCGTCCACGACCTTGATCGGCCAGGTCGCCGACCAGCAGGAGATGCTCGGCGTCATGGACCTGCTGGTGTCCATGGGCATCGACATCCTGGTGCTGCTCAACATCCCGGACGAATGAGGAGCGGGACCGGCACGCACCTCGCGCGGCCGCCGGTCCCGGCCGGAGACCGATGAGCACCCCGATCGCCACGCGGCTGACCGCCTGGTGGCACCGCCAGCACGAGGAGCATCCGCGGCTGACGAAGTGGCTGCAGCCGGTCATCGACGTGTGGTCCGAGCTCACCCGGGTCGAGCTGGTCGACCGGTCGCTGGCCCTCGGAGCACAGGCCCTGCTGGCCGTGATCCCGCTGCTCATGCTGCTCCATGCCGCAGCCGGCGTCGGGACGATCGACGTGGCGCAGGTGCACCAGGTCACCGGGGTCTCGGAGTCGGAGCTCGACGTGCTGGCGAGGGGACTCAGCGGAGCGACACCCGACACCAGCGCGCTCAGCGTCGTGGTCGCGATCGTGTCCGGCACGAGCTTCTCGAGAGCGCTGCAGCGGATGTACGCCCGGGTCTGGGACCTGCCCACGTTCAGTGGCGTGCGGGCCCTGCGAGGCAGCCTCATCTGGCTGATCGTCTGGATCCTCCTGTTGCAGGGCGTGGCCGGCGCGGTTCGCTGGTCTGCGGGAGCCCCCCTCGCGAGCCTCACCCTCCAGCTCGTGGCCACGACCGTGATCTGGTGGTGGACGGCCTACCTGCTCCTCGGCGGCCGCGTGGGGTGGCGTGAGCTGCTGCCGGGGGGCTTCGCCACGGGGGCGCTCCTGGTGCTGCTCAGCCGGGCCTCCCACCTCTTCATGCCGGTCTTCGCCCGCGCCAACCTCGAGCAGTTCGGGCCACTCGGCATCGTCTTCGCCCTGGCGTCGTGGCTGGTGATGTTCGGTGGCGTCCTGATCGTCGCCACTGTGCTCGGACGCTTCGTCAGCCGCCTCCTCGCCCGGGGTGGCCCGGAGGAGACCGCGGGCGTCGGCGACCTGCCCGCGCGACCGGGCCGACGGCTCATCCAGGACGGGTGAAGCGACGGCGCCAGAGGCCGAGCATCGTCGGTCACGACCACGCGGCTGCCGCGACGTGGCAGTCGACCATTCCCGTGAGAGGAGACCTCATGGCAGAGCAAGCCAGCAGCCACGTCCCGGACGTGCACGGGCCTGTCGACTACGTGCTCATCCAGTTCCCGATGGACAAGCTCACCGGACAGGTGGCACCCCGCCTGATCGAGCTCGTCGAGGACGGGATCATCCGGATCTACGACCTGCTCGTCATCAGCAAGTCGGAGTCGGGCGCGGTCGAGGCCGTCGAGCTCCGCGACTCGCCCGTCGCGAGGGACTTCCAGTACTTCGCCGGCGCGAGCTCAGGACTGCTGGGCGACGAGGACATGCGTGAGGCGGCGGACGCGATGGATCCTGGCACGGTCGCCGCGCTCGTGGTCTACGAGAACAGCTGGGCCGTCCCGTTCGTCGGTGCCGCGCGCGCCTCCGGTGGTGACGTCATCGCCAGTGGGCGGATCCCCGCCACGGTGGTGATGGAGGCGCTCGACGCCCTCGAGCAGGCCGCGCCGGCACCGGCCTGAGGCGCCTCACGGCACGACAACGGACGACGGAGCACGACATGGTCTCTGACGAGGCAACGGCGGCATCCCGGTCGGCTCGAGACGCCCTGGCGCGGAGCTGGGCTCTCGTGCTCGGCGTCGGCGTGGTCACGTTCCTCCTGGGCGTGACCCTGGCGGTCTGGCCGCGTGAGACCGCCAAGGTCCTCGCGATCCTGCTGGGCCTCCAGCTGGTCGTCTCGGGCATCGCCCAGATCGGGATGGCGCTCTCGTCGTCCGGTGAGAAGGCCGGACGCTGGCTGCTGGCGATCTCCGGCGCGGTGGCGTTGGTCGTCGGCGCCCTGCTCCTGTTCAGCCCGCGGCAGACGCTGACGTTCGTCGCGTTGACCGTGGGCATCTGCGTCATGGTCACGGGCGCGGCCGACATGCTCGATGCCCTCCTGTCCGGCCGCGCTCGCCGACGCTGGTGGCACGTCCTTCGCGGCGCCCTCACGTTCGTGTTCGGCGTGCTTCTCGTCGCGAACCCGGACGTCTCCTTGGCGCTTCTCGCCCTGATCGCCTGCGTGTGGCTGATCTGCTACGGCTTCCTCACCGTCGTCGCGGCGCTGTTGCTCCGCACGGAGCACGAGCACGCCCACGACACGGGGGTCGTGGGCGGCCCCCTGCCCCCGCCGGCCACGAGGTGACGGCCCTGAGGGGGCAGCGGGGGCAGCGGGACCCGGCGCGTGGCCCAGCCCCGCGCGCCCCGTCGTACTCGTGCGTGGCTACTTGTTCAGCGTCCTCGCGAGCGACCAGATCACGATGCCGTCGATGACGATGACGACGATCGACCACAGCGGCTGGATCGGCATCGTCATGAAGTGCACGAAGGCCGAACCGACGGCCATCAGGATGCCGATGAACATCGCCCAGGCCTGGTGGCTCAGGATCGCGATCGCCACGACCAGCCCAACGAGTCCCATGATCAGGTGGAGCCATCCCCAGGTGGTCAGGCTGAGCTGGAACACGTAGCCGGGCGTGGCGATGTAGATGTCGTCCCGGAGGACGGCCGAGATGCCCGCGATGAACTGGAAGGCCCCTGCCAGTCCGAGCATGAGGCCCGCGAAGAGCGGTACGTCGTAGTCCCAGCCGGCATCGGAAACCTGCGTCACGTTGTACGGCTGCTCGTAGGCCATGAGCTGTCCCTCCTGTGCAGTCCCGCTCCGAAGTCATGGGCGGCACGTCGATCACGCCGGCCGACTCGTCAGCGTGCGGCCTCCATCGGGGTGGGGACCTCACCCGAACCGGGCGGTAGTCAGTCCGGGTGGTTCGGAAAACGACCCACGCGCTTCGACCCGAATGCGAGGTTTCGGCGGTAGCGCTCGCTGCATGATTCAGGTGCCGGCTGATGCGGGGCGGCGAGGGGGCAGCAGCGTGGCAGGAGGGTCGATCGTCCGTGACATCTCCCTTCCCGCTGCCCCCGGGCTACGTCCCGCGCGAGCGGTTGTGGGACCGACTCGACCGGACCGCACGTGCTCCACTCACCGAGGTCGTCGCCCCGCCCGGCGCGGGGAAGACGCTGGGGGTGGCCGGATGGTTCCAGCACGTCGATCTCGGGAGCCGGGCGTCATGGGTGGACGCCACGGTCGAGCTGACGATCGAGGACCTCGACCGAGCCTTGACCGGCTTGGACACCGGTGACGCTCCTCGCCTGCTCGTGGTCGACGACGCACACGCGCTCACGCGGCAGGCTCTGCACCACCTCGCGACTCAGGCTCTGCAGAGGCCGCACCGCGTCCGGGTGGTGCTGCTCAGCCGATGGGACCTCCCGCTCGCCGACCTGCGGGCCGAGCTCCGGGGCGACCTGGCGGTCCTTCGTGGCGACCTGCTGCGGCTCGACGAGCAAGAGCTCACGGTGCTCGTGCGCCGGCACTCCCACACCGACCCGAGGACCGACTCACGGGAGGTCGTCGAGCTCATCGCCGACTGGTCGCGGGGCTGGTGCGCCCCGGCGGTGCTGGCCGCACAGGCCGTCGGGGCCAGTGCCGACGCCGTGTCAGCCGCGCGCCGGTACACGCGATCCAGCGCGGTGCCGCGCGACCTCACCAGCGACCTCTACTCGTCCCTGACGGTCCCCCAGCGGCAGGTCCTGCTGTGCCTGGCCGGTGACACCCGCGTCTCGGCGTCCCAGGCCCGCCATCTGAGCCGGGTCTCTCACGCAGGGAGCGTGCTGGAGGAGCTGGCCTCGACCGGCCTGCTGGCCCGGCGGGCGGCACCTCCGCCGTCGGCGAGCCGAGAGCGCGAGCAGGAGCTGGAGTACCTGCTCCACCCGGTGCTGGTCGAGACGGCGCGCCGCCGGCTCACCGACGGCGGTGGCGACGTGCTGCGCGCCCGGACGACGCTGCGGGACGTCGTCGACCTCGACATCGGACGGGGCGTGCTCCCAGGCGCCCTGCACAGGCTCGTGGCCGTCGGCGACATCGAGGCCGCCTCCCAGGTCCTCACCCGGCACGGCCTGCTGCTCGTGCTCGCCGGCCCGGACGGTGACATCGACCGTCTGCTCCGCGACCACCCGCGCGAGGTCGAGTCGCGGCCGAGTGGCTGGCTGGCCGTCGCGTCACACCTCTGGCTGGCCGACGACGTACCCGCGACCGAAGCCTGGCTCGAGCGGCTCGAGGCCTGGCAGCTCGACCGGGACCGTCCGGTCGCGGTCGACGCCGCGGCGGCGAAGGAGGCCGCCCTCGAGCGCCTGTGCGTCCAGCTGATGCGGGCGCTGCTCGGCAATGCCTCCCTCTCCGACGCGGCGCTGCGGGGCAGGGAGCTGGTGCGAGTCAGCGACCCGGACCAGCGACCGGATGTTCCCGTCCTCTGGCTGGCGCAGCTCCTGCACGGAGTCGCAGCGCTCCAGCTGGGACGCCTGCCCGAAGCCGAGACCTCGCTGTCGCGGGCGGCGCACCATGGCCGGACCCGCCGACTCCCCCTTCTGCGCGCCAGGGCCGTCTCCGCACTCGCGATCGTGGCGATCCTCCAGGGCCGCGAGCACGTCGCGCTGGAGCTGACCTCGCACCTGTCGTACGTCGAGGCCCGCAGGGCTCATCGATCCGCACTCCTCGCCCGGCACTTCGCGCACGTGCAGGCGCGGGTCGACGTCGACGACATGCGTCCCTTGCTGGCTCGACGTCCCGGCATCGACGCGCTGCATGAAGGCGATCTCGTGGCGAGCGTGCTGACGCGCGTCCACGACGCTCGGGTGCATCTCCTCCGCGGCGACGTCGCCGCGGCCGAGCGAGCTCTCGATGCCGAGCCGGTGCTCCTCGACCTCCCGCTACGTCTCCAGGTGCTGGTGACGCTCGAGCGTGCGCTCCACGCCGTGGTCGCACTCGACCGGGACCGGCTCGACTCGCTCGCCAAGGAGCTCGACGCGTGTGGCGCCCTCGGAGAGGCCGCGTTCGTCGAGGCCCTGGCGGCCGAGGCCAGAGCGGACGACGGCAAGGCCATCGAGCTCTGTGCCCGAGCGGTCGACTCGGCGAGGTGCGCCCAGCCACCGGTCGCCGCGATGGCGCTCGTCGTCAGCAGCCAGCTGCTCGACGCGAACGGCCGCCGACCGGAGGCTCAGGAGGCCTTGGTCAGGGCCTTGAGCGCGATGGAGGTCCGACGCAGCGCACTGCCGTTCCTCGGGTGGTCGCGCAGGGGCACCAGCGTGGTCAGTCTGCTCGACACCCTGCCGCCGTCGACGACGACCGTGTGGGCGAAGTGGCTCCTGCTCCACCTGGCCGAACGCGAGGGCGGGATCTTCGCGGTCACCGGCCCGTCCGTCGCGACGCCCGCAGAGCAGGAGTCCCAGCACCTCGGCGTCGACGGGCCGCCGCTGAGCCCGCGCGAACGAGACGTGCTCTACATGCTCGCCCGAGGCGCGACCTACGCCGACATCGCGAGGAGTCTCGACCTGAGCGAGAACACGGTCAAGCGGCACGTCTCCTCGCTCTACTCCAAGCTGGGAGTGCGGCGGCGCAGTGACGCCTTGGCGGTCGCCCGGGCGAAGCATCTTCTGTGAATGCCTTTGCGGTTCGAGAGGTGGTCTCGACAAGCTCGCCCACCCGGCAGCTGCACCACCCGACCGCGAGTGTCAGAAGGACGCGAGTGACGCGCTGCGGGCGAGCAGGAGAAGCAGGCCACCGACGACGATCGAGACCACGGCGATGAGGCCGGCCAGTGCCAGGAGGCCCCCCATCAAGGCCCGGCCGAGCGTCGGCTGCAACCGATGGGGGACGTGACGGACGGTGGTCGCCATGGTCGGTCCCTCCCTCTGCCACTCAGCCTGAGGAGAGGAACGTCGTCGCGTATCCCCTGATACGGACGACCCCTGGATCTGTCCGTCATGACGCCGCTAGCTAG
>NZ_CAMPGZ010000152.1 GCF_946885725.1 uncultured Nocardioides sp.
GTGAGCGCCCGCGTCCTCACGTCCTACGACGACGCGGTCGCCGACACCCCTGACGGCGCGACCGTCCTCGTCGGCGGTTTCGGTATGGCAGGCATGCCGGTGGAGCTCATCGACGCACTGATCCGGCAGGGCGCCACCGACCTGACCGTGGTGTCGAACAACGCCGGCAACGGCGACACCGGCCTCGCCGCGCTGCTCGCCGCCGGACGGGTCCGCAAGATGGTCTGCTCGTTCCCGCGTCAGGCGGACTCCTGGGTCTTCGACGGCCTCTACCGCGAGGGCCGCATCGAGCTCGAGCTGGTGCCACAGGGCAACCTCGCCGAGCGTATGCGCGCAGCCGGTGCGGGGATCGGTGCGTTCTACAGCCCGACCGGCGTCGGCACTCCGCTCGCGGAGGGCAAGGAGGTCCGTGAGATCGACGGCCGCACCTACGTCCTGGAGAAGCCGATCCGCGGCGAGCTGGCACTGATCAAGGCGCACGTCGCCGACGGGATGGGCAATCTCGTCTACCGCAAGACCGCCCGCAACTTCGGGCCGGTGATGGCGACTGCCGCGACGACCGTTGTCGCACAGGTCGACCGGGTGGTGCCGGTCGGGCAGCTCGACCCCGAGGCCGTCGTCACGCCCGCGATCTACGTCGACCGGGTCGTCCCCGCCGAGAAGATCGAGAAGGTGTCGGCATGACAAGCAATCCGAGAGGCAAGGACCAGATCGCCGCGGCCGTCGCCGCCGACATGGTCGCCGAGCACCCCGACGGCGCCTTCGTGAACCTCGGCATCGGCCAGCCCACGTTGGTTGCCGACCACCTGCCGGCCGGCTCCGGCGTCGTGCTCCACACCGAGAACGGCATGCTCAACATGGGCCCCGCCGCGCAGGGGGACGAGGTCGACCCCGACCTGACCAACGCCGGCAAGCAGCCGGTCACCGAGCTGCCCGGGGCGTCGTACTTCCACCACGCTGACTCCTTCGCGATGATGCGCGGCGGCCACCTCGATGTCTGCGTGCTGGGCGCCTACCAGGTCTCGGCCGGCGGCGACCTCGCCAACTGGCACACGGGTGCCGAGGGTGCGATCCCCGCGGTGGGCGGCGCGATGGACCTGGCGATCGGCGCGAAGCGCGTGTGGGTCGTGATGAGCCTCTTCGGCAAGGACGGGTCGCCCAAGCTGGTGCCCGAGTGCACCTACCCGCTGACCGGCGTCGGCTGCATCGACCGCGTCTACACCGACCTCGCGACGTTCGACCTCAGCCCTGACGGGGTGACGGTGCGCGACGTGCACGGCACCACCGTCGAGGAGCTGGCCGAGCGGCTCGCGCCGTTGGAGGTCCGCGCCGCCTAGGTCGCCTGTCCCGCGCGGGTCAATGCGCGAGGGGTCACTACTTCAGCCTCGTCGACGGCGTGTCGCTGAAGTAGTGACCCCTCAGTGCATCGGGACGCGGGTCAGGCCTGCCGGCCCTCGGGCTTCGTGGCCTTGGCGAGGATCACCGAGAAAACCGCGAAGCAGACCGTGGTGATCGCGCAGCCCCACCACATGACGTTGCTCAGCATGAACGCGAGGAAGCCGGCGACGACGGGCACGATCGCCCACCACTTCACCAGCCGGGCCCGCCACAGCGTGAGCGCGACCAGCGGCAGCGAGAGCATGAACCCGACGAGACCGGGGACCTGGAAGACCCGCGGGCCCCACATCTCGTTCATCATCGTGTCCTGCACCGCGATGACCGCGTCGACGCCGTACTTCGCACCCAGCGCGGAGTCGTACCAGTCGATGAACAGCATCCCCGGCAGCGTGGTCATCCCGACGAAGCCGACGAACGCGGTGATGTTGGCGAGCCAGGCGCCGCGGCCGCGGACGTACGGCGCGATCAGGAGCGCCGGCGCGATCCAGAACGCGTAGGACCAGTGGAAGCCGAGGGACTTGAACTGGAGCGGGTCCGGGTTGTCGGCGTAGATCTGGAACATCCCGTCGCCCATGATCCCGGCGCCCGGGTCGGCGTACGCGCCGACGATGGCGAACAGGCCGGCGAGGACCGGCGCAGCGACGAGGAACGCCCGCCGCGCCTTCAGCGCGGACGAGCTGGTGCCGGCCCCGCGGGCGGTCGGGCGCTCGAGCGCGGGGTGGTCGGTGGCAAGCGTGGTCATGGTTCTCTCCCCTGGAGTCGTGACGATCGGTGTCTCGGTGACTCCAAGGCTGGTCGCGCGCGGCCTGGACCGGATCGGGCGCGGGACAGATTTGCGGGTACGGCGCGCGAAGGATTCGCGGATCAGCCGTACGACGGATCCGCGGCGGTGCGCTCGCCGGCGACCACGACGCCGTTCTCGTAGGCGAAGATCACCGCCTGCACGCGGTCGCGCAGGCCGAGCTTGGCCAGCACGTTGCTCACGTGGGTCTTGGTGGTGCCCTCGGAGACGAACAGCCGCTCGGCGATGTCGAGGTTGGAGAGCCCGCGCGCGAGCAGGCCGAGCACCTCGAGCTCCCGCGGCGTGAGCTGCGCGAGCCGCGGGTCCGGGCCGTGCGTGACCGGCGCGGCACGGCGCACGAACGCGTCGATGACGCGACGGGTCACGCTCGGGGCGAGCAGCGAGTCGCCCGCGGCGACGGTGCGGACCGCCGCGGCGAGCTCCTCGGCGGGCGCGTCCTTGAGCAGGAAGCCGGAGGCGCCGGCACGCAGCGCCTCGAAGACGTACTCGTCGAGGTCGAACGTCGTCAGCACGAGCACCTTGGTGGGGATGCCCTCCTCGACGATCCGCCGCGTCGCCGCGAGACCGTCGAGCACCGGCATCCGGATGTCCATCAGCGTCACGTCGGGCTGCAGCCGTCGTACGACGGAGACGGCCTGCTCGCCGTCGGAGGCCTCGCCGACGACCTCGAGGCCGGGCTCGCCGTCGAGCAACGAGCGGAAGCCCGCGCGGACCATGCCCTGGTCGTCGACGATCACCAGCGAGGTCATGCCTTCTCCTTGACGTTCGGCGAGAGGTTCAGCGGGAGCCGGGCGCGCAGGCGCGTGCCCCCACCGACACGGGGCGACAGCTCGACGCTGCCGTCGTAGAGGCCGACACGCTCGCGCACGCCCAGCAGGCCGTGCCCGGGGGTGTGCCCGTCGGCGGCGGAGGCGGTGAAGCCCTGGCCGTCGTCCTCGACCTCCACGGTCAACGCGTCGGGGTGGTAGCCGATCCGCACGGTGACGTGGGTCGGGTGCGCGTGCCGGATCGCGTTGGTGAGCCCTTCCTGGGCGATGCGGTACGCCGTGAGGTCGGCCCCCTGCGGGAGGTCGACCGGGTCGCCCTCGACGACCAGGTCGACGGCGAGCGAGTCGGTGCGGGCCTGGTCGACGAGCCGCTGGAGCTGGTCGAGGCCGGGCTGCGGGGCGAGCGAGACCGCCTCGCCCTCGGCGCGCAGCACGCCGAACAGCCGGCGCATCTCGGCCAGCGCCTCGCGTGCGGTCGCCTCCACGGCCGCGAGGTCGGCCGCCTCCGCCGCGTGGTCCGGGCCGAGCCGGCGGCGTACCGCCTGGGTCTGGATGGTCACCACGCTGATGGAGTGGGACACGATGTCGTGCAGCTCGCGGGCGATGCGCGTGCGCTCCTCGACCGCCGCGCGCTCCTCGGCGAGCTCCCGCTCGCGCTCGAGCCGCTCGGCGCGGGCGATCGCCTCGGCCGCCTTGGCCGATCGCTCCCGCACCGCCGTACCGACCGCCCACGGGCCGACGATGAACACCATCGCCGCGGCCACGTCGCTGGGCACCAGACCCTCGATGATCATCGCCGTCATGAACGGCACGAGCATCACGAGCAGGCCGACGTAGCTCGTCGGCGGCATCGTCTCGACGCCGATCGTGTAGGAGAGCAGGACCAGGCAGAGCAGGGTCGAGAACTGGGCGTCGGGGTTGATCACGATGTTCGCCAGCACGGCGGCCACGGCCACCTGGACCGGGAACACCCGCCGCCAGGCCACCGCCGCCATCGCGCCGCCGCCGACGAGCACGTGCAGCAGCGGGCTCTCGATGCTGTCGTTGAACACCGTCTCGGCGAGGGTCAGGACGAGGAACGCGGCCGCGATCGCGATGTCGAGCCGTGGGGGCGCGTTCCAGCGTCGCACGGGGAGTGCGCCCGGTGCGGTGCGTCGGCCGGCGGCGAGAGTCACGGGGGAACCGTAGGTCAGCGCGCGGGGCGACACATCGGTCTTGCGACAGAGATCCGAACCATTTCCGCGCGCCGCCGCGTCTAGGGTGCAAGCGGGTCGACGGGACCTGCACGAACAGACGGGGGTCCGATGCCGCGAGACGCGGAACGACGGCAGGCCTTCGCGGAGTTCGTCGCGGCCAGGTCCGCGGCCCTGCACCGCACGGCGTACCTCATGGTCGGCGAGCACGCTCTCGCGCAGGACCTGCTGCAGGAGGCGCTGACCAAGACGTACGTCGCGTGGCCGCGGCTGCGCGAGGTCGCGAACGCCGAGGCCTACACGCGCAGGGTGATCATCACGACGGCGATCTCCTGGCGACGCAAGCGGTCGTGGCACGAGAAGCCGCACGAGACGCTGCCCGACGGCGCCGTACACCGGGACGCCCACGACGACAGCGACACCCGGGCCTGGGTGTGGGCGGCGCTGCAGCAGCTGCCGCCCCGCCAGCGCGCGGCGGTGGTGCTCCGCTACTACGAGGACCTCACCGAGGCGCAGACCGCCGCCACCATGGGCTGTGCGGTGGGCACTGTGAAGAGCCAGGTCTCGACGGCCCTCCGCACGCTCCGAGCGCAGCTCGGCGACCCCTCCGGCCCCCTCCCCCTCGACGCGCTGGTGGTGACCCGGTGACCGGCCTTCTGAACGACGTGATGCACGACCGCGCCGACACGCTCGGCGCTCCCGACCTCGACCTCGACGCCATCGTGGCCGTCGGCGGGCGCCGCCTCCGCCGGAGGCGCGTGGCCACCGGCCTGGTCGCGGCCGCCTTCGCGGGGACCGTGGCGGTCGGCGGGCTCGGGGCCATGTCCGTGTTCGGCCCCGGCGCTGAGCTGGTCCCGCAGGCACCCGTGATCGAGCGCGGGCCGGCGTACGCCATCGGCCGCACGATCGCGGTCGGCGCGCAGTCCTACACCGTCCCGCACCGGGTGACGTCGCTGGTGCAGACCGACGACGGGCTCCTCTACACGTCGCCGGACGGCAGCGTGTGGCTCTACGACGGTGCCGACTCGGAGCGGGTGGGCCGAGCCGCGAACCAGCGGCTCCGCACCGACGACACGGGCTCCCTCGCGGCGTGGGTGGACACGGCGGAGGACGGGCACCCGCAGTACGTCGTCTACGACACGGGTACCCGGTCCGAGGTGGCGCGCGTGGACGACAACGCCGCCGGACCCTCCATCGAGTCGACGGACCGCGGCGCCGACGTCTTCGCCGTGGACGACGGGTCGGCCTACTGGCGGCACGACGGCGCTCTTGTCCGGTACGACGTGGCGAGCGGAGACGAGACCGTCCTCTCGAACGCCACAGCCCAGATCGAGGACGTCGCCGGCGGGCGGATCGCGTACATCGTCGAGGAGTCCAGCGAGCGCGGGTGGGGTATCGCGGTGGACGACCGCATCGCCCCGGGCGCTCCCCCGCTGGCCGAGGCCTCCAACGGCTTCCTCTCCCCTGACGGCCGGTTGCTGACCGCCGAGGAGTACGACTCGATCTCGGTCTACTCCACCGAAAGCGGCCGGAAGGTCACGCCGACGGTCGAGGGCTACATGTACGCGGTGGGCTTCGGCTGGTCGGCGGACGATGTCGTGACTGTCCTGGGGCTCACGGACTTCTCCGAGGAGAGCGCGACCGGCGACGTACTGACCTGCGACGTGAGCGACGACGAGTGCACGGTCGTGTCGTCGTTCGAGGCCGTCGACCCGCAGCGCGTCGTCCTCGCGGTCGGCGACCCGGTGACCTGACCCGGGTCGCGGCTTGACTTGGAGTGCGCTCGAAGGGTGACGATGGGCGGGTGACCTCCGTCGACACCCCGCCGCGCACCTACTCGATCGCCGAGACCGCCGAGCTGACCGGGCTGACGGCGCACACGCTGCGCTACTACGAGCGCGACGGGCTGATGCTCCGCGAGGTCGGCCGCTCCCCCAGCGGGCACCGCCGCTACACCGAGCGCGACCTGACCTGGATCGACCTCATCACGCGGCTCCGCGCGACAGGCATGCCGATCCGCGACGTACGCCGGTACGCCGCCCTCGTGCGCGCCGGCGACGGCAACGAGGCTGAGCGGCTGGAGCTGCTGCGGGAGCACCGCCGCCGGGTGCTGGAGCGGCTCGCCGAGACCCAGGAGCACCTCGGCGCGATCGACCGCAAGATCGGGATCTACGTCGACCGGCTCGAGCAGGTCGGGCGCCCGGAAGGTCGGGCTTGACCCGTCCTTGACTTGGAGCGCGCTCTAAGGGGCACGGTGGAGGCATGACTGACACCACGACCCCTCTCGGGACCCGCACCCTCGGATCCGGCGCCTCCGCCCTGACCGTCTCCACCATGGGGCTCGGCTGCATGGGCATGTCGGAGTTCTACGGCGGTCGCGACGAGCAGACCGCGATCGACACCATCCACCGCGCGCTCGAGCTCGGCGTGACGTTCCTCGACACCGCCGACATGTACGGCCCGTTCACCAACGAGCAGCTCGTCGGGCGGGCGATCGCCTCGCGCCGCGACGAGGTGCAGCTGGCCACGAAGTTCGGCAACGAGCGTGGCCCGAACGGCGAGCGGCTCGGCATCAACGGCCGGCCGGAGTACGTCCGCCAGGCCGCCGACGCTTCGCTGCGGCGGCTCGGCGTCGACCACATCGACCTCTACTACCAGCACCGCGTCGACCGGAACGTCCCGGTCGAGGAGACCGTCGGCGCGATGAAGGAGCTCGTCGGGGCCGGCAAGGTGCGCCACCTCGGCCTGTCCGAGGCGTCCGCGGAGACGATCCGCCGTGCCCACGCCGTACACCCGCTCACGGCGCTGCAGTCGGAGTACTCCCTCTTCACGCGCGGCATCGAGGACGAGATCCTGCCGACGCTGCGCGAGCTCGGGATCGGGCTGGTGCCCTACTCCCCGCTCGGCCGCGGCCTGCTGACCGGCCGGATCAGGTCCACCGCCGACCTGGAGCAGGGTGACTCGCGCGCGTCCGGCTACTTCCCGCGCTTCCAGGGTGACGCGCTCGACGCCAACCTCGCGCTGGTCGCGCGGATCGAGGAGATCGCCGCCGAGAAGGACGTCACGCCGGGACAGCTCGCGCTGGCCTGGGTGCTCGCCCAGGGCGACGACGTCGTACCGATCCCAGGCACCAAGCGGGTGAAGTACCTCGAGGAGAACGTCGCCGCGGCGAGTGTCGAGCTGACCGACAAGGACCTCGCCCGGCTGGACGAGGCCGTCCCGCGGGACGCGGTCGTCGGTGACCGGTACGGCGACATGTCGACCGTCGAGGTCTGAGGGCGCGCCGGGCTGCCGCCCTTGCGGTTTGGTCCCCAACCGCAACATTCGGACTCGAGATCCTGCGGTGCGTGACCAATGGATCGATCCAGCAATTGCTCGTGGAGGACCTGCCTACGATCGACGAATGGACGACTCGGGCGGCCGCGCCCAGGACGCAACCGACACCGGCGAACGACTCGAGGCGGCATTGCTCGAGCTGCTGGAGCAGCGCGCCGACGGCAAGACGGTGTGCCCCAGTGAGGCCGCCCGAGAGGTGTCCGGGGCGCCTGACGATCCTGATCTCTGGCGCCCGCTGCTGGAGCCGGCACGGGACGCCGTACGGCGTCTGGTGGCGGCCGGCCAGGTCGAGGTGACCCAGCGCGGCGAGGTGGTCGACCTCGACACCGCGCGCGGACCGATCCGCGTGCGCCGCGCGACGAACTGACGCCTCGCGACCCGCGGCGGCGCACCAAGTGGTCGTCCCGACCTGGAACGATCCATTGGTCAAAGACCGCAGGATTTGCTGTCCGTTTCTTGCGGTTGGGGACCAAACCGCAACGGCCCCTCCGCGTGCGCCGGAAGCCTGGCCGGCCGGGCAGCTGAGCCCGGCCGGCCAGACCCGGCAGGGTCGTCAGGCGCCGCGGTTGGTGGTCTCGCCGGCGGCGACGCGCTGGCCGAGGCGGCTGTTGCGGCGGCTGTAGCCGAAGTAGACGATGAACCCGAGGCCCATCCAGATCAGGAACCGGATCCAGGTGGCACCGGTGAGGTTGAGCATCAGGTACACGCAGAGCAGCACCGCGAGGCTCGCGACCACCGGGGCGGCCGGGGTGCGGAAGGAGCGCGGCAGGTCGGGGCGGGTGCGGCGCAGGATGAGCACGCCGATGCTGACCAGGATGAACGCGAACAGCGTGCCGATGTTGACCAGCTCCGCGAGCGTGCTCAGCGGCACGAACCCGGCGATGATCGCGACGGCGACGCCGGTGATCAGCGTGATCCGCGACGGTGTGCCGAAGCGCGGGTGCACCTTGGCGAGGCCGATCGGGAGCAGGCCGTCGCGGGCCATCGCGAACGCGACGCGGGTCTGGCCGAGCATCAGGATCATCACCACGACGATCAGGCCGATGCAGGCGCCCACGGCCACCACGTTGCCCATCCACTCGACGCCCACCGAGTCGAACGCGGTCGCCAGCGGGGCGGCGTCGTTGGGGTCGATGTCCTTGTAGCTGCGCATGCCGGTGACGACCAGCGAGACCGCCATGTAGAGCACGGTGACGATGGCCAGCGAGCCGAGGATGCCGATGGGTACGTCGCGCTGCGGACGGCGCGCCTCCTCGGCCGTGGTGGCGACGACGTCGAAGCCGATGAACGCGAAGAACACCACGGCCGCACCGGTGATCACGCCGGCGACGCCGAAGACGCTGGGCTCGAGCCCGAAGATCGTGCTGATCAACGGCTGCTCGGAGAAGGAGCCGGCGCCCTCGGCCGCGCCCCGCGCGGGCGGGATGAACGGCGAGTAGTTGCTCGAGTCGATGTAGCCGAGGCCGGCGACGATGACCAGCAGCACGACGGCGACCTTGATCGCCACCACGACCTGGTTGATCCGGCTGGACAGCTTGATGCCGAGGATCAGCACGACCATCACGGCCAGGGCGATGAGTACGGCGGGCAGGTTGAAGAGCCCGTCCTCGGCCGAAGCGAGCGACGCGGGCACCTCGAACGGTGTGCCGTCGAGGATCTCCTGGAGGTAGCCGGAGAAGCTCGTGGACAGGGCGGCCGACCCGATCGTGAACTCCAGCACCAGGTCCCAGCCGATGATCCACGCGATCAGCTCACCGAACGTCGCGTAGGAGAACGTGTAGGCGCTGCCGGCCACCGGCACGGTCGACGCGAACTCCGCGTAGCAGAGCGCCGCGAAGCCGCAGGCGACACCGGCGATCAGGAACGACAGCGCGATGGCCGGGCCGGAGTACTGCGCGGCGGCGGTGCCGGTCAGCACGAAGATTCCGGCCCCGATGATCACGCCGACACCGAAGACGACGAGATCGAGAGCGCCGAGGTTCTTCTTGAGCTTGTGATCGGGTTCGTCGGTGTCCGCGATGGACTGCTCCACGGACTTGGTGCGGAACATGCTCATGGCATCGCACCCTGCCACACTTCTACTTAGGCGAGCCAACCCGTGCGGACAGGTCGGTGCGCTCCGCCAGCTGCTCGATCAGCGCACGCGCGATCGACTGGGCCGTGAGGCCGCTGTGCTCGAGGATCGCAGCCCGCTTCGCGTGGTCGAGGAAGCGTTGGGGGATGCCGAACAGCCGCACCGGCGTGGTCACGCCTTCCTCGTTGAGCGTCTGCAGGAGCACCGAGCCGACGCCGCCGACGATGCCGTTGTCCTCGACGCACACGACGAGCCGGTGCTCGCGGGCCAGGTCGACGAGAGCGGGGTCGACGGGCTTGACCCAGCGCGGGTCCACCACGGTGACGCCGAGCCCCTGGGCGACCAGGCGCTCGGCGACCTCGACCGACGTGCTCGCCATCGAGCCGACACCCACCACCAGCACGTCCTTGGCGCCGTTGCGCACGAGTACGTCGCAGCCGCCGACGCGGTCGATCGCGGGTACGTCGTCGTTCGGCGGGCCCTTGGGGAACCGCACCAGCGTCGGGGCGTCCTGCACGTCGACGGCCTCGCGGAGCTCCTCGCGCAGCCGGGTGGCGTCACGCGGGGCGGCGATGCGCAGGCCGGGCACCACCTGGAAGACCGACATGTCCCACATGCCGTTGTGGCTGGCGCCGTCGTCACCGGTGACGCCGGCGCGGTCGAGCACGAACGTCACGCCGCACTTGTGAAGCGCGACGTCCATCAGCACCTGGTCGAAGGC
>NZ_CAMPGZ010000153.1 GCF_946885725.1 uncultured Nocardioides sp.
CGACGGCGGGGGACTGGTCGGCGTGCTGGTGGCGCCTGTCGGTGTCACCGGGCCGTAGGGCGAGGACGGCGGACTCACGCCGATCTCGTTGCGCGCCACGACCTTGAAGCTGTACGGCGTGCCCGGAGTCAGCTCGGTCACGGTCGCGCTCGTCGCGCTCGCGTCGATGCCGCCCAGGACGAACGTCGGGGTGGTCGCCGAGCCCTCGTAGACCCAGACCTCGAGCCCGGTGATCGATGAGCCGCCGTCGTCCCTGGTCGTGAACGAGACCTTCGCGCTGCGTGCCCCGACGGTCACACCGGTGATCGTGGGCGCCGCCGGGACGTCGCCGGTCGGCGGCGTGTCGGCGAAGACCAGCTTCTCGATGTTGCGCAGGGTGTCGGTGCCGTCGAGGCCGCCGAGGTGCGTGACGGTCGTCGTCCCGTCCGTGTGCGTGGTGACGGCGTACTCCTCCGCGCGCCCGGAGAACACCGCGGTGTCGA
The DNA here is from genome assembly GCF_946885725.1 of uncultured Nocardioides sp. The sequence continues at coordinate 483 of NZ_CAMPGZ010000153.1, forward strand.
CGTCGTCGGGGTCTCCCTCGTCGACGATCCGCCGGACGATCGTGAGCTCCCCGGGGTCCAGCCGGCCGTCCAGGACGTCCTGACGCAGGTCGGCGAGCTGGGTGACCGTGCGCTCGGTGCCGTCGCGGTACCGCGCGTGCACCGCCACGGTCAGGGCGGCGTCGCCGTCGATCAGGTCGTCGCCGCCGCGGCCCTCGAGGACGTCGCTCCCACCGCCGCCGATCAGGATGTTGCCGGAGGCGAACACCCGGTCGGCGTCCGGCCCCTCCTCCGGCCGGAGGCGGTCGGGGAACAGCTCGGCCAGCCCGTCGATCCGGGCGACCCCGTCCGGCGTGAGCTCGTGCGAGCCGACGGAGAGCTCGTCGGCCCCGAGCAGCTCGACCATCGTGCGGTCGTCTCCCCGGATCACGTCGTCCAGGACGCTGCCGGACACCGCCTCGGTCTCGATGAAGCGGTCCCGGAACTCCTCGACGCTCGGCGGCAGCAGCACGCTGATGTTCAGATCGGCGTCACCCGGCTGGGTGTCGCCCTGCTGGGTGAACCAGTCGAACCCGAACATCCCGTTGCTGCGCTGGATCCCGGCGCCGGCGAGCATGATGTCGTCGCCGCCCTCGCCCAGGTAGTTCTGCCGGCCGCCCGTCCCGATCAGGACGTCGTTGCCGGGCGTGTTGAGGTCGTCCTGGAACGGCGCTCCGTTGTCGCCCTCCAGGGTGTTGACCGCACCCCGTCCGCCCTCGAGCCAGTCGTCGCCCGAGTCGCCAAGCACGGCGTCGATGCCGTCCCCGGCCATCACGAAGTCGTTGCCGCTCCCGGCGAAGGTCTCGGTCGAGTCGGCGCCGCCGATGATGAAGTCCTGACCCGCACCGCCATGCGCGATGTCGAGCCCGAAGCCCTGCCCGGTCGAGATGGCGTCGTCACCGGGGCCTCCGCGGATCACGTCGTCCCCGCCGAGGTCGCGGAGAAGGTCGTCGCCCTCACCGCCGATGATCGTGTCGTCGCCGTCGCCGCCCTCCAGCCAGTCGGCGCCACCCTTTCCGCGGATGGTGTCGTCGCCATCCCCGGACCAGAGCCGGTCCGCGCCCTCGGTGCCGTTGAAGACCACGTGCCGGTCGCCGCCGTACCGCAGTCCCTGCGGCGTCCGGACCACCAGCGAGGACTCGTTCACCGAGGTGTCGGGGTCGTCGACCACCGACGGACCGGTCGTGACGTCGAAGACCAGGTCCGGCCGCGAGAACGCGGCGGCGGGCAGGCCGCGGACGTCGGTGTTGCGCATGACCAGGTCGGCGAAGGTGCTGCCCTCGAGCTGGGTGAGCAGGTTGAGGCCGGCCGTCCGGGCCAGGTAGTAGAAGCGGTCGCCGTCCTGCAGGTCCTCCATCTGCTTCTCGAAGACGTAGTTGAACGTCGATCCGAGCAGGCCGCCGAAGAACATCCGCTTCTCGGCGAGGCCGCCCACCCAGAGGTCGACGTCCTCGAGGCCCGTCGTCGGCCGGCCACCCTCGGACGTGGCCCATTCGCCCGTCCCGTTGATGAAGTCGAACGCGTCGGCGGGCTGTTCACCCAGCGCCCCGTTGACCAGCTTCTCGGCAGCGGCACGACGCCCCGCGACCGTCGTCTTCGACGTGATCGACGGGTGCGTGCCGTACGCCGCGATCAGGTTGACCAGCGTCTCGGGGTGCTTGAGCGAGAAGCGCAGGTCCGCCCAGCTCTCGTACGGCGCCAGCGCGGCGTTGCCCGTCTCGGCGTAGAACGCGCGCCGCGCCTCGTTGAGCGTGGGCACGCCGGTCTCGCGCGCCCGGGCGATGTTGACCGCGGCGAGGTCGAGCGGCAGCCCGAGCAGGTTGTTGCGCAGCGCCTCGGTCACGAACTCGTCGATCTCGTTGCCGGTCTGCCTCGCCATCCCGCGGATCACGGCGCCCGCGGCGGCGTCCGGCGAGAGCGTCCCGGCCGCGCCGCCGTCGGTGAAGGCGGGCGGGTTCAAGAACGCGTCCATGAGCGGCGTGTCCAGTCGCTGTCCGTCGACGGTCTTGCGCGCCACCGTCTCGGTCAGCATCGAATGGCCGAACCGGTAGACGGCGTGGGCGAACTCGGCGCGGATCGACGCGTCCACGTCGGCGTGGTAGCCGCCACCGCCCTCGCCGAACGGGTTGACCATCGGCTGCACCCGGCGCGCGAACTCCTCGAACGCGAAGTGCTGGTACTCCATCTCGTCGACGAAGCGCGCGGCCTGGAACAGCCGGTCCCCGTCCCAGACGCCCGGCGCCACCTGCCACTCGTCGACCATCTCCGGGTCCTCGGTGAGCAGGACGTCCTTCACCTGCTCGACGAGGCGGTTGTGCTCGGAGTGGAAGACGTGGTGGATCGCCGTCAGCCCGATGTTCTCGTTGACCCGGCCGTCGCCGGCGATGTAGTGGCGGCCGAGCATCTCGTCGTCGTACGTCGCCGGGTCGCCGTCGTCGGTCGTGCCGGCGTCGCCGTCCGGGGCCAACGGCCCGGCCGGCGCCGGTCCGTGCCCGTCGGGGTCGCCGACCGGGTTCGCGTGGTGCGCGATGTCCGCGAGGAACGCGTGCCCGGTGCGCACAGCCTTCCGGTCGCCGCTGTCGAGCCGGATCCCCTCGGCCACGCCGTCCTCATCCGGGTCGGCCGTCGGGTCGCCCTCGACGAGATCGCCGGCCGTGGTGACCACCTGCGGGAACCCGTGCGGCCCGCGCAGGAAGTTGCCGTAGGGGTCGGTGGCGAGCAGCGGCACGTCGAGGACGTCGCGGTCCCGCAGCTCGATGCCCAGCAGGTCACGCGCCTGCTCCTTGACGCGCGACCAGGTCGCCATGCCGCCGTCCGCCCCGGTCAGCAGCCGGCCGGTCTCCTGTGGCTCACCGCCGCGGTAGACGAACTCGCGGAGGAAGACCTGGTGCGACGGGTGCGACGTGTAGGTCTGGTTCTGGTCGACGTACGCCGTCGTGGTGTTCGTCGCCTCGTGGACGTCGTCCGGCGTCCCGAGCTTCCCGTCCGGACCGGGCTGGTTGGTGGTGCGGGTCAGCACCATGAAGTTCGTGGGCGAGCCCTCCTCGTACAGCGGGTCGTCCTCGTCGAGCGGCATGAACACCGTGCCGCTGCCGCCCTTGGTGACGAGGTCGAGGCCGTGGTCGAAGAACTGGCCGAAGAGCGTGAGCAGCGAGCTGTACGGCGCGGACAGGCCGGCGTCGGTGGCGACGTTCGGGATCGGCAGCGTGCCGTCGTCCCCCGACGGGGCCGTGGACGTGCCTGCGGCGGCGACCGCGGCCGGGTTGTTCGCGGTCTGGTCGACGACCAGGTTGCTCACCCGTCGGGGGCCGCCGTCGAGGACGATCCCGCTCTCGGAGTCGTATGTCGTGTCGCTCTCCGGGGCCGGGCCCGGACCATCCGGGTCACCGCGCTCCGCGTCGCGCAGCGCGGGCGGCACCAGCCGCGGGAACGTCTCGTCGGCGGCGCCCCAGCGCTCACGACCGGGCAGCAGGTTGTTGCACGAGCCGTCGACGGTGCGCAGCCCCCACGGCAGCTCGTGCGCGTTGGGCCCGGTGGGGATCTGGTCGGGATGCGTCCCGACCAGCGTGCCGCAGGGGTTGTCCGCGGTCGCCGTCGCGGCGTGCCGCTCGGCGATCATGATCTGGCGGAGGATGAAGCGAAGGTCGGACGCGTTGAGCGTGAACGCGTCGTCCACCGGCGTGGCGGCCGCAGCCGCCCCCGCCGGGCTCACCATGTGGAGGGTCGGCAGCAGTCCGACGCCCAGCAGTACCGCGGTGCCTGCCCCGAGGGCGGCCCGCACACGCCCACTGATCACTGCGCCACCCGGGCGACGGCCGGGAGGAGGGTCCGTGCACCACTGGCCCTCCGGTCCTCGCGGGACACGGTCTGGACGGGCAGCAGCTGGGGCCGGTCCACCGCCTCGCGCAGCCAGCGGAGCCGGACGGCCAGCTCGCGGTCGCACGCGCCGGCCACCTCGAGCCCGCGGTCGAGGCAACGACGCGCGAGCTCGTGGCAGCCGAGCCGTCCCGCGGCGTGGCTGACCTTCTCCAGCGTCTCCGCCTGGGTGCGCGGGTCCCACGAGCCGACTGCCGCGCACGCAGCCGCCCGCCCGACGAGCGCGGTGGCGCGTTCGCGGTCGTTGGCCTCTACGGCCAGCTCGGTCGCGTCGAGCAGGCACTGGATCGCGAGCACCGGCTCACCGGCGAGCGTCCACTGCTGCGCCCGGTCCTCGGGCCCCAGCAGGTCGGACGCGGCCAGGTCGCGATGGACCCGGCTCCGCACGGCCGGCCGCAGCCAGCACTCCGCGGCGTCCCGCATCAGCGGGTCGACGAAGTCGTAGCCGTAGTCCCCGAGGCGCAGTACCTGCGCGTCGACCAGCCGGTCGAGGCCGCCGAGCACGGTCGCAAGATCCGCGGGGCGGCGCAGCACACGCAGCGCCGCCACGATGCGGCCGACGCCGGCGACCGTCCGAAGCGCCGCCACCACGGCGGCGAGCTCGGCGTCCTCCCACGTGAGCCGGTGCAGCGGGAGCCACGCCCGGGTGGACGGACCCTCGGACGAGAACGGAGCCGTCAGGTCCAGCCCGCGAGTGGTGCTGACGATGCGGCCCTCGCCGCGCCAGCCCTGGATCGTCGCCGCGGCGCGGGAGAAGTGTCCGCCGGACGCGGCGTACAGCCGCTCGACGAGGGTATGGGTCACCGGTCCGCCGAGCAGGTCCTCGGCGACCGAGGTGAGCGAGGCGTGGTCGAGCGGGACGATCTCGTGCTCGACCACGTGCACGCTGAGCTCCACGAGCGCCTCCACGTGCTCGGCGCGGAAGCCGCCCGGCACGGCGACGACGACCGGACCTCGATCCGAGCGGTCACGGTACGTGTCGACGATCGCGCACAACCGGGCCCGGTCCAGCTCGTCGAGAGCACACGTCGTGACCAGCACCGGGCCGTCCGCCGCCTCGTCAGGGGAGGCGTGGTCGGTGAGCACCGCGGCCCGCCACGGGCGGACGGTCCAGCCGTCGGACGTGAGCTTGTCCCCGGCGGAGGTCAGTGCCGCCGCGAGCAGCGGGGCCTCCGCACCTCGGAGCGCCACCAGGTGCAGGCCCGGCTGCGCCGCGGCCGCCACGAGCGCCGCGTGCACGGACTCGACGGTGGAGCGGGGCGGGGGGCAGGTGTCCGCCGGCAGCGGCGCCCGCGCTCCCGCCAGGATCCGCGCGTGCACCGCCTGCGTGACGGGGCTCGGGTCGACGCCCAGCTCCTCCGCCAGCACGTGCCGGCACTGCTCGTAGGTGCGGAGCGCCCGGTCGGTCTCGCCCAGTCCGGCGTACGCCGACATCAACAGGCGGTGAGGACGCTCGGCCATCGGGTCGGCCTGGTGGGCCCGTTGCGCGAGCTCCACCGCGTCCCGGAACCAGTGCAGCTGCAGCGCGCACTCCGCCGCGTCGGTCAGGAGGTCGCGGCGGGCCGAGCAGACACCCTCGCGGGCTGCGAGCACCCAGTCCGGCTCGTTGGCCAGCGAGCAGTCGACGTCGCCGCCGAAGAGCGCCTCCGCCTCTCGCGCGAGGCGGACGACCTGCGCCTTGTCGCCCTCACGGGACCGGGCGCGGGCCGCGTCCGCGAGCGACAGGAACGACTCGACGTCCGACCACACCCCGGTGAGCGCGAGCCCGTCGAAGCTGCGCTCGATGCAGTCCGCGTCCAGCGTCCGGCGGATCTGGGACGTCGCGGTTCGCAGGCTCGCCCGTGCCTTCGTCTCCTCGGCCCCCGGCCAGAGCGACTCCAGCAGAGACTCGACCCGCACCGGTCGCCCGGCGGCGAGCGTCAGGAGCCGGACCAGGTCGGCCGTCTTCCCCGTGCGCCATTCGGCGTTGTCCACCATCGTGCCGTCAGCACGCCGTACCTGCAGCCTGCCCAGCAGCCTGACCTCGATGCTTCCCAAAGCTGCGCACCCCCCGTGCACTACTTGTGGCCCAGCCGAGTCGTGCACGCCCCCTGGCGGCCCGGGCCAGATGCCAGACTGCGCGCCCTTACACCCGAAAACAGCAGTTCTGGCGAATGCTGATACCTCTGAGGCCGAAAACGGCATCCCTGGCCCATGCGCACTCATCCGTCCGGTTCGTCGCCTTGGACACCGGTGTCAGCCGGGTCACCACCCGGGCGGGAGCCGCGACTAACTAATTGTGGTGAGCCCGATCGGGTCGGGTCTCGTTTCACGATCGCGTCACGCCGCCACCCCACTCTTCTGGCATGAGCTTGGGGGGAACCACTCAACGGATACGCGGCTGCCTGGCGGCAGCCCTCACGACACTGCTGGCGGCCGCCATCGTGCTGGCGCCGGCAAGCGCACAGGCGCACACACCGCTGGTGTCCAGCAACCCGGCGGCGGGGTCGGTGCAGGAGCTCGCACCCGACCACGTGGTCCTGGAGTTCGACGAACCCGTCGCGGCCGGTGACGGCTCGGTGGTGGTTCGGGACTCGGAGGGGCAGGACCGCGTGGCCGGCGTGCTGAGGTCGGCGAACGGCAGGCTGGTGTCTGTCGTCCTCGACCCGGACGGGCCGTCCGGTGCCTGGGAGGTCAGCTACCAGGTGCGCGGCCAGGACGGGCACCTCGTCACGGGCGACTTCGCCTTCAGCGTCGGCGAGGGCGCCGCCTCAGTGGGCGGCTTCGCGCTCTCGGCGTCGGCCGCCGCGTCCGTGATCGTGCTGCTCGCCGCGACGGGCTTCCTCGTGCTGGTCCCGCGCGTGTCCCGACGGGCGGGGGTGGCGTGATGAGCACCCTCACCTCGAACGGCCAGGGCACCCGGGCCGCACGGCCGGTCGTCGCAGGCATCCGGCCCGCCCGCACAGCCGCGGCGGTGCTCTTCGGGATCGCCGTCTCGGTCACCCTCGTGTCGGCGCTCGCCGACCCGGGACACAGCACGACCGGTGTGATGCTCATGGCGCTGCTCCTGATCCGCACCGGCACCGACGTGGCCGCGTTGGGCACCATCGGCGCGGTCGTGCTGGTGCTGTGCCGGCCGCGCGGGGTGCGTGCCGAGGCCGGGACCGATCTGCCCAGGATTGATCTGATGAGGTCCGCGGCCGCCTGGGCAGGCGCCTGGACCGTCCTGCTCGCGACCGCTCTCGCCATCGAGCTGCTGGTCCCGTCGGTGGTGGTGGCGCACGGCGATCTCGGGCCCGACATCGCCGAAGCCGCGACCAGGACGCGCTGGTTGGTCGTCGGCCTGGTCATTGCCGGTCTCGCGCGCGTCCTCGCCTCAGCCGCCCGCTCCGAGCGGGACGGCGCGCTCGTGCTGGGCGTGGCGATGCTCGGACTCGTCCCCGCGACCGTGACCGGACACGGCAACGTGTCCACGGAGGGGTGGACCGCCACCATCGGGCTGCTGCTCCACGTCGCGGCGGTCTCGGTCTGGGTCGGCGGGCTGCTGGCACTGCTGGTGCATGCCCGCTCGCTGTGGTCGCAGGGCGTCGCGGTCGAAACCGTCCGGCGCTTCAGCCGGGTCGCGCTGGTCTGCTACGCCGGCGTGGCCGCCTCGGGTGTGGTGACCGTGCTCGCGCAGACGGATCTCGAGCAGCTGCTCGCCAGCCGGGCGCACGGGGCCATCCTCGCCGCCAAGGTGGCGCTGCTGCTGGTCGTCGGAGCCGCCGGCGCCGCGCAGCGGTACGTCGTACTGCCGCGCCTCTCGGCGCGCGGACCGGTCGTCTTTCTCGTGGTGGCGGCGTCGGAGCTGGTGCTCCTCGGGACGGCGCTGGGCCTGGCCGTCACGTTGACGCACACCGCCTCGTGACCGCGAGGCCGCACATCGTTTGTGTTTTGCATGGATTTCACGGTCGAACGCGACCGTAAGAGCAAGGGGAGCCGACCGGGGGGTCGGTGGACGGTTACTGACCGTGGGGGTCAGTGAGACATGGAAAGCCATGGGGGGTAGTGATGGAACTCAGTCGCCGTAGCCTGCTTCAGATCGGTGGGCTTGGTGCGTTGGCCGTGGGTGGGCTCAGGCTTCCGTTGTCGTCGACGGTCGCCGCCAGCTCGGCCAGCCTGCTCGACGAGTCGAAGATGCCGCGGCCGTACCGGCGCACGTTCGCCTATCCGCCGAACCTGCTGCCGGCGGGCCAGGGCGAGGACGAGCTCGGCAAGTACGCCACGTACGTGATCAACCAGGTGCCGGCCACCGCGCGCGTCCTGCCGTCCGGACAGCTGATGCACGGCTTCGGCTACAACGGGACGATCCCGGGACCGACGATCCACGTGGAGCGCGGCACCCGCGTGATCGCCAAGGTCCGGAACCGGCTGCCCGAGAGGCACCCGATGTTCGGGCACGAGTTCGCGACGTCGACGCACCTGCACGGCAACGCGTCGCTGCCGGAGTACGACGGCTACGCGAGCGACGTCACCCGACCGGGTCAGCAGAAGATCTACCAGTGGCCGACCAAGTACAACGCGGCCCGGACGCTCTGGTACCACGACCACGGCGTGCACCACACGGCCGAGAACGTCTACTCGGGCCTTGCGGGGCAGTACCACATCCACGACGCGACGGAGCGGGCGCTGCTCCCGTCGCGGAGCCGGTTCGACGTGCCGCTGACGGTGTCGGACGTGATGTTCGCCGCGGACGGCAACCTCGGGTACGACGACCGTCTCCACTCGGGGCTCTGGGGCGACGTGATCCTGGTCAACGGGGTGCCGTGGCCCGTCATGCAGGTGCAGCGACGGGTCTACCGCTTCCGGATGCTCAACGCCTCCATTTCGCGGTCCTACCGGCCGACGTTGTTCCCGCAGGGCGCGGTGCACATGGTCGGGACGGACGCCGGCCTGATGCCCCGGTCGCGGGAGGTGACCTGGTGGCGGCACGGTACGGCTGAGCGCTACGAGTTTCTCATCGACTTCCGGAACTACGCGCCCGGCACGCGCGTCGAGCTGCGCAACCTCAGCAACGACAACAACCGGGACTACGACCACACCGACAAGATCATGGCGTTCGACGTGACCGACGAGCCCGTCGACACGTCGGATCCCACGTGGAACCTGATCCCGGACCGGCTGACCGACAGCGAGGTCATGAACCTCACGCCGGGCATGGCGGCCCGCCGGCGCCACCTGCGCCTCAAGAAGTCGGACATCACCAACCGGTGGAGCATCAACGACCGCACGTGGGAGGACGTGATCGCCAGCGGGTTCCGCGAGGTCGTCGCCAACCCCGACCTCGGTGACATCGAGATCTGGACGATCGAGAACCGCGGCGGCGGCTGGTTCCACCCGGTGCACACGCACCTGGTCGACCAGAAGATCCTGTCGCGCAACGGCGCGGCGCCGTTCGCCTACGAGCTGGGTCCGAAGGACGTCATCTACGTCGGCGAGGGCGAGGCGGTCGACGTGATCATGAAGTTCGGTCCGCACCGCGGCCGCTACATGATCCACTGCCACAACCTGCCGCACGAGGACCACGACATGATGGTCCAGTTCAGCGTCGGGCTCGACCCGGACGACGACGACCCGCACCACCCGATCGCCGCCGACCCGGCGAAGCACGACTACGACGGGGACGACGACATCCCGCCGGACCACTACCCGCCGGGCTACGAGCCGCACGACCCCGACGACGGGGACGACCACGACGACGACCAC
>NZ_CAMPGZ010000154.1 GCF_946885725.1 uncultured Nocardioides sp.
CGCATGACGTGTCGGCCGAGCACACCGCGACCGGCGTCACCACCCAGCGGCCGTCGCGGCCGTGGAGCACCTTGTCCGTGACCTCGACGGTGCTCTCGGGCAGCCACTCGCCCTCGAGCTCGACCGGCTGCCCGACCCGGTCACCGGCGAACGGGTCGTCCGGACCGAGCGCTCGGTCCAGCGGCATCGGGTCGGCCTGGGCGAGGTCGCGGGCGGCCAGCTCGCGGCCGGTCTGCCATGCGTCGTACTGCCAGAGCCCCAGCAGCACCGCCACCGTCACCGCCGCGACGCCGACGACGTGCAGCGCGAGCATGCGCGGCGAGGTCAGCGTGCGAACGGGGGAGGGCACACGTCGAGCGTACGTGCCACGATGCGGCAGTGATCACCCCACGACAGCCCTCGCTCCGCTCGCGCCGCCGCGGGGACCCCGAATGAGCTCCTCCTCGGTCTCCCGCGTCCACCACCTCAACTGCGCCTCGTTCCGGCCCGCTCTCGGACGGCTGCCGCTGATGCCCGAACGGCTGGTGGCGCACTGCCTGCTGGCCGAGCGGCCGGACGGCCTGGTGCTCGTCGACACCGGGTTCGGCACCGGCGACCTGGCCGACCCCAAGCGGCTCGGGCCGACGCGCACGGTCCTCGGCGCGACGCTCGACCCGAGGGAGCCGGCGGTCACCCAGATCGAGGGCCTCGGCTTCTCGGCCGCCGACGTGACCGACGTGGTGGTGACCCACCTCGACCTCGACCACGCGGGCGGGCTGTCGGACTTCCCGGACGCGCGCGTGCACGTGATGGCCGACGAGCTGGCGGCCGCGCGGGCGCGACGGAGCCCGCGGGAGAAGGGCCGGTACGTCGAGAAGCAGTGGGCGCACGGGCCGCGCTGGACCGAGCACGGCAGCGGCGGCGAGGCGTGGAACGGCTTCACCGCGCTGCCGGTGGTCGGCGACGACGTGCTGGTGCTGCCGCTGCGCGGGCACACCCGGGGTCACGCCGCGGTGGCGGTGCGGCGACCGGGGGACGCCGGCTGGCTGCTGCACGCCGGCGACGCGTTCTTCTTCCACGGCGAGATGGACCGGCCGCCGACGTGCCCGTCGGGGCTGCGGCTGTTCCAGACGATGGTGCAGATGGACAAGACCGCCCGGCACGCCAACCAGGAGCGGCTGCGTGACCTGGTCGCGCGCACCGAGACGTCAGGTCCGGACGGCGTGACGGTCTTCTGCGCCCACGACGCGGTCATGTTCGACCGGCTGGCGGCGTCGGCGCAGCACGCGTAGCGCGACCACCAGGCCGACGACGAGCAGCAGCGCGGCGGGTACGGCGACCGCCAGCGCGAGCGACACCTTGAGCACGAACGCACCGACGACGGCGCCGGCCATCATCGTGGCCACCGCACCGGCGCGGCGCAGGGTCGCGGCCCGGCTCGCGGTGCCGCCGGACCAGACTGCCTCGGCGAACAGACCGGCGAGCGTCGAGGTGACGACGACGGTGGACACGTCGCCGACGGCGACCCGTCGCGCGGCCACCGCCTGGGCGCCCATGGCCGCGGCGAGCGCAGCGGTGAGTGCGTCGAGCCCGGCCTCGCCGAGGTCCACGACGTGCAGCACCACGGCACAGGCGCCGACGGCGGCAGCGACGGTCAGCAGGACGCTCGCGACGACCCCGTCGGCGTTGGGCCAGACCGCCGTGCGGCCGCGCTGCAGCAGCCCGGCCGCGGTGGCACCGGCGACGAAGCCGACCAGCGCGAGCGCCGCCCGCAGCAGCGGCACGTCGGCGGTGTCCGCGAGCCCGAGCCCGACGAAGACCACGTTGCCGGTCATGTTGGCCGTGAAGACCTGGTGCAGGCCGAGGTAGGTGGCCGCGTCCAGGACACCGGTGCCGAACGACAACGTCAGCATCAGCGCCGTGGACAGGCCGTCGGCGCGGGGGGAGCGGTGGTTCACGCCGGTCCCTTCCGGTCCGGGGAGTGCCGCTTCAGGTAGCCGTCGAGGGAGTTCTGCACGTGCTTGCGCATCAGCCGGCCGGCGGCGGCGACCTGCCCGGCCTCGACGGCCTCGGCGATCTCCGCGTGCTCCTCCCACGAGTGCTCACCGCGCACCCGGACGTCCATGCCGTAGAGCCACTCGATCTTCGCGGCGATCTGCCGGAACAGCGCGAGCAGCGACGCGTTGCCGCTGAACTCCGCGATCGCGAGGTGGAACCGGGTGTTCAGCGGCGGCAGGTCGGTGCGCTCCGGGTCGTCGAGCCCGCCGAGGCCGGCCTCGACCAGCGCGTCGAGGCGCGTCGCGAACTCGCGCACCTCCGGCGCGTCCGGCTCCGCCCGGAACCGTTCCGCGCTCCGCCGTACCGTCAGCTCCTCGATGGTCCTGCGGACGGTGAACAGGTCCTCGGCCTCGGTGCGGTCGATGTGCGCGACGCGTACGCCGGCGTAGGCGACGCTGACGACGAAGCCTTCGGCCTCGAGCTGCTTGAGCGCCTCGCGGACCGGCACTCGGGAGACGCCGTACCGCTCGCAGAGCGCGGGCTCGGTCAGCCGCGACCCGGCCGGGTAGGTGCCGGCGACGATCTCGGCGCGCAGCGACCGGAGCACCTCGTCCGCGCGGCGGCCGGTCCCGGTGGTCCCAGTGGTGCTGGTGGGCCCGGTGGTCATGTGAACACGCCCGCGCCGGGGATGGCGGCGAGGAGCTCCTGGGTGTAGTCGGACTCCGGCCGGCCGAACACGTCGTCGACGGTGCCGCCCTCGACGACGCGGCCGTGCTGCATGACCAGCACGTCGTGGGCGACCAGGCGCACCACGGCGAGGTCGTGGGTGATGAACAGGTAGGACAGGCCGAGGTCGCGCTGCAGGTCGCCGAGCAGGGTGAGGATCTGGTCCTGCACGAGTACGTCGAGCGCGGAGACGGCCTCGTCGCACACCACCAGCCGCGGGTCGAGCGCGAGCGCGCGGGCGATCGCGACGCGCTGCCGCTGGCCGCCGGAGAGCTCGTTGGGGTGTCGCTGCGCTGTGTCGCGCGGCAAGGCCACGTGGTCGAGCAGCTCGGCGACGCGGGCACGGCGGCTCTTGCGGTCGCCGACGCGGAAGACCCGCAGCGGCTCGTCGACGATGTGCTCGACGGTGAACATCGGGTTCAGCGACGCGTAGGGATCCTGGAACACCGGCTGCATCGCGCGGCGGATCGCGCGACGCTGCGCACCCTTGGCCTCGGCCACCGGCTCGCCCGCGACGCGCACGGTGCCAGCCGTCGGCGACTCGAGACCGAGCACCATCCGCGCGACGGTCGTCTTGCCCGATCCGGACTCCCCGACGATCGCGGTGGTGGAGCCCGGGCGCACCGCGAACGACACGTCGTCGACGGCCGTGAGGTTCTCGCGACGGCCGCGGATCGAGAACTCCTTGGTGAGGTGCTCGGCGACGAGGATCGGCTCGGATCCCTTGTCCTGCTGGGATTCCTGGCCTTCCGTGACGCTGACGGGCAGGTCGGCGCCGGTGCGGCGGGCGCTTGAGATCGACGGGGCGGCGGCGACGAGGCGGCGGGTGTACTCGTGCTGCGGGTTCCGCAGCAGCTCGTGCGCCGGTCCCTCCTCGACGACGCGGCCCTGCGACATGACGACGACGCGGTCGGCGCGGTCGGCGGCGAGGCCGAGGTCGTGGGTGACCAGGAGCATCGACGTACCCCGCTGGCTGCGCAGGGTCTCGAGGTGGTCGAGGATCCGTCGCTGCACGGTGACGTCGAGCGCGGAGGTCGGCTCGTCGGCGATGAGCAGGTCGGGCTCGCAGGCGAGCGCGATCGCGATCAGCACGCGCTGGCGCATGCCGCCGGAGAACTCGTGGGGGTACTGCCGGCTACGGCGCTCGGCGTCGGGGATCCCGGCCTCGCCCATCAGCTCCACCGCGCGCTTCAAGGCCTCGCGGCCGGAGGCGAGGCCGTGCGCGACGAGCGTCTCGGCGATCTGCTTGCCGACGCGGGTCGCCGGGTTGAGGTTCGACATCGGGTCCTGCGGGACGAGCCCGACCTGGCGGCCGCGCAGCCGGCGCAGCCGCTTGGCGTCGGCGGAGGTGATGGCCTCGCCGCGGTACTCGATGCGGCCGCGGGTCACGGTGCCGCCGGACGGGAGCAGGTCGATCACCGCGGCGGCCGTGGTGGACTTGCCCGAGCCGGACTCGCCGACCAGCGCGACGCGCTCGCCCTCGGCGACGGTGAGGTCGACGCCGTGCAGCACCGGCGTCCCGTGGTAGCTGACCTCGAGATCGGTGATCCTCAGCAGCGGTTCAGCGGCCGACGGCATAGCCCTGCGCTCCTCTCGGGTTGGCGGCGGCCTCCATGAGGCCGGTCTCGGGGTCGCGGGTGACGGCGGAGAGGCGGCCGAGCGACCAGTCCCCGCCGCGAGTGACGACGTGCCCGCGGCGCTCGAGCTCGGCGATGACGTCGTCGCCGAGGCGGTCCTCCACGACGGCCCCACCGGGGGTCCAGGTGCGCGGCCAGAACGAGCCGGGCATCGAGGTGGTGTGCAGCGCCGGCGCGTCGATCGCCTGCTGCGGCGTGTACCCGCCGACGAGCACGCGCAGCAGGTAGAGCAGCTGCCACTGGTCCTGCTGGTCGCCGCCGGGCGTACCGACCGCGCACCAGGGACGGCCGTCCTTCAGCAGCAGCGTGGGCGTCAGCGTGGTGCGCGGGCGCCTGCCGGGGCGCAGCGCGGAGGGGGCGCGCTCGTCGAGCCAGGTCATCTGCAACCGGGTGCCGAGGCAGAAGCCGAGCTCGGGGATCGTCGGCGACGACTGCAGCCAGCCGCCGGACGGGGTCGCCGAGACGATGTTGCCCCAGCGGTCGACGACGTCGATGTGGCAGGTGTCGCCTCGGGTGCTGCCGGACACGGAGACGGTCGGCTCGCCCGCAGCTCCACCGGCCTCGCCCTCCTCGGGACCGAGGTGCTCGGTGGCGAGCGGTGGTCGGTACGCCGGGGTGTCGCCGACGTCGCCGGGCCGGAACTCGTGAGACGCCGTCGCGCCGATCAGCGCGCGCCGATCAGCGGCGTACTCCTCGGAGAGCAGGACGTCGAGCGGCACAGTGCTGCCGACCGCGGGGTCGGGGTCGCCGTAGTGCGCGTCGCGGTCGGCGAGCGCGAGCTTGAGCGCCTCGAGCACGCGATGCGCGCCCTCGGCGGTCGACGGGTCGATCTCGTGCGGCTCGAAGCCGGCGAGGATCCGCAACGCCTGCAGCAGCACGGGTCCCTGGCCCCAGGGGCCGGTCTTGCAGACGGTTACGCCGAACACGTCGACGCTGGTCGGGTCCTCGTAGGACGCGCTCCAGGTCGCCATGTCCGTGCGGGTGATCACGCCCGCGTGGTCGGCGCCGTCGGCGTGCCGGTGCGGGGTGCGCACGAACGCGTCGACGGCGTCGGCGACGAAGCCGCTGCCCCACGCGCTCCGGGCGGCGTCGATCCGGGCGGCCCGGTCGGTGGCGCTCGCGCCGGCCTCGACGAGACGGCGGAGAGTGGCGGCGTATGCCTTCAACGGGAGCACGTCGCCCGCTTCGGGGGCGCGGCCGCCGGGCAGCCAGAGCTCCGCGGAGGTGGGCCAGTGGTCGCGCATGAGGTCGGCCACGGTGTTGATCGTTTGCGCGACGCGCGGCCCGATCGGGTGCCCGCGCTCGGCGTAGTCGATCGCGAACGACAGCACGTCGCCGAGCTCCCAGGTGCCGTGGTCGCGGAGCAGCAGCAGCCAGGCGTCGACTGCGCCGGGTACGGCGGCCGCGAGCGCGCCGGCGCCGGGCACCAGGTCGAGGCCCTCGGCGCGGTAGTGCTCGATGGTCGCGGCGGCGGGTGCCGGGCCCTGGCCGACGAGAACGCGCGGGCGCGGGTCGTCGGCGGTGGCGAACAGCCCGGTCATGTCGCCGCCGGGGCCGTTGAGGTGGGGCTCCACGACGTGCAGCACGAAGGCGCCGGCGACCGCGGCGTCGAACGCGTTGCCACCGCGCTCGAGCACCGCCTGCGCGGTGGCGCTGGCCACCCAGTGCGTGGAGGCGCTCATCCCGAAGTGCCCGCGCAGCGTGGGCCGCGTGGTGTGCGTCGGGGGAGGCACGAAGCCGTGGGTCACGCGGTCACCGCTTCCTGGTCGTCGGGTCGAGGGCGTCGCGCAGCGCGTCGCCGAACAGGTTGAACCCCAGGCAGATCACCGCGATCGCGAGGCCGGGGAAGACCGCGGCGCTGGGCGCGCGGAAGATGTACTGCTGCGCGTCGGACAGCATGATCCCGAGGCTCGGGGTCGGCGGCTGGATGCCCAGGCCGAGGAACGACAGCAGCGCCTCGCCGATCACCGCGACCGGCATGATCACGGTCGCCTGCACGATCACCGCGGACAGCGCGTTGGGCAGGATGTGCTGGCCGAGGATGCGCGGCCCGGACGCGTCGAGGCTGCGCGCGGCGAGCACGAACTCGAGCTCCTTGTGACGCAGCGTCTCCGCCCGCACGACCCGCACCATCGTCGGCACCTGGGCGACGCCGAGCGCGATCGCCGCGTTGGTGACGCTCGGTCCGTTGATGGCCGCGAGACCCACCGCGATGATCAGGAACGGGAACGCCAGGGTGAGGTCGGTGAGCCGGGAGACGATCACATCCACCCAGCCGACGTACCCGGCGAGGAGTCCGAGGGGTGTGCCGACGACGACCGCGAGCAGCACCGAGAGGGCGCCTACGAGCAGGGAAACCCTGGTGCCGTAGACGATCCGGGAGAGCACGTCGCGGCCGAGGTCGTCGGTGCCGAGTGGGAAGCCGACGGTGAACGCGCGCTGGAAGGGCGCGTCGAAGTGCACCTGGTCGGGCGGGTACGGCGCGAGCAGTGGTGCGAAGACCGCGGTCAGGAGCACGGCCAGGAGGAGCAAGCCGCCGACGACGCCGAGCGGGTTGCGGACGATCTGCCGCAGCACCTGGCCGCGCTGCCGGCCGAGGTCGACCTCGGCGGTCTGGGTGACGGGGGTCGCTTCGCTCATCGGGTGCTCCCTCCGACGCGGATGCGCGGGTTGATCAGCGAGTAGAGGAGGTCGATCGCCAGGTTGATGACGATGTAGGCGAAGGTCGTGATGATCACGACGGCCTGGATCACCGGGTAGTCGCGAGTGAACACGCTGTCGAGCGTGAGCTTCCCGAAGCCGGGCAGGCCGAAGATCCGCTCCGTGACGACCGCGCCGGACACCAGCCCGCCGAGCTGCAGACCGATGATCGTGACGACGACGATCAGCGAGTTGCGCAGCGCGAACCGGGACAGCACGTGCCGGTCCCGCAAACCCTTGGCGCGGGCGGTGCGCACGTAGTCGGCCGAGAGCGTGTCGAGCATCGACGAACGCGTCTGACGCATGATGACCGCCGCCAGCGCCGTACCGAGCACGAACGCCGGGAGGGTCAGGTAGTAGAGGCCGCGCAGTGGCTCCTCGCTGACCGCGACGTACCCCGACGCGGGGAACCAGCGCAGGCCGACCGCGAGGTAGAGGATCGCCAGTATGCCGAGCCAGAAGCTGGGCACCGACAGGCCGATCAGCGTGAATCCGTTGGCGAGCCACTCGGGCCAGCGGCCGCGGTGGACGGCAGCGGCGACGCCGGCGCCGATGCCGACGACGACCGCGATCGTGACGGCGTACAGGCTGAGCCAGAGCGTGACCGGGAGGGTGGTGGCGATCAGGTCGCTGACGGGTACGCCGGTGGCGATCGAGGTGCCGAGGTCGCCCTGGAGCAGGTTCTTCACGAACGCGCCGTACTGCGCGATGAGCGGCTGGTCGAGTCCGAGGTCGGCGCGCACGGCCTGGAGAGTCGCGGGGTCCGCCTCCTCGCCGGCCAGTGCGAGCGCGGGGTCGCCGGGCAGTGCGCGGACGCCGACGAACACCACGACCGAGGCGAGGAAGAGCGTGACCAGGGACTGCCACAGCCGGTTGAGCAGGTAGGCGGCCATCACTGTGCTCCTTCCACGAAGCCGGCCCGGCTCAGGCGCACGACCCCGTCGGCGAACGTGCTCACGCCGGTGATGTCCTCGGAGTAGGCGGTGAGGTTGCGCTGCCGGTAGAGGTAGACGATCGGGTCGTCCTTCTGCACCTGCGTCATCACCTCGCCGTACGTCTTGGCGCGCTGCCCGGTGTCCACCTGCTCGGCGGCCTCGGTGAGCAGCTCGTCGACCTTGTCGTCGCTGTAGCCGGAGTAGTTGTTGGACTGGCCGGTGGACAGGAAGGCGAACATGTTGCCGTGCGGGTCGATCCGCCCGGACCAGCCGAGCTGGAGGATCTCGAAGTCGCCGTTGCTCTGGTCGTCGAGCAGGGTGGTGTACTCGACCGGCTCGATCTCGACGTCGAACCCACCGGCCGAGACGCTGCCCTGGATCGCCTGCGCGAGCCGCAGCGTGTCCGGCGTGTTGGAGACCTTCATGGTCAGGTGCACCGGCGTCTTCAGACCTGCCTCGCGGAGCAGGGCCCTGGCCTTCTCGGGGTCGAACGGCGGGCAGGCGTTGCTCGCCTCGGTGGCGAACACCGTGTCCGGCGAGATCGGCGAGCATGCCGGCTCGAACCAGTTCGAGAACACCGAGTTGACCAGCGCCTCGCGGTCCAGGGACAGCTCGAACGCCTGGCGCACGCGCGGGTCCTTCGCCGCCGGCGAGTCAACCTTCCCCGGTGGCTCACCGACGCCGTCGGCGTTGCCCACGTTGAACGTGATGCCTTGGTAGCCAAGGGATCCCGTCTGCAGCAGGCCGATGCCGGGCGCGCGGCGGAGCGTGTCGATCGTCGTGGGCGAGACCGAGTCGATGACCTGGACGTCGCCGGACTGCAGGTTGGCCGCGCGGATGTTGGCGTCGGTCATGATCCGGTAGGCGATCGTGTCGAGGTGCACCTCGTCGGCGGCGTAGTAGCGCGGGTCCTTCTCCACCACGATCGAGGTCGCCGGCACCCGCTTCACGAACTTGAACGGCCCGACGCAGACCGGGTTGTTGCCGAAGTCGTCGCCGAGCTTGTCGAGCGCCTTCGGGCTCATGATCATCCCGGCGCGGTCGGCCAGGCTCGCTGTGATCGGCGAGAACGGCGTCTCGTAGCGCAGCTCGACCGTCCGGTCGTCCACCGCCACGATGTCCTCGATCGGCCCCATCTCGGCGGCGCGCGCCGAGTCGTCCTTGGTGAGGTGCCGGTCCAGGCTCCGCCGTACCGCCTCCGCGTCGAACGTCGTACCGTCCGCGAACCGCACTCCGTCGCGCAGCGGGATCCGGACCGTCTTGCCGCCGTCCTCGACCACCGGGAGATCGGTCGCGAGCTGCGGCACGATCCGCCCCTCGGCGTCGATGTCGTAGAGCTTCTCGCAGATCGAGCTCATCACGTAGCGCGTGTAGAGCGACGACGACGTCGTCGGATCCAGCACGTCGGGGTCGGCCGACAACCCCATCACGAGGTCGCCACCCTTCCGGATCCTCGCGCTCTCCGCGGCGGCGGTCGTGATGTCCTCACGCTCCGGCGTCGCCGCCCGCGGCTGGACCTGGTAGCACCCCCCGAGCAGCAGCAGCCCGGCGATGAGACCAACGAGAAGCGTCGGCTTGTTCAGCCTTGGGGTTGCTTGGGGTGGCTGTGTCGACGGCATCCGAGTCTGCCTGGTCGTCACGGTTCATCTCCTTGCGGGAGGCGGATCCGTACGGGTCATTTCGTATACGATCTGACCTTCACCATGGCACCGCTCCGGACAAGGCGTCAACGGGTCTCAACGTGTGAAACCCCGATTCGTCCGCAGAACTGCGTCCGTCACAGGCGGAGTCACCTCGGACGAATGCGGGTCGGCGACAACGATTCGTCTGTGATTTACGGGGTGAATCACGCGGGCCGATCGCAGACGAATCGTTGTCCGGGTACGACGCGACGGAGCCCCTCCTCCGTAAAGGGAAAAGGGGGCTTCGACCTGCGGTGGAGCCAAGGGGACTCGAACCCCTAACCCCCTGCTTGCAAAGCAGGTGCGCTACCAATTGCGCCATGGCCCCGAACGTCCCGCGGCGTGCCGCGAGCCGGTTGAGTCAAGCTCGGATCAGGACTGCCCTCAGGACTGCCCTCAGGACTGC
>NZ_CAMPGZ010000155.1 GCF_946885725.1 uncultured Nocardioides sp.
CTCGTAGCCCGGGCGCACCGAGAGCAGCGCGGCCACCGAGCCGAGCAGGCCGGACACCGAGTCGGTGGCGGCCAGCAGCGCGCCGGCGCCGTCCTTGCGGTCGAGGCCGAGCTCGAGGGCCTCCTTGCGGGCGGCGAGGCCGGTGCGCTCACGCTCGGCGGTCTGGGCCTCTTCGCGGGTCTTGGCGAGCCGGTCCTCGAGGTCGGCGAGCAGGGAGGCGGCGGCCTCGTGTTCGGCGTCGAGCCCCTCTTCGCCGGCGTCGAGGCCGGCGACCTTGGTCTCGAGGGCGGTGAACTCGCGCTGGGCGCGCTCGCCGCGGGCGAGCACCTCCTCGCGCGCGGCGGTGAGCCGGCCGAGCTCGTCCTCGGCGGCGGCGGAGCGGCTGCGCAGGGCGTTGACCTGGCCGTGCAGCCGGGCGAGCCCCTCGCGCCGGTCGGCGGCGGCGCGGACAAGCCCGGCGACGCGGCGCTCCTCCTCCTGGTGGGCGGCCTCGGCCTCGTTGCGGGCGGCCACGGCCTCCTCGAGCCCGGCGCGGTTGTGCTCGACCTCGGCGGCGATCTCGCGCTCCTGGGCGCGGACCCGCTCGGCCTCGGCCTCGAGCTGGTCGGGGTCGCGGCCCGTGGAGGCCTGCTCGTCGGCGGTCTCGGCGGCGTTGCGGACCCGCTCGGCGGCGAGGCCGGCGGTGCCCTTGAGCCGCTCGCGCAGGCCGGACAGTGCGAACCAGGTCTCCTGGGCCTTGGCGAGCGCGGGCAGGTCCTCGCGCAGCGCCGCCTCCAGGGCGGCCTCGGCGCGGCGGGCCTCCTCGATGGCCGCCTCGACCTCGGCCCGGCGCTCGAGCAGCACGGTCTCGTCGGCCAGCTCCTGCTCGAGGGCGGTGCGCGCGGTCACCAGGTCGTCGGCGAGCAGCCGGGCCCGGGCGTCGCGGACGTCGGCCTGGACGACCGCGGCCTTGCGGGCCACCTCGGCCTGCCGGCCCAGCGGCTTGAGCTGGCGCCGGATCTCGGTGAGCAGGTCGTTGAGCCGGGTCAGGTTGCCGTCGGTGGAGTCGAGCTTGCGGAGCGCCTTCTCCTTGCGCTTGCGGTGCTTGAGGACGCCGGCGGCCTCCTCGATGAACCCGCGCCGGTCCTCAGGCGTGGCGTGCAGGATCGAGTCGAGCTGGCCCTGCCCGACGATCACGTGCATCTCGCGGCCGATGCCGGAGTCGGAGAGCAGCTCCTGCACGTCGAGCAGCCGGCAGGACTGGCCGTTGATGGCGTACTCGGAGCCGCCGTTGCGGAACATCGTCCGGCTGATCGTGACCTCGGAGTACTCGATCGGGAGCGCCCCGTCGGAGTTGTCGATGGTCAGCGCCACCTCGGCCCGGCCCAGCGGCGGCCGCCCGGACGTGCCGGCGAAGATGACGTCCTCCATCTTGCCGCCGCGCAGGGACTTGGCACCCTGCTCGCCCATGACCCAGGCCAGGGCGTCGACGACGTTGGACTTGCCGGAGCCGTTGGGGCCGACGATGCACGTGATGCCGGGCTCGAGCTGGAGGGTCGTCGCCGAGGCGAACGACTTGAACCCGCGGAGCGTCAGGCTCTTCAGGTACAACGGGTGCTCCTCACGGGGTCGCCGGTGGGTGTCGCTGACGCCGGCGATGGCCGTCAGCGGCTGACACGGTGCGTGCTGCCGTGGGGAAGATCAGCGGGCGACAGCCTACAAGGAGCAGCCCCCGCTTCCGGGCAGGACGCCCGGCACGGGGGCACGGTGCCGTGAGTCAGGACCGCCAGGGACGCCCGGGCCGCCGGAGAAGCACGAAAATGTCCAGGGGTCGCCTACGAGGCCCGACGGTTGCGGTCAGGCCGGTCGGGTGACGCGGATCGTCAGGCGTGCTCGAGGGTGAGCAGGGGCTCGTCGTGCACCGCGGCGGCGAGGGCGTCGTTCTCGGCCTGGAGGCGCATCACGTGCGCTTCGAGGTCGGCGACTCGCTGACGAAGGCGGCGGTTCTCTGCGGCGAGCTGGGTGGCGATCCGGGGATCGGTGTTGCTCATGTAGCCGAGGAGGGCCTTGGCCATGGACGTGTTCCTCCGGTGGTTAAGAGGGGCAGGCACATCCCGCGGTACGACTGGGTCTCAGCCGGCGCAGGAGGGGGTGCTCACCGTCAAGAGTCCCACGCGCACCCGGGGCGGTCAATCCCGGGCTACGGTCGCGCTGTGACCCCGCCCGGGACCCCCTCTCCCGACCGACCAGGACGGCACCAGCGGCCCCGCCCGCTGACGATCGCCGGCTGCCGCTCGGAGTGCGCCTGGGCGGCCACCGGGGAGCGCCTCGGCGAGGAGGCGCTGTTCGCCTGCGCGGGCTGCGGGAGCGAGTGGGTCGCGTCGGAGCCGTGGACGCCGATCGACTGGACCGGCGTGGTCCCGGAGCCGGTTCAGCGGGAGCGGGAGCGCCGCGGCCGGGGCTGACAGACCGGGCAGAAGTACGACGAACGGTTCATGAAGGACACCCGCACGATGGGCGTCCCGCAGCGGTCGCACGGCCGGCTCTCCTGGCCGTAGACGTGCAGCGAGCGGTCGAAGTAGCCGCTCTGCCCGTTGACGTCGACGTACAGCGCGTCGAACGACGTACCCCCCTGGTCCAGCGCCGCAGTCATGACCTCACGGACACCGGCCAGCACCGCGGCGACGTCGGCCTTGCGCAGCCGCTTGCCCGGCCGGTCGCCGTGGATCTGGGCCAGCCACAGCGCCTCGTCCGCATAGATGTTGCCGACACCGCTGATGACGGTCTGGTCGAGCAGGATGCGCTTGATCCCGGAGACCTTGGCCCGGACGCGGGCGGAGAACAGCTCGTCGTCGAACTCCGGGTCCATCGGGTCGCGGGCGATGTGCGCGATCTCGGTCGGCAGCTCGGCACCGCCCTCGGAGACGGCGAGCCCGCCGAACATGCGCTGGTCGACGAAGCGGAGCTCGTACGGCGCGTCGAGACGGAGGCGCACCCGCAGGTGCCGCTCGTCGGGGGCGTCGGCGGGCTGCACGAGCATCTGCCCGCTCATGCCGAGGTGGCCGAGGATCGCGTCGCCGCTGTCGAGCGGGAGCCAGAGGTACTTGCCGCGCCGGCAGGCCCCCTCGACGCGGCGACCGGTGACGCGGGCGGCGAAGTCGTCGGGCCCGGCGAGGTGGCGGCGCACCGGCCGCGGGTGCAGCACGTCGACGCCGGTGATCGTGCGGCCGACGACGTGCGCCTCGAGGCCGCGGCGGACGACCTCGACCTCGGGCAGCTCGGGCACGTCAGCCGGTGGCGGACGCCGGCGGGGCCGAGCCGATCTCGCCGTGCTCGTCGGCGAGCGCACGGTAGGCGGTCTCGGCGGCCTGCTGCTCGGCCTCCTTCTTGGAGCGCCCGGTGCCGTGACCGTAGAGCTTGTCCCCGACCTGGACCTGCGCGGTGAAGGTCTTCTCGTGGTCGGGGCCTTCGTCCTCGATGACGTACTCGGGGACGCCGAGGGAGTGCCCGGCCGAGAGCTCCTGGAGGGAGGTCTTCCAGTCGAGGCCGGCGCCCATCCGGGCAGCGTTCTCCATCAGCGGGTCGAACAGCCGGTGCACGACCTCGCTGGCGACCTCGAAGCCGCCGGAGAGGTACACCGCGCCGATGACCGCCTCGACGGTGTCGGAGAGGATCGACGCCTTGTCGCGCCCGCCGGTGCTCTCCTCACCACGGCCGAGCTTGACGTGCTCGCCGAGCCCGATCGTGCGGGCCACCTCGGCCAGCGCACGGGCGTTGACGACCGCGGCGCGCAGCTTGGCCAGCCGGCCCTCGGAGAGGTCCGGGTGGGAACGGAACAGCGTGTCGGTGACGACCACGCCGAGCACGGAGTCCCCGAGGAACTCCAGCCGCTCGTTGGTCGGCAGACCACCGTTCTCGTAGGCGTAGGAACGGTGCGTGAGGGCACGCTCGAGGAGCTCGGCGTCCAGGACCGGACTACCGAGCGCCGCGCGCAAGTCGTCGTACGACGACGGCTCGCTCACGTGGCCGAACGCCTCAGAGAACCTGGCGACGGTCGGCGCGCGCGCCGTACTGACCGCACTCCGGGCACGCCCGGTGCGGGAGGTGCTTGGCACCGCAGGCGGGGTTGGCGCAGCTCACCAGGGAGGGCGCGGAGGCCTTCCACTGCGAACGACGGTGACGCGTGTTGCTGCGCGACATCTTCCGCTTCGGAACCGCCACTTCACTCACTCCTCTTGTCGGCCGGGTGTCCGGCTGGATCGTCGTCTTGCGCCAGCTGCGAGAGCGCCGCCCACCGGGGGTCGATCGGCTCGTCGTGCTGGTGTCCCGGGTCGTCCGCCAGCCGCGCCCCGCACTCGGGGCACAGGCCGGGACAGTCGGCCTGGCACAGGGGTTGGAAGGGTAGTGACAGCACGACCGCGTCCCGCACCGCGGGCTCCAGGTCGAGCAGCTCTCCGTCCATCCGGCTGACACCGGCGTCCTCGTCGTCGTTGTCGTCGGTGCCGGTGTGCCCGTCGTCGTAGACGAAGAGCTCCTGCAGGTCCACCTCGATCTCGTCGTGGATGACCTCCAGGCACCGCACGCACTCGCCGTCCAGCGCGGCCGCGGCCGTGCCGGTGACGAGGACGCCCTCCATGACCGCCTCGAGCCGGAGGTCCAGCTCGATCGGCGACCCTTCGGGAACGCGAAGGACCTCGATGCCCAGATCCGCCGGCGCCGGCACCTCGCGGGTCGTCGTGCGTTGCGACCCCGGGCGGCGGCCGAGCTCGCGAGTGTCGAGCACGAGCGGCGCTCTCGGGTCGAGACGCACAGCAGTCCTTCTGAGATGGCGGGTGGAGACGGATCACGGGTCCCGTGCTCCCACCCGGAGGTGGACGCGCAGGACCGCAGGCAAGCGTACCGAAGGGTGCCGTCACCAGCCAAAACGGCGGCGGAGGCCCCGGGGCCCGCTCAGCCTGCTGTCAGCCCTCCAGGTGCTCTGGCAGCCGGATCTTCGACACCTCGTCGTCGTTGATCCCGTGCAGGTCGGAGCGCCCGGCGAGCCGCTCGCGGCCCCGTCGTACGGCGTCCATGGTCTTCTCGAGGGTGATCTCGAAGTTCGCCAGCTTGCTGTCGACGTACTCGTCGGTCTCGGCGCGCAGCTCGTCGCACTCGCGCCGGGTCTGCTCGAGCAGCTGGTCGGCCTGGTGGCGGGCGACCCGGTAGACCTCGGTGTCGGAGATGATCGCCTCGCGCTCGCCGCGGGCCGCGGCGATGATCTGCTCGGCCTCCTTGCGGCCGCCGTCCACGACGGCCTCGCGGTCGGCCATGACCGCGTCGGCGTCGCTGAATGCGACCTTCAGGCCGCCGCCGAGCTCGTCGATCAGGGCGAGCAGCTCGGATCGGTTGACGACGGCCGAGGCCGACATCGGCATCGAGCGCGCCTCCTCGACCACACGCCGGATCTCGGCGAGCTTCGCGTGCACGTCCACGTGGTTCTCACAGTCCTTCGCTCGGTCGCCGAGCACCGGCCCGGCGGCTCCCTCCCCAGGGAGAATGTGGGTCGCGCAGGCGACCAGGAAAACAGCCCTACGACTTTACGTCGTCGCAGGCCGGATACCTATTTACCCGTCAACCGGTCGTTCAGACGTGCCAGCACGTGGGGCGGCACCAGCTTCGAGACGTCCCCGCCGAACATCGCGACCTCCTTGACCAGGCTGGAGGCCAGGAAGGAGTACTCCGGGCTGGTCGGGACGAAGACCGTCTCGATGTCGGCCAGGCTGGAGTTCATCTGCGCCATCTGCAGCTCGTAGTCGAAGTCGCTGACCGCGCGGAGCCCCTTCACGATCGCCCGCACGTCGTGCTGCTTGCAGAAGTCGGTGAGCAGGCCGTCGAAGCTGTCGACCCGCACGTTGTCGAAGTCTGCGCACGACTCGGTGAGCATCGCGATGCGCTCCTCGGGAGTGAACAGCCGGTTCTTCGACCGGTTCACCCCGACCGCCACGACGACCTCGTCGAAGAGGGTCGACGCCCTCGCGATGATGTCGATGTGACCGTTGGTGACGGGGTCGAACGACCCCGGGCAGGCGGCTCGGCGCACGGGTGTGCTCCTTCGGATCACGGGGGCGGGGCTGCCGCGTGACCGTACCAAAGCACGGTCTCGCCGTACCTCTTCTCCCGTCCGGCCTCGAGCCCCTCGGGCCAGGTCGGCGGGTCTCCCCGGCGGCCGCGCTCGACGACGACGACGGCGTCCGCGGCGAGCCACCCGTGCGCGGCGAGCGAGGCCAGGTCGGCGTCGACGTCATCCGCCGGAAGGGGGTACGGCGGATCGGCGAAGACGACGTCGTAGGGGGCGTGCGGCGGGTGCGCGAGCACGCGCGAGACCGACGAGACCACGACGTCGACGCCGCCGAACCCGAGCGTGCGGGCGTTGTCGCGGATCAGCGCCGCGGTGCGCCGGTCCTGCTCGACGAGGGTGACGACGCCGGCACCGCGTGAGCGCGCCTCGAGGCCGATCGCGCCGGAGCCGGCGTACAGGTCGAGGAAGCGCAACCCCGCCAGCGACCCCAGCGACGCCTCCAGGGCGGAGAACAGCGCCTCGCGGACCCGGTCGGAGGTGGGCCGGGTCGAGTCGCCGGTGGGCGTGCGGATCCGCCGCCCGCCGGCGGTGCCGCCGATGATGCGGGTCATGGCCGGGTCACCTAGGCCTTCTCCAGGTAGTCGGCCTGCGCGGTCTCGCGCAGCCGCTCGACCTCGGCGAGCAGCGCCGGGTGGTGCTCGAGGGTCGGGTCGTCCGCGACGACCTTCTCGGCGGCCGCACGGGCGTCGGTGATCACGTCCTCGTGGCGGATGACCGAGAGCAGCTTGAGCCCGGAGCGGCGGCCGGACTGGGAGGTGCCGAGGACGTCGCCCTCGCGGCGGTGCTCGAGGTCGAGGCGGGACAGCTCGAACCCGTCGGTGGTGGAGGCGACGGCCTCGAGCCGCTCGCGGGCGGGGCTGCCTGCCTCGGCGGTGGTGACGAGCAGGCACAGGCCGGGGTGGCCGCCACGGCCGACGCGGCCTCGCATCTGGTGGAGCTGGGAGACGCCGAACCGGTCGGCGTCGAGGATCACCATCGCGGTGGCGTTGCCGACGTCGACGCCGACCTCGATCACTGTCGTGGACACGAGGACGTCGACGTCGCCGGCCGCGAACGACCGCATGACGGCGTCCTTGTCGTCGGGGGCGAGCCGGCCGTGCATCTGGGCGATCCGGAGGCCGTGCAGCGGTCCGGCCTCGAGCATCGCGGCCACCTCGGCGACGGACGCGAGGTTGCTCTGCGGACTCTCGCTCGCGTCGCCGCGAGCGTCGGCGTCGTCGTCGCCGGTGTCGATGCGCGGGCAGACGACGTAGCACTGGCGGCCGTCCGCGACCTCCTCGCGCAGCCGCTGCCAGACGCGGTCGAACCAGGCCGGGTGGTCGCGCAGGGGTACGACGTTGGTCTGGATCGGCGCGCGACCGAGGGGCAGCTCGCTGAGCGTGGAGGTCTCGAGGTCGCCGAACACCGTCATCGCGACCGTGCGCGGGATCGGCGTGGCGGTCATCACCAGGACGTGGGGCGGCGCCTCCCCCGCCTTGTTGGTGAGCGCGGCGCGCTGCTCGACGCCGAAGCGGTGCTGCTCGTCGACGACCACGAGGCCGAGGTCGAGGAACCTCACCTTGTCCTCGAGCAGCGCGTGGGTGCCCACGACGATGCCGGCGTTGCCGACCTGGATGTCGGAGAGCACCTGCCGCCGCGCGGCGGCTCCGGTCGAGCCGGTGAGCAGCACCACCTGCGTCGAGTCGGCGTCGCCGCCGAGCATCCCACCCGCGGCCAGGTCGCCGAGCATGGCGGTGATGGAACGCGCGTGCTGCTGGGCGAGCACCTCCGTGGGCGCGAGCAGCGCGGCCTGGCCGCCGGAGTCGACGACCCGCAGCATCGCGCGGAGCGCGACGACGGTCTTGCCGGAGCCGACCTCGCCCTGGAGCAGCCGGTGCATCGGGTGGCCGGCGGCCAGGTCGCGCAGCACCTCGTCGGAGACCTGCTGCTGGCCGGCGGTCAGCGTGAACGGGAGCCGCTCGTCGAACTTGTCGAGCAGCCCGCCCTCGCGGCCGGCCCGGGGCGTGGCGTCGAGGGCCTCGAGCGACGCGCGGCGCAGCGCCAGCGCGGTCTGTGTGACCAAGGCCTCGTCGAAGCGCAGCCGCTTCTCGGCCGCGCCCTTCTGCTCCCAGGTGTCGGGCCGGTGGATCCACTCCAGCGCCTTCCGCGCGTCGACCAGGCCGTGCTCCCGCCGTACCGCATCGGGAAGGACGTCGGGCACGTCGACAAGCATCTGGAGGGCGACCTTGACCGCCTTCTCGATCTGCCAGGACTGCACGGAGGAGCTCGCGGGGTAGATCGGGAGCAGGTCGGGGAGCGACTCGACCTCCGCGCGCGCGGCGTCGGGGTCCTCCTCGTTGTCCACGCCGAAGATCTCGGTCTGCGGGTTGGTGAGCTGCCAGTCGTCCTTGAACCGGCCGACCTTGCCGGAGAACAGCCCGGTCGCACCCACCCTGATCCTCCTGGCACGCCAGTCGGCCGTGTGCTCCTTCTTGTCGAAGAACGTGAGGGCGAGCCGGTCGTTCTCGGTGGCGACGACGACCTCGAGCCGGTAGGCCAGGCCGCCGCGGCGCCGGTCGGGGAAGCTCTTCTTCTCGGCGTGCACGACCCGTCCGACGAACGTGATGTAGTCGTCGAGCGTGAGGCTGCCCAGGTCGCTGACGCTGCCCCGCTCGACGTACCGCCGGGGGTAGTGGCCGAGGAGGTCGCCGACGGTGCGGTAGCCGAACGCCTTCTCGATCTTGCTCGCCTGCGACCCCGCGACCGCGGAGAGCTTGGAGTCCCAGGTGACCCCGGTGGCCATCAGTCCGTGCTCCTCACTCGACGCCGATCAGCAGCGGGTAGCGGTCCTGTCCGCCGTCGTAGACGACGACGTCGACGGTGGGGCGGGTGCGGCGGAGGTACGCCGCGGTGCGCTCGGCGAGCTCGCGGCCGTCCTGCCCTGCCACCAGTGTGACCATCTCGCCACCGCCGCCGAGCAGCCTTTCCACAACGTCGGTCGCGACCGTGCCGAGGTCGTCGCCCACGACCACGAAGTCGCCCTCGACGGCCCCGAGCACGTCGCCGGGCTCGCAAGGCCCGCCGGAGGTCATGGCGCGGCGCGCGGCGATCGTCACCGCGCCGTTGCGGGCGTGGCGGGCGGCCGCGGTCATCTCGAGCACGTCCTGCTCGAAGGTGCGGCCGGGCTCGTGGACCGCGAGGGCGGCGAGCCCCTGGACCTGCGCGCTGGTCGGGATCACCGCGACCCGCAGGTCGAGCTCGTCGCGGGCGGTCTGGGCGGCGGCCTCGACGACGGCGACGCTGTCGCGGTCGTTGGGCAGCACGACGACCTCCGCTCCCCCGCACTCGCTCAGCGCGTCGAGGACCTCGCGTGTCGACGGGCGGCGGCCCGGTCCACCCGGGACGACCGTGGCGCCGGCCTCGGCGAACAGCCGCCCGAGGCCCTCGCCGGCGGCGACCACGACCACGCGGCGGCCGCTGCGCTCCGCGGCGATACGGGCTGCCCGCGCCCCGACCTGCTCCGCGAAGTGGGTGACCCGGACCCGGTGCGGCCGGCCGGCGTCGATGCCCGCCTCGATCGCGGCGCCGACGTCGTCGACGTGCACGTGAACGTTCCAGAGCCCGTCGCCGCCTACGACGACGAGGGAGTCGCCGAGCGGGGCGAGCCGCGCGCGAAGGTCGGGGATGCGTGCGTCGTCGGCGTCGAGGAGGTACATCACCTCGTAGGACGGCCCGTCCGAGGTCAGGTCGCCGGTCGGCAGCGGCACCGGGATCGCGTGGCTGCCGATGCGTACGTCGGCGGTGACCGGCCGCTTGCCGGTGACGGCCGTCTCGGCGGCGTCGAGGATCACGCAGAGCCCGCGCCCGCCCGCGTCGACGACCCCGGCGTCACGCAGGACGGCGAGCTGCTCGGGCGTGCGCAGCAGCGCCTCCCGGGCCGCGGAGGCCGCCGCGCGGATCACGTGACCGAGCCGGTGC
>NZ_CAMPGZ010000156.1 GCF_946885725.1 uncultured Nocardioides sp.
GGTCATGTCTCACGTTTCCTGACGAGGGAAGACGCACGAGTCGCAGGGGAACCGTCCCGACACCGTTGTCGAGGTGCACGCCGGCGAACCGCGCGCCCGGCTGACGAGGGAAAGAGGTCAGAGGGCGGGTCAGCGGTGCCAGTGCATACACATCATGCTGCGGACACGACCGAGGTCCACGTGGCGGCGGGCCACGAGGTGCGTCGTCGTCGCAGCAGTGATCATGGCTGGAAGTCTCAGGGGTCGGACGCGCTGCCGACAAACCCGGATCTCATGCAATGAGACGTGCATCCACCATTTGGTACGCCGAGACGGCGCCGAAGCACCGGTAGACCACGTCACTAGGGTGGGGCCCATGAGCGCGCCGAGCACCGAGAACACCCCTGTTCCAGGCGGAAACTCCGCCAACGAGAAGGCCAGTGCCGCCTACGACGCCGCCCTCCAGGTGATCGCGTCCGTCGAGCCGCGTGTGGCGGAGGCCACAAGGGCCGAGCTGCGCGACCAGCGAGCCTCGCTGAAGCTGATCGCGTCCGAGAACTACGCCTCGCCGGCGGTGCTGCTGACGATGGGCACCTGGTTCTCCGACAAGTACGCCGAGGGCACGGTCGGGCACCGGTTCTACGCCGGCTGCCAGAACGTCGACACCGTCGAGGCGCTCGCTGCCGAGCACGCGCGCGAGTTGTTCGGCGCGCCGTACGCCTACGCCCAGCCGCACTCCGGCATCGACGCCAACCTGGTGGCGTTCTGGTCGATCCTGGCCCACCGGGTCGAGACCCCCGCGCTCGAGAAGCACGCGGTGAAGAACGTCAACGAGCTCTCCGAGGGCGACTGGGAGACGCTGCGCCACGAGTTCGGCAACCAGCGGATGCTCGGCATGTCGCTCGACGCGGGCGGCCACCTGACGCACGGCTTCCGGCCCAACATCAGCGGCAAGATGTTCCACCAGCGCTCCTACGGCACCGACCCGGAGACCGGGCTGCTCGACTACGACCGCGTCGCCGAGGCGGCGCGGGAGTTCAAGCCGCTGGTGCTGATCGCCGGCTACTCGGCGTACCCGCGCCGGGTGAACTTCGCGAAGATGCGCGAGATCGCCGACGAGGTCGGCGCCACGCTCATGGTCGACATGGCGCACTTCGCGGGCCTGGTCGCCGGCAAGGTGTTCACCGGCGACGAGGACCCGGTGCCGTTCGCGCACGTCACGACGACGACCACGCACAAGTCGCTGCGCGGCCCGCGCGGCGGCCTGGTACTGGCGCAGGAGGAGTACGCCGACTCGGTCGACCGCGGCTGCCCGATGGTCCTCGGCGGCCCGCTGTCGCACGTGATGGCGGCCAAGGCCGTCGCCCTGGCCGAGGCGCGGCAGCCGTCGTTCCGCGACTACGCGCAGCGGATCGCCGACAACGCCAAGTCGCTCGCAGAGGGCTTCCTCACCCGCGGCGCCAAGCTCGTCACCGGCGGCACCGACAACCACATCGTGCTGCTCGACGTCTCGTCGTTCGGCCTCACCGGTCGCCAGGCCGAGTCGGCGCTGCTCGACGCGGGCGTGGTGACCAACCGCAACTCCGTCCCGGCCGACCCCAACGGCGCCTGGTACACCTCGGGCATCCGGCTCGGCACCCCCGCGCTCACCACGCGCGGCTTCGGACCCGACGAGTTCGACAAGGTCGCCGAGCTGATCGTCGGGGTGCTGTCGAAGACCCAGCCCGGCACGACCAAGGCGGGTGCAGCGTCCAAGGCGTCGTACGTCCTCGAGGACGGCGTCGCCGAGCGCACCAAGGCCGAGAGCGCCGAGCTGCTCGACAAGCACCCGCTGTACCCGGGGCTCGAGCTCAGCTGACCCCGGCTGGTCGATCCGGCTGGTCGAGCCTGTCGAGAGCAGTGATCTCGACAAGCTCGATCACCCGACGGACAGCTCGATCACCCGGTCGGAGTCGCTCGCCGCACGATCGCGCCCAGGTCGGCGCCGGTCGGCAGCGTGCCGAACGTCCCGCCGTACTCCGTGCCCAGGCGGCTGGCGCAGAACGCGTCGGCCACCTCGGGCGGGGCGAACCGCACGAGCAGCGCGCCCTGCAGGCAGGCCGCCATCAGGCCGGCCAGCCGGCGCGCGCCGACCTCGAGCGTGGACGAGTCGGCCAGCTGCTCGAGCACGGCGTGCACGGCCCGGTCGAGCCGCGGGTCCTCGCCCTGAGCGAGGCCGACCTCGGTGATCCACGCCTGGAGCACCTCGGGCTCGCGCGAGAGCGCGCGCAGCACGTCGAGCGCGTTGACGTTGCCGGAGCCCTCCCAGATGGAGTTCAGCGGCGACTCGCGGAACAGCAGCGGCATCGCCGACTCCTCGACGTAGCCGTTGCCACCCAGGCACTCCAGCGCCTCGGCGACCATCGCCGGGGTGCGCTTGCAGACCCAGAACTTCGCCAGGGGCAGCCCGATGCGCCGGAACGCCGCCTCGTGCGGGTCGTCGGCCCGGTCGACGGCGGCCGCGAGCCGGATGGCCAGCGCGGTCGCGGCCTCGGACTCCACGGCCAGGTCGGCGACGACGTTCTGCATCAGAGGCTTGTCGGCGAGCAGGCCGCCGAACGCCGAGCGGTGCGCGACGTGCCACGACGCCTCGGCCAGCGCACGACGCATCAGCGACGCCGAGCCGAGCACGCAGTCGAGGCGCGTCGCCGCGACCATCTCGATGATCGTGCGGACGCCGCGTCCCTCGTCGCCGAGCCGCTGCGCCCAGGTGGTCCGGAACTCCAGCTCCGACGAGGCGTTCGACCGGTTGCCGAGCTTGTCCTTGAGCCGCACCACATCGAGCTGGTTGCGGGTGCCGTCCGGCAGCACGCGCGGCACCAGGAAGCAGGTCAGCCCGCCCGGCGCCTGCGCGAGCACCAGGAAGACGTCGTTCATCGGCGCGGACGTGAACCACTTGTGGCCGGACAGGGTGTACTCGCCGTCGACCTCGGTCGGGGCCGCCGTCGTGACGTTGGCGCGGACGTCGGAGCCGCCCTGCTTCTCGGTCATGCCCATCCCCGCGAGCGCGCCGGCCTTGTCGGCGGCAGGACGCAGACCGAAGTCGTACGTCGTCGACGCGAGCCGCGGCGTCCACTCCTTGGCGATCGCGTCGTCGACGCGCAGCGCCGGGACCGCGGCGTACGTCATCGAGATCGGGCAGCCGTGCCCCGGCTCCGTCTGCGACCAGGCGAAGAACCCCGCGGCGCGCCGCACGTGCGGGTGCTCGGCGTCCGACGTCCAGGGCGTCGCTGCCAGCCCATGCCCGACGCCACGCTCCATCAACCAGTGCCAGGACGGGTGGAAGCGCACCTCGTCGATGCGGTTCCCGTAGCGGTCGTACGGCGTGAGCACGGGCTCGTTCTGGTTGGCCAGCAGACCGTGCTCGCGAGCCTCCGCGCTGCTCGCCTCGGCACCCAGGGCGGCCAGGTCGTCGACGACCTCCGCGGACGCGTGCCGCGTGACCGCGTCGACCAGCGCGAGGTCGGAGGTGACGGTGTTGTGGTCGACGAGCGGGGGCGGTTGGTTCGTGACGTCCCGGATGTCGGCGTTCATGTCGTTACGGTATGGCCATGACAGGCGAGGTGGTGAGCCCCGGTGTCTGGGCGAGCCGCTGGGCGACCGTCCGAACCGCCGCGTGGCGGTTGGTCGTCTCCACCGTGGGCACCTGCTTCCGCAACCGGGTCACGGGCCTCGCCGCCGAGGCGGCGTTCTTCGCCCTGCTCTCGCTGCCACCACTCGTCTTCGGGCTGGCCGGCTCGATCGGCTACATCTTCGACAGCTTCAGCCGCTCGCAGGTGCAGCAGGTGCGGGACTCGATCCTCGAGCTCGCCTCACGCGCGTTGACCGAGCCCACCGTCGACGCGGTCATCAAGCCGACGCTCAACGACGTGTTCGGACCCGGCCGGTTCGACGTGATCTCGATCGGCTTCATCCTCGCCTTGTGGTCGGGCTCCCGGGCACTCAACGTCTTCGTCGACACGATCACGATCATGTACGGCCTCGGGGGCCACCGCGGCATCGTCCGCACTCGCGTGCTGTCGTTCGGCCTCTACGTGATGGGCCTGGTCACCGGTGCGGTGACGATCCCGCTCGTGGTCGCCGGTCCGCGGTTGATCAAGCGGCTGCTGCCCGAGCGCTTCGACTTCATCGTCGGGTTCTACTGGCCCACCGTCATCGTGCTGTGCATCTGCTTCCTCGCCACGCTCTACCACGTGTCCGTGCCGGTCCGGACCTCCTGGCGCTACAACCTCCCCGGCGCCGCGTTGACGATGCTGATGTGGATCTTCGGCTCCTACCTGCTGCGCTGGGTGCTGACCGTCACCGCCGGTGAGTCGACGTCGATCTACGGTCCGCTGGCGGCGCCGATCGTCGTACTGCTGTGGTTGTACCTGCTGTCGATCGCCGTGCTCATCGGGGCGGCCCTCAACGCGGCGTTCGACCGGGTCTGGCCCGAGAACGAGACCGCCCGGGCTCGGATGGAGGTCGCGCGGCGGCTGCGGATCACCGCGATGCTGCCACGGCTGCGCCGCCTCGAGGAGGAGCAGGCCAAGCTCGCCGGCGACGACGACACCGTCGACGACACCGTGGTGCTCCAGCAGGTCCGCGAAGCCGCCAAGGAGCTCGAGCGTCCGACTGCCGCCCCGAAGCACGCGAAGCGCCCCGGCCCCGGCCCGCGGTAATTCGAGTGCCCCCGCCTGACGGGGGACGTACATTCCAGCCGTGCTCGAGACCATCGGCTACGACGCGGCGACCGCAGCGTCCTTCGCCCCCTGGGACACCGCAGACGCCGCCGTCGGGCGGGTCGTGCGGGTCGACAAGGGTGTCGCGAGCCTCCTCACAGAACAGGGACCGGTGCGCGCCTCGTGGGGCGCGCCCGTCCTGCAGCGCGTCGCGCACGACCCGACCGAGGCCCCGTGCACCGGCGACTGGTGCGTCGTGCGGACGTGGCCGGACCACCGGGTGACCATCGAGCACGTGCTGCCGCGACGCAACGCCGTTGTGCGCGCGACCGCCGGCAAGGCCGCCGAGGGCCAGGTCGTCTGCGCCAACGTCGACCTCGTCGGCGTGGTCGTCGCGCTGCACCCGCTGCCGGCCGACAGCCGGATCGAGCGGCTGCTCGCCCTGGCCTGGCAGAGCGGCGCGCGTCCCGTGCTGCTGCTCACGAAGGCGGACCTGGTGTCCGACGCCGAGGAGGTGGCCGACGACGTGCGCCACCTCGCGCCCGACGTCGAGGTAGTGATCGTCAGCAGTGAGACGGGGCGTGGGCTGGACCGGGTGCGCGAGCTCATCGACGGTCGCGCGACGCTCGCGCTCGTCGGTACGTCGGGGCACGGGAAGTCCTCGCTGACCAACGCGCTGGTCGGGGCTGAGGTGCTCTCGACTCGGGGGATCCGCGACGACGGACGCGGACGGCACACGTCGGTGCGTCGCGAGCTGGTGCTGCTGCCCGGTGGTGGCGCGGTCATCGACACCCCGGGACTGCGCAGCCTCGGCATGTTCGAGGCCGAGGACGGGCTCGCCCACACGTTCGCCGACATCGACGCCCTCGCCGCGCAGTGCAAGTTCGACGACTGCTCCCACCGCAGCGAGCCGGGCTGCCAGGTGCTCGCCGCGCTCGCCGACGGCAGGTTGCCGCAACGGCGCTGGGAGAGCTACGTCCGCCTCACCGCCGAGACGGTGGCGATGGCGGCTCGCCGGGACGCCCGACGCAAGCGAGGCAAGAAGGACCGCACATGACGGTGACCGTCCGTCGCGAGACCGCAGCCGACGTGCCCGCCGCGCGCGAGGTGGTCCGTGCCGCGTTCGGCGGCGACAAGGTTCCGTGCCTGCTCGACGCGCTGCGCCAGTCCGTCGCCTGGCTCGACCTGTCGTTCGTCGCCGAGCTCGAGGGCGAGATCGTCGGTCACGCCAGCTACACGCGTGCCTGGGTGGACGCCCCCGACCGGGTCGTCGACGTGCTGGTGCTGAGCCCGCTGTCGGTGCGGCCGGACGCGCAACGCCGAGGAGTCGGCCGGGCCCTCGTCGAGCAGTCCCTCGACGTGATGCGCGGCCGCGACGACCCGGTGGTGTTCCTCGAGGGCGACCCGGCCTACTACCGCCGGATCGGGTGGCAGCCGGCAGGTCGGTGGGGCTTCACCGCCCCGTCGGTACGCATCCCGGAACCGGCATTCCAGGCCGTCCTGCTGCCGCCGTACGACTCCCTGGATCCCAAGCCCCGTGGGGCTCTCGTCTACCCCGACGTGTTCTGGCGCCACGACTGCGTGGGCCTGCGCGAGGAGCCGAGCGGCACCCCGTAGTTTGTCCCGCATGGGAAACGTCAACCTCCCCACGCCCGTGGCGCTGGCGGGCGGCGCGATCTGCGTGCTGGGCGGTTACCTTCTCGGCGCGGTGCTGGCCCCCGACACCGCCACGCGCACCACCGCCGAGGTGGCCAGCTACGACCCGACGACCAGCCGGCTGTGCCTGCGCGGCGACGGCATCGAGGGCCAGGAGGGGACGGTCGTCGACGGAGAGCTGTGCGGGACCTGGCGTCGCACCCAGGGCTCCGGTGTGACCCCGCGCGAGGGCGACGCGTTCCGGTTCGTGTCCGTCGAGGCCGGGGGAGCGGACGCGAGCGGCCCGGAGGGCGAGGCTCCGGCCACGGTCATCTATGGCGACGTGGTCCGCTGATCGCGGCCTCCTGTGCCGTAGATTCCTGCCGTGGCCGACGAGCTCAAAGACGACGCCCGGGGCCAGGTCCGGCTCCCGGCGATCGTCCGCTCACCGGTCTGGGAGCTCTCCCGTCGGCTGGTCCTGGCCATCGCCCTGCTCGCGTTCACGGTCGCGCTCGTGTACTTCGACCGCGACGGCTACGTCGACAACAACGACCCGACCGGACGCGTCGGCCTCATCGACTCGATCTACTACACGACGGTCACGCTCAGCACGACCGGGTACGGCGACATCGCCCCGGTCGCGCCGCACGCCCGGCTCATCAACGCGTTCCTGATCACGCCGCTGCGCATCATGTTCCTGGTGCTGCTGATCGGCACCACCATCGAGGTCCTCGCCACCCAGGGCCGCGAGCTGCTGCGGGTGGCGCGCTGGAGGAAGCACATGGACGAGCACGTCGTCGTCATCGGCTACGGCACCAAGGGCCGCGCCGCCGTCGACACCCTGCTCAACAACGGCCTCGACAAGGAGTCGATCGTCGTCGTGGACCCCTCGCCCACGGCGCTCAACGAGGCGCACGCCGACGGGCTGGCCGTCGTCACCGGCGACGCCACCCGACGTGAGG
The DNA here is from genome assembly GCF_946885725.1 of uncultured Nocardioides sp. The sequence continues at coordinate 7,277 of NZ_CAMPGZ010000156.1, forward strand.
TGCTCCGGCGCGCCGGCGTCGCGCGGGCCAGCCAGGTGATCATCACGACCGACCGCGACGACTCGACGGTGCTGTCCACGCTCAACGTGCGCCAGCTGAACCCCGACGCGTACGTCGTCGCCGCCGTGCGCGAGCAGGACAACATCGAGCTGGTGCGGCAGAGCGGCGCCGACTCGGTGGTCACCTCCTCGGACGCCGTCGGTCGGCTGCTCGGACTCTCGACGCTGAGCCCGACGCTGGGCTCGGTCATGGAGGACCTGCTGACCTACGGCGAGGGCCTCGAGGTCGCCGAGCGGGAGCTGCTCGTCCCCGAGGTCGGCAAGTCGCCGCAGAGCCTGCCCGACCAGGTGATCGCCGTGGTTCGGGACGGCAAGGTGCACCGCTACTTCGACCCGGCCGTGACGCAGCTCGTGCGCGGCGACCGGCTCATCGTCGTACGTCCGTCGCAGGAGCTGCCGTGGGCGCCGCGGCCCGGCACCCACGGCGAGGACACGACCGAGGACGACGAGTAGCTCAGGCCTCCGTCAAGGACGCAGGATCAGGCAGCTGCTCGTCGCGGTCGCCAGCAGCTTCCCGTGCTCGGTGCGCAGCGTCGCCTCCGCCAGCGCGGTACGGCGGCCGAGGTGCGTGACCGTGCCGCGGCACAGCAGGGTGCCGGTGTCGGCGCGGACCGTGCCGAGGAACTTCACCGACAGGTCGAGGCTGGTGTAGCCGACGCCCTCCGGCAGCATGGTGTGGACCGCGCAGCCGCACGCCGAGTCGAGCAGCGTCGCGTACGCGCCACCGTGCACGGACCCCAGCGGGTTGTAGAGGTGCTCGCCCGGCTCGAGGACGAAGGTCACCTCGCCCTCCTCGACCTCGCGGAGGGCGAAGCCGAGCGTCTCCGCGATCGGCGGGGGCGGAACCTCGCCGCGGACGAGGGCCTGCATCAGCTCGAGGCCGCTGCGGCCCCGGGCCGCATCCACGGCGCTCAGCGGGTCGTGCCACGAGACCGTGCGGGTGCGTTCGGGGGACATGGCCGCGAGCCTAGTTCGGTGACAGCTCCCGGTTGGGCTGGGTCCGGTTGACGGCCGTCGTGGCGATGCCGGTGAACGCCAGCGCCAGCGCCATCAGCTGGATGACCTGACCGACCTCGCCGGCCACGGTTCCCAGCGGCAGCATCACGACGAACAGGACCAGCGCGATCGGCACCCACACATGGGTCGCGCGCGAGATGAACAGTGCGAGGGCCACCAGCAGCGAGCCGAGGTAGAAGCCGGTGACCCAGATCCAGAGGAAGAACGCGAGCCCGGTGTCGTTGACGACGGTCTCCAGGCCCGCGGCCTTGAACGCGCCGTGGCGGGCGAGCGCCTGCACGAAGACCAGGAGCATCGCGAAGCCGCTGGTCCCGATCGCGCCGACCGACAGGACGACGACACCGAGCGTGCCGATCCGGTGCGCCCGGGTCTGGAACAGCGACAGGATCGCGGGCATCCCGGCCGTGAGGGCGACCGAGGCGCAGAACCACAGCACCGCCATGGCCAGCCACCGCCCGCTCTGCTGGGTGGCCACGCGGACGGCGGAGTTGGCGCTCTCGCTGGCCTCCGCCGGGTTCAGCGCGGCGCCGAACACCAGACACATGACACCCACCACGAGAGCGGATGCCGAGAGCACGACGAGATCGGGACGCACACGCTCAACATAGATACGCACGACCCCGCGGACCGACGGCTTGACCGCAAGATCACCCGAACGTCATCGGGGGAGTAGTCCGACGGGTGCCCTGGCTCATCAAGACCGGGCAGTTCCCCCCAGGACACCGTCCAGGAAGAGCGACGGCCCCGCCGGTCAGGGTGTCTGGCGGGGCCGTCGGGCCGCCGGTGAGAATTGCTCGGGGGAAGCGCTCCTCGATGGCGGCCTCCGCAACATACCCCACCGGATGAAACGGGTTCAGCGGCGACCCGCCGGGGTCCGCGCCGCTAGGGTCCAGCGCATGCGCATCCTCGTGATCGGCGGCACCCGCTTCGTCGGCAAGCACTTCGTCGAGCAGGCGGTGGCCCGCGGCCACGACGTCACGCTGTTCCACCGCGGCCGCACCGGCATGGACCTGTTCCCCGACCTCGACCACCGCATCGGCGACCGCGACACCGACCTGTCGACGCTGGCCGAGGGGGAGTGGGACGCCACCGTCGACACGTGCGCGTACCTTCCGCGCCAGGTGCACACGCTGGCCGACATCCTCGGCGACCGCGGCGGCCACCACCTGCTGGTGTCGTCGGTGTCGGTCTACGCCCCGCCGACCGGGCCGGGCATCGACGAGGACGCCGCGCTGATCGAGCTCGACGACCCGACGGCCGAGGTCGTCACCGCGGAGACGTACGGCGGCCTCAAGGTGCTCTGCGAGCGCGCCGCCGTGGAGCGGCACGGACCGTCGACGCTGCTGGTTCGGCCGACGTACGTCGTCGGCCCCGACGACTACACCTGGCGGTTCCCGTGGTGGGTGCAGCGGATCGCGCGGGGCGGCACCGTCGTCGCGCCCGGACCGGCAGGCGCGCCGGCCCAGGTCATCGACGTGCGCGACATGGCCGCCTGGATGGTGCGGCTCCTCGAGGACGACCGCGGCGGCCCCTTCCACTCCGCGAGCCCCGCCCCGCCGTACACCTGGGGCGAGGAGCTCCAGGCCATCGTCGACGCGGTCGGCCCCGAGG
>NZ_CAMPGZ010000157.1 GCF_946885725.1 uncultured Nocardioides sp.
GAGGTCACGGTCGGCGAGGAGTCGGCGGACGCCGATGTGGAGGACGCGCTGATCCCCGTGGCGCTGCCGGACGGTCACCAGGTGCGCGTGAACCTGACCGTGCCGTTCTCCTACCAGTTGCCTGTCTCGGAGCGCAGCGGCGGTCTCCTCGACGCGCTGGGCGGGATGGGCGGACCGGCCGACATCGGGCTGCTGTCGCGCACGGACGACGCGTGGAACCTGGGCCACTGGTTCCCGCTCTGGATCCCTGAAGGTGGCAGCGCCGAACCGTCACCCCGCGGCGTCGGCGACATCGGCAACTCGCCGGCCGCGCTGATCCGGATGGAGCTGTCCGTCCCGGAGGGCTGGACGGTCGTCGACGGGGGAGTGCGCACCGACGAGGAGACCAGCGACGGCACCACCACCGTGACCTCCGAGGGCTACGGCATGAACGACCTCGTGGTGAACCTGCTGCGCGGGTACGCCGAGGAGGAGCGCGCCCTCGACGGCGACCTCGAGGGTGTGACGGTCCGCGCGTACGGTCCGGCCGACGAGAAGGCCGAGCTGGCCGGCGTCCTCGACGAGGCCACGGCAGCGCTCGAGGTGCTGTCCGAGCGCTTCGTCGCCTACCCCTGGCGCGAGTTCGAGGTCGTCTCCGCACCGCTCGGTTCCGGGGTGGGCGGCATGGAGTGGCCGGGCGCCACCTGGATCGAGCCGGCGATCTTCGCGGGCGGCGTGCCCGGGCTGGACGGCATCGAGGACATGATCGGTGACCTCGGCGCCCTGGAGGACCTGCTCGGCGCGAGCGGCCTCGGCGGGCTGGTCGACGGCGACGTCGGCCGCATGCTCGAGACGACGCGCGCCTGGACCATCGCCCACGAGGTCGGGCACGAGTGGTGGCACATCCTGGTCGGCAACGACTCGGTGCTGGCGCCGGTGGTGGACGAGCCGCTCGCGCAGTACTCCGCGTGCCTCGTGCTGCGCGAGACCGAGCCCGGACCCCGCAAGGAAGTCGACGCGCTGTGCGACATGCAGATCAACAGCGGCTACGAGTCGATGCGACAGCTCGGGGACCAGGACGGCCGCGCGGACCGGGCGACGAGCGACTACGACTCCGCCTTCCAGTACGCCGGCCTGGTCTACGGCAAGGCCGCCGCGTTCTACCTCGCCCTCGAGGACCGCTTCGGTGCGGAGGCCGTCGCGGCGGCGCTCGCCGAGGTCACCGAGCGGCACGCGTTCGCGATGCTCACCACGGAGCAGTTCCGCAGAGCACTCGGTGAGGGGCTGGGCGAGCCGGCGTTCGACCGGCTTTGGCGTCGCTGGATGGAGGACAGCCATGGCGACCAGGACCTCGGCGTCGGGCCGGACGGCAGCGAAGGGGCCGCGGGAGCGGGCGGGCTCGAAGAGTTGCTGGGCGGACTCGGCGGTTCCCCCGGCAAGCCCGTCGACCCGGATGACCTCGACGCCATGCTCGGCGACCTGCTCGCACAGCTCGACCGGGCGGGCGTGGACCCATCGGGCGCGCGCACCTGACCCGTCCTCGCGTCTGCCCCGGACGGCCGTGTCCGCGCCACAGCCGATCAGGTCGTTTCACCTGACCCATTCGGGTCATTCGGCGTGTTTCACCGTCATGTGGGCCGATCGGCTCGGTTCCATGGACAAAGCCAGGGGAACCAGGAGCACCAGGACCATGAAGACAGTCCGCAGCACCACCGACAAGAGGTCCGGCCCGACCCGGGCCGCCGGTTCGAAGTCCCGCAGCTGCACCTGCGGGCAGCAGCTCGACGTGTGCGCCCGGGCCCACTGCCCGCGCTGCGGACGCACTCTGCACCGAGACTGAGCTCGACCGCCTGACGGGTGTCTCGACGAGCTCGACCACCCGGCTCGGACAGGCTCGACCACTCGGCCAGTACCGACCCGCACCGCGCGTCCCGGAACGTGGGAACCCACCGGATAAGGTGATCGTGACCGGGGCGAATGACTGAGCTATAGGTGGTTGGGTGGACGGCCAGAGCGCGACGGCGACGAGTGGTCGCCGGGTCCTGACCATTCCCAACGTCATCAGCATCGTCCGGCTGGCGGGGGTCCCGCTCTTCCTCTGGCTGATCCTCGTCCCCGAGGCCGACGGCTGGGCGCTCCTGGTGCTCGCCCTCTCGGGGATCAGCGACTACCTCGACGGCTACCTCGCCCGCCGGCTGCACCAGACCTCCAAGCTCGGCGAGATCCTCGACCCGGTCGCCGACCGCCTCTACATCCTCTCCACCGTGATCGGGCTCGCCTGGCGCGACATCATCCCGTGGTGGCTGGCGATCCTGCTGCCCGCCCGCGACCTCTTCCTGTGGGGCTTGGTGCCGTTCCTGCGCACCCGCGGCTACAGCGCGCTGCCGGTCCACTTCCTCGGCAAGGCCGCGACCGCCAACTTGCTCTACGCGTTCCCGCTGCTGCTGCTCGGTGACGGCACCGGTGTCGTCGCGATGCTCGCCAAGGTGTTCGGCTGGGCGTTCGCGATCTGGGGCACCGCGTTGTACTGGTGGGCCGGCTTCCTCTACGCCTGGCAGGTGCGCAAGCTCCTCGCCGACCACGACCGGAGGGCACCCAGTCTCGATGGCGCCTGAGCGTACGGCGTCCGGCGTGGACGCCACGGGCGAGCCGCAGGACCGTCCCACCGCCTCGCGGCCGGACCGGACGCTGCCCGAGCCGCCGCCGCAGGCGGTGATGGGCCTGATCAACTACCTCACCGCCACCTCGCTCGACCAGGACTACGCGGTCGTCGCGGAGAAGCGCGGCCGCACCGAGGAGCCGAAGCCGTCACGAGGTGGTGGGGCCGTTCTCGCGGTGCTCGCCCTCTTCGGTGTGCTCATCGCCACCGCCGCCGTACAGACCGCGCGCACCGCCGACGACACCGCGACCTCCCACGAGGAGCTGGTGCGGCAGGTCAACGCCCGCAAGGCGCAGCTCGCCGACCGGCGCGAGCAGGCCGACCGGCTGGCGGCCGAGACCGAGACGCTGCAGACGCAGTACCTCGAGGCCACGGCCCAGGGCCGCTCCGTCCAGTCCCGGCTCACCTCGCTCGGCGTCGGCACCGGCGCCGACGCGGCCCGCGGTCCCGGCATCGTCATCCGCGCCAAGGACGGGCCTCCGCTGCCGGACGGGGAGAACGAGATCATCGACCTCGACCTGCAGAAGCTGGTCAACGGTCTCTGGCTGGCAGGCGCTGAGGCCATCTCCATCAACGGCGAGCGGCTGACCGCGCTCACCGCGATCCGCCAGGGCGGCGCCGTGATCACGGTGAACTTCCGGCCGGTCTCACCGCCGTACACCCTGCGCGTGATCGGCGATCCCGACACCCTGGCCGCACGCTTCTCCGACACACCTGCGGGTCAATGGTGGAGCGATCTGCAGTCCCTCTATGGTGTGGACCTCCAGATCACGAACAGCGAGGACCCCCTGACCGTGCCCGCGGCCCGACGCAGCACGCTGCGCTACGCCCACACTCCGGAGACGCTGCGATGATCGCCGGTCTCGGGCTGCTCGTCGGTGTGCTGCTGGGGCTGATCCTGCAGCCGGAGGTCCCGGTCTGGCTCCAGCCCTACCTGCCGATCGCGGTCGTGGCCGCGCTCGACGCGGTGTTCGGCGCGCTCCGCGCGTTCCTCGACGGGATCTTCGACGACAAGGTGTTCGTTGTCTCCTTCGTGAGCAACGTGCTGATCGCGGCACTGATCGTCTACCTGGGCGACCAGCTCGGTGTCGGCGGCCAGCTCTCCACCGGCGTCATCGTCGTCCTCGGCATCCGAATCTTCTCCAACGTCGCCGCCATCCGGCGGCACCTGTTCCATGCCTGACCCCATGCCTGACCCCATGCCCGACGAGCCCACCAGCCCCGAGCAGCCACCGGCCGAGGAGCCGACCGGCCGCGACCGCCTGGTCGCGTCGCTGCGCAAGCCCGGCGGTCGCGGGCAGATCACCGCAGGCGTGCTGATGCTGGTGCTCGGGTTCGCTGCCGTCGTGCAGGTCCGCTCCAACACGACCGACGCGGAGTACGTCGGCGCACGGCAGGACGAGCTGATCAACCTGATCAACTCGCTGTCGTTGGCCAGCGACCGCGCCGAGAACGAGATCGCCGAGCTCGAAGAGACCCGCAACTCGCTGCTCAACGACACCCAGGCCAGGCGTACGGCGCTCGAGCGCGCCCGGCAGCGCGCCGACGAGCTCGGCATCCTGGCCGGCACGCTCCCGGCCGTCGGGCCCGGCATCCAGGTCACCATCCGCGACCCCGACGGCGCTGTCGGCTCCAACAACCTGATCAACGGCATCCAGGAGCTGCGCGACGCCGGCGCCGAGGCCATCGAGATCAACAACAGCGTCCGCGTCGTGGCGCAGACCGCCCTGCGCGACGCGCCCAACGGCGGCATCGTCGTCGACGGCGAGACCATCACCGCGCCGTACGTCATCGAGGCGATCGGCGGCCCGCACAACCTGGCCAGCGCGCTCGACCTGCGCCGTGGGTTCACCTACGAGGTCGAGCGGGTCGGCGGCGAAGTGGGGGTCGCCCGGTCCGACAGCGTGGAGATCGCGTCGGTGCACGAGGCACCACGGTCCCAGTACGCCGACCCAGTGCCGACCGAGTAGCCTGCCCGCGGCGTCAGAACGTCCCGCACACCATCGCCCGAACAACAACGCCCAGAGGAGCCGGTTGCCGTGTACCCCGAGGACCTGAAGTACACCGTGGAGCACGAGTGGGTGCGCACCCCCGGCGACAGTGACGGCTCGGTGCGCGTGGGCATCACCCACTACGCCCAGGACGCCCTCGGCGACATCGTCTACGTGCAGCTGCCGGAGGTGGGCGCCGAGGTCGAGGCCGGTACGGCGATCGGCGAGCTCGAGTCCACGAAGTCGGTCTCGGACGTCTACGCGCCGGTCAGCGGCACCGTGGTCGCGCGCAACGAGAGCCTCGACGGCACGCCCGAGCTGGTCAACACCGACCCGTACGGCGACGGCTGGCTGTTCGAGGTGAAGCCCACCGACCCGTCCGCGGTCGACGGGCTGCTCGACGCGGAGGCGTACCAGCAGCAGCTCTGAGGTCGCCGATCGAGCTGCTCGACCGGGCTGCGGTTCGGCGTACTCCGCCGACCTGACCGATCAGCCTTGATCGCACCCCGGCCCCTGATAGGTTCGGGGCCACCATCAACCTCCACGAGCACTTGAGGGTTATCCCGGGGGTGGCAGCAGCTGCCTCGGGCGCCTGGAGTGGTCCGAGGGTCCACGGCACGACACGGCACGATCACGGGAGGCAACCGATGCCGTTCTGCACCCAGTGCGGACATCAGAACCCCGACGGCGCGCGCTTCTGCTCGCAGTGCGGTACCCGCCTCGAGGAGGGCGCCGCGGCCCCGGCCGCCGCGGCCGAGTCGCCGAGCGAGACCACGGCGACCATCACGTTCGGCGGCCCGCAGAAGGAGGCCGAGCACCGCGAGGAGCGCTCGCTCAGCGACGCCGACGCCGCTGCCGTCGACGCGCTGCCGGCCGGAAGTGCGCTGCTGGTCGTCCAGCGCGGCCCGTCGGCGGGCAGTCGGTTCCTGCTCGACACCGACGTGGTCGCCGCGGGCCGGCACCCCGACAGCGAGATCTTCCTCGACGACGTGACCGTCTCCCGTCGCCACGCGGAGTTCCGCCGCGGACCCAACGGCTACACCGTGGCCGACGTCGGCAGCCTCAACGGCACCTACGTCAACCGCGACCGCATCGACGAGGTCGCCCTCCAGGGCGGCGACGAGGTGCAGATCGGCAAGTACCGGCTGGTCTACTTCGCCAGCCACCAGGGCGCGGGCACGCCTCAGTGACCGAGCCGGCGACCTCTCGTACGTCGCGCGCCGGCACCAGCCCGACCGCACAGTCGAGCGGTGCCGCCGTCAACGGGCGCGCCCGGCTCAGCATCGGCGAGGTGCTCGAGCAGCTCCGCCCGGACTTCCCGGGTCTGCACATCTCCAAGATCCGCTACCTCGAGTCCGAGGGGCTGGTGTCACCGGAGCGCACGCCCGCCGGCTACCGCAAGTTCTCGGCCGACGACGTCGCGCGCCTGCGCTACGTGCTCACCGCGCAGCGTGAGCACTACCTCCCGCTGAAGGTCATCCGCGAGCACCTCGACGCGATCGACCGCGGCCTCGAGCCGCCCGAGCTGCCCGCCGTCGGTCCCCAGGTGCCGCGCGTCGTGCTGTCCGACGACGGCATGCCGAGCCCCGAGGCTTTCGCCGCCGGCGGCCCGGAGCTGCGCCTGTCGCGGACCGAGCTGCTCGAGACCGCCGGCATCGACGAGGAGCTGCTCGACCAGCTCGTCGACTTCGGCATGGTGCGGCTGCGGCCCGGCACGAAGTACTTCGACGGCGACGCGCTCGTGATCGCCAAGGTCGCGGGGGACCTGGCGGCGTACGGCCTGGAACCGCGCCACCTCCGTGCGTTCAAGACCGCGGCCGACCGCGAGGTGGGCCTGGTGCAGCAGGTCGCCGAGCCGCTGAGGCGGCAGCGCGATGCCGGTGCCCAGGCACGTTCCGAGGAGGCCGTCCGGCAGATCGCGGCACTCTCGGTGAAGCTGCACGCGAGCCTCGTCAAGGCCGGGCTCCAGGCCGGTCGCTGACCCGAGCGCAGTTCGTTTCGACCGGCGGTCTCGAGGGGCTCGACCTGTCACGACTCGGGAGTAGGCTGAAGACGTGCGTGAAGTCGATGTGATCGGTGTCCGCGTGGAGATGCCGTCCAACCAGCCGATCGTGCTGCTGCGCGAGGTGGCGGGGGACCGGTACCTCCCGATCTGGATCGGCGCGGTCGAGGCCACGGCGATCGCCTTCGCCCAGCAGGGGGTGGTGCCACCGCGGCCGCTGACGCACGACCTCATGAAGGACCTGCTGACCGCCACCGGCAACGACCTGACCGAGGTCCGCATCACCGAGATGAAGGACGGCATCTTCTACGCCCTCCTCGTCTTCGCCAGCGGCGTCGAGGTCAGCGCGCGGCCGTCCGACTCGATCGCGCTCGCGCTGCGCACCGGCAGCAAGATCGTGTGCTCCGAGACCGTGCTCGACGAGGCGGGCCTCGAGGTGCCGGACGAGCAGGAGGACGAGGTCGAGAAGTTCCGCGAGTTCCTCGACCACGTGACGCCCGAGGACTTCGAGGCGCACTGAGGGCCTTCCCACTCCGGACCCAGCGGGACGCGCGTCCCGACTCACCGCCGTTCAGGGTTAACCCTCTAGTTGAGGTTGAGGGTTTGCGACACGCGGTCGGGAAAGCGCGGAGTTCGTTGACCACCCTCAACCCCAGGTTTACCTTGGGGGATGTCTTCGCTGTAACTCCACCGTTGTTCTCCGCCCGGGGAACCGACGGCTTCCCCTCGGAGCGACAGGCAGAGCGAAGGAACGACGGAGGTCAACCGTGACAGGCAACGGCGACAAGGCCGCGCACGAGCGCGAAGCTGACAGCGCGGCTCTCGAAGCCGCCCAGGCTGCGGACAGCCAGGGACTGCTCTTCGACGACGACGTGTCGCCGCTGCCGCGTGACGCCGGATACCGCGGTCCGACCGCGTGCAACGCCGCCGGGATCACCTACCGCCAGCTCGACTACTGGGCCCGCACCGGCCTGGTCGAGCCGAGCGTCCGGGGCGCTTCGGGGAGCGGCTCGCAGCGGCTCTACAGCTTCCGCGACATCCTGCTGCTCAAGGTCATCAAGCGGCTGCTCGACGCAGGCATCTCGCTGCAGCAGATCCGCACCGCGGTCCAGCACCTCCGCAAGCGCGGCACCGACGACCTGACCCGCGTCACGCTGATGAGCGACGGCGCGAGCGTCTACGAGTGCACCAGCAACGACGAGGTCATCGACTTGCTCCAGGGCGGGCAGGGTGTCTTCGGCATCGCGATCGGTGGTGTGTGGCGCGAGATCGAGGGGTCCCTCGCCGAGCTGCCCAGCGAGCGCACCGCCGACGACAGCGGTGAGCACTCCGAGGACGAGCTGGCCGCCCGGCGCCGCCGCCGCGCCGTCGGCTGACCCCCAGGCCTCAACGCCTCACAGACCCCGTCAGAGCCCCCGGCGACTCCGGTCCCGGGGGCTCTGCCATGCCCGGCCGGCTGCCGCCGATGGGGTAGCGTGGACCCCGCTGACGACACCGCGCGGGAGAGACTCCGCCGAACGCAGCGGAGCGCCGAAGGGGCAACCCCTCCCCGGAACCTCTCAGGCGCCCGGACCGTGCGGGCCAGGCGACTCTGGAGATCGGCCGCACACCCGCGGGCGTCCCGACAGAGGGGGAGGGCGACCTGCACACGCGATGCGACCAGGAGCCCCCGTGTCCGACCACCCCAGCCTGTCCGAGCTCGACGCCGCGCAGCCCTTCAGCCGGCGGCACATCGGAATCGACGACGACGCCCGGGCCACGATGCTCGCGGCGCTCGGGTTCGAGACTCTCGACGACCTGATGCGCGCGGCGGTGCCTGGCGGCATCCGCGCCGAGGCCGAGCTGGCGCTGCCCGAGGCGGCGTCGGAGGAGCAGGCCGCCCGCGAGCTGCGTGCGTTGGCCGCCCGGAACACGCCGCGCGAGCCGATGATCGGGCTGGGCTACTACGGGACGACGACCCCGCCGGTGGTGCGTCGCAATGTGCTCGAGGACCCGAGTTGGTACACCGCCTACACGCCGTACCAGCCGGAGATCTCGCAGGGCCGGCTGGAGGCGTTGCTGAACTTCCAGACGATGGTGGGCGACCTGACCGGTCTGCCGACGGCGAATGCGTCGCTGCTGGATGAGGGGACCGCGGCTGCGGAGGCGATGACGCTGGTACGGCGGGGCAACAAGTCCGCCGAGGGGCCGTTCGTCGTGGATGCCAACGCGCTGCCGCAGACGATCGCGGTGGTCCGGACGCGGGCCGCGGCGCTGGGGATCGAGGTGGTGGTCGCGGACCTGACCGGCGGGCTGCCGGAGCTGCCCGGGGGTGCGCTGTCGGGTGTGCTGGTGCAGTACCCGGGCGCGGACGGCGCGGTGCTCGACCCGCGGCCGGTGATCGAGGCAGCCCACGAGCGGAACGCGATGGCGGTGGTGGCCGCGGACCTGCTTGCGCTGGCGCTGCTGGAGTCGCCGGGTGAGCTCGGCGCGGACGTGGTGGTCGGCAGCACGCAGCGGTTCGGTGTGCCGTTGTTCTACGGCGGTCCGCACGCCGGTTACATGGCGGTCCGCTCCGGCCTGGAGCGGCACCTGCCGGGTCGGCTGGTCGGGGTGTCGGTCGACGCGGAGGGCCGGTCGGCCTACCGGTTGGCGTTGCAGACCCGTGAGCAGCACATCCGCCGGGACAAGGCGACCTCCAACATCTGCACCGCGCAGGTGCTGCTCGCGGTGGTCGCGTCGATGTACGCCGTCTACCACGGTCCCGAGGGGCTGCGCGCGATCGCACAGCGCACCCACCGCTACGCGGCGGTGTTGGCGGCGGCGCTGCGTGACGGGGGCGTGGAGGTGGCGCACGAGGCGTTCTTCGACACCGTGACCGCGCGCGTCCCGGGCCGGGCCGAGGCAGTTGTCGACGCCGCCCGCGAGGCGGGCGTGCACCTGCGGCTGGTGGATGGGGACACGGTCGGGGTGAGCACGTCGGAGACCACGCGGCGCGAGCACCTCGACGTGGTGCTGGCGGCGTTCGGCGTGGAGGCCGATGTCGAGGAGCTCGACACCCGGGTGGGCGAGGACCTTCCGGCCGGGCTGCGCCGGCAGTCGCCGTACCTCACCCACGAGGTGTTCAACTCGCACCGCTCCGAGACCTCGATGCTGCGCTACCTGCGCCGGCTCTCGGCGCGTGACTACGCGCTGGACCGCGGGATGATCCCGCTCGGCTCGTGCACGATGAAGCTCAACGCGACGACCGAGATGGAGCC
>NZ_CAMPGZ010000158.1 GCF_946885725.1 uncultured Nocardioides sp.
CTTGTGCTTCCTCACGGGGTACCCCCGATTTCCAGGCACCGGCAGGGGTGCCAACCCGTGACGTACGGCGGGACAGGCCGACGTCCTGACAAAGCGGCGCGAGCGATCGCGCCGAGGCGTTGCGGGCGCTCTCCGCGCCGGCGGTCAGTGGCGCGCAATGGCGATCACCTGCCGGACGAGGAGGCGCAGGTCGTAGCCGAGCGAGCGACGCTCGAGGTACGACAGGTCGAGACGGACGCGCTCGTGCAGGAGCACGTCCCGGTAGTGCCGGCCCGGGTCGTCGACCTCGGCGAGGCGCTCGGCCTCGTCCATGAACCCGAGGGTCGACGGGCCGGCGAGTCCTGGCCGGACCGACAGCACCCGGCGCTCGTCCTCGTCGTACAACGCGACGAACTCCGGGGTCTCGGGCCGCGGCCCGACCAGACCCATGTCTCCGCGCACGACGTTCAGCAGCTGAGGCAGCTCGTCGAGGTACCAACCGCGGAGAACGCGACCCACAGGCGTGACCCGGGGGTCGCCCAGCGGCGAGACCTCCGCGGAGCCGGTCGCGCCAGTGTGGGTCATGGTGCGGAACTTGCATATCTCGAAAGGCTTTCCGTTCCGGCCGACGCGCACCTGGCGGAACAGCACCGGCCCCGGCGACGTCACCTTCACCAGGACCGCGATCACCAGCAGCAGCGGGCTCAGCACGATGAGCGCCACCGCCGCGACCGTGCGGTCGAAGATGTCGCGCAGCACCTCGCTCATGTCACGTCGCCGCCCCAGGGACCGCGCATGCCGGCCGTCGCCGACTCGCGCAGGATCATGAACGGCTCGGCCGCCAGCAGCCCCGAGGCGGCGCCGTGCCCCTGGGCGTATGCGGTCAGCGCCTCGATGGACCGCGGGTGCGGGAACGGCCGCACCTCGCTGACGAAGGTCTCGGCGTACGCCTTCATCGCCCGGAGCTTGGTCTCGAGCGTCTCGCTGATGTCGACGAAGAGGTTGGGCGCGAAGACGCTGCCGGGGATCGGCGGCGCCCAGTCCGTCGACGACGGGATCTGGAACGCGCACACTCGGCGGACCGACGTGCCCGGCACCGGCCGGGTCGCCACCAGCGTGGCGCGCGCGACGAGGCGGTGGTCCTCGTTGACGTCGCCGGGGAAGTGCGTGAGTACGACGTCGGGCTGGAGCTCCTCGATGACCTGCTCGATCGGCGTGATCACGTCGAGCAGGCTCAACGTGTCGAGTCGCTGGTCGGGTAGCCCGACGAGCACCAGACGGTCGAGACCCAGCACGTCGGCGGCGTTGCGCGCGCACTCGGCCTGCTGCTCCACCCGCCCGTGGCGCGAGCTCGCGCCGTCCGCGAGCACGCAGGCCCAGGCGGTGTCGCCTCGTGAGGCGTGCCACGCCATCGTGCCCCCGGCCCCCAACGTCTCGTCGTCCGGATGGGCCGCAACCGTGAGTAGCCGCATGCCGCTCCTCCCCCACTGCTCCCCTGACTGCGACAGCACATCGCGACGGCGGAAGGCGAACATCGGCCAATCGGCGTAGCGCATGTCCGGCAGGCGACGGGTCTCCGCGTGACACGCCGCTGTGAGGCTGGTGACCGGGCAGAGAAGCGAGGGGAAGGAACCGTGATGAGGCCACGCATCACCGTGATCGGCTGCGGCTACCTGGGCGCCACTCATGCCGCCTGCATGGCGGAGCTCGGCTTCGACGTGCTCGGGCTGGACCTCGACCACGACAAGGTGGCCGCGCTGCAGGAGGCGCGCCCGCCGTTCTACGAGCCGGGTCTCGAGCCGATCCTGCGCAAGCACGTGGAGTCGGGCCGGCTGCGCTTCACCACGTCGTACGACGAGGTCGCGGCGTTCGGCGACATCCACTTCCTCTGCGTGGCCACGCCGCAGCGCGACGGCGAGCTCGGCGCCGACCTGCGCTTCGTGGACAGCGCGATCGCGTCACTGTCGCCGCGGCTCGAGCGCCCGTGCGTCGTGCTCGGCAAGTCGACCGTGCCGGTGGGCACCGCCGAGCGGCTGGCCGAGGACCTCGCCCGGATGGCGCCCGTCGGTCGCGACGCGGTGCTCGCCTGGAACCCGGAGTTCCTGCGCGAGGGCTTCGCCGTCGACGACACCCTGCGCCCCGGCCGGCTGGTCTTCGGCCTGCCCGACGGCTACGGCCGCGAGGAGGCCGAGAACGCGATGCGCGTGGTGTACGCCGACGCGATCGCCGCCGGCACGCCGGTCGTCATCGCCGATCTCGCCACCGCTCAGCTGGCCAAGGCGGCAGCAAACTCCTTCCTGGCAACGAAGATCTCGTTCATCAACGCGATGGCGGAGATCTGCGAGGCGACCGGCGGCGACGTCACAGTGCTCGCGGACGCGATCGGCTACGACCCGCGTATCGGGCGTCAGTTCCTCAACGCAGGCTTGGGATTCGGTGGCGGCTGCCTACCCAAGGACATCCGCGGCTTCATGGCACGCGCCGGCGAGGTCGGCGCGGGCGACGCGCTGACGTTCCTGCGTGAGGTCGACGCGATCAACCAGCGCCGCCGCAGCCGTGTGGTCGATGTCGCTGCCGAGCTGGTCGACCGGCCCTGGCCGGTAGCGAACGTGGCCGTGCTGGGCGCGGCGTTCAAGCCCGACTCCGACGACATCCGCGACTCGCCGGCGCTCAACGTGGCCGGCCGCATCTCGCTGTTCGGCGCGCACGTCACCGTGCACGACCCGCAGGCGATCCCCAACGCGCGCCGGCTCTGGCCGACGCTGCACTACGCCGACTCGGTGATGGAGGCGTGCCGCGGTGCGCACGTCGTGCTGGTGCTGACCGAGTGGGCGCAGTTCCGCGAGATCGACCCGGTCAAGCTCGCCGAGGTGGTGGCCACGCCCGCCGTCGTCGACGGCCGCAACTGCCTCGACCGGGAGGCCTGGCGCGCGGCCGGGTGGACCTATCGCGCGCTCGGCCGGCCCTGACGGGCGAGCCGGTCGACGTACGCGTCGATCGCGTCGTCGTCCCAGCCGCGCGACTCGCGCAGCCCGATACGGACGTGCTCGAGGTACGCCGGGCTCGGCGGGTTGTGCGGCACCTGGTCCGCGCCGTACGGCGAGGTGAACGTGAGCAGCGGCGACCGTTCCACGCGCCCGACCTCGACCAGCGTCTCGTAGCGACCGGGCCCGAACGTGTGCCGCCCGTCCGTCAGCGGCGCGGTGACCACCTCCTCGAGCGGGTCGCCTTCCTGCGGCAGCCGGTACATCTCCTGGGCGACGACATCGGCGAGCTGGGCCGGCGTCACGAGGTAGCCGCGCCCGGCGGCCCCGCCCGGCGTCTCGTGGTCGTAGAACGCCACACCGCCGCCCCACTGCGGTGACTCGCCCGCGAAGTAGACCGTGCCCGGCAGGTCCACGGGGATCGAGCGCAGCGGCGGCGTGCTGTCCCGCGCGCCCGGGTTTCGGCGGGCTCCGCCGTGCGGGCGGCCACCGCGGATGTAGAGGGCGAACCGGCTCGCGGACATGTTGGAGCCGTAGCTGACGTACCAGACGTGGGTGGATGCCATCCGTCCCAGCCTCGCACGACGCATGGTCTAGACGCCCGCAAGGTCGTTCCAAGTTCAACCAAGCCGCGCGAGTGCGGCGACCGAACCCGGGGTGCACGCGCCGTGAGGGTCGGTGCGGCACAACTCTCGAGGAGCACATGACCATGCGAACCAAGCCCCTGCTGTCCGCCCTGCTGACGGTCACGCTCGCAGGTGGGACCGCGCTCGCTACCGCCCCGGCCCAGGCCGTCGACGCCCGGGCGAAGGCCGGTACCACCCCGCTCACCAAGGTGCTCGGCGCCGACGGCAACAAGTACGACCGCAACTGGGACGACTTCGACATCGTCGAGAAGGCCGTGCGCGCCGTCCTCAAGGCGAAGCCCGACAGCGCGGTCGCCGTGCTCGCCGACGGCGACACCCGGCTCACCGCGTTCGTGCCGACGGACCGCGCGTTCCGCAGGCTCGTCACGAGCGTCACCGGCGACCGGCCGGCGAGCGAGAAGGTGGCCTTCGGCGCCGTCGCGTCGCTCGGCGTCGACACGGTCGAGAGCGTGCTGCTCTACCACGTCGTCCCCGGTGCCACGGTGAAGTACGGCGCCGCCCGGAAGGCCGACGGCGCCCGGCTCGAGACCGCGGTCGGCAAGCACCTGCGCGTCAACGTGGCCCGCGGCACCGTCCGCCTCGGCGACGCCGACCGGGACGCGCGCAACGCCCGCGTCATCAAGGCCGCCAGGGACGTCAACACCGGCAACAAGCAGGTCGCGCACGGCATCGACCGGGTGCTGCGCCCGATCGACCTGTGACCTGACGACAACGCACCCACACGACGAGGCCCCGCTCCGGATCCGGAGCGGGGCCTCGTGCTGTCGTCGTACGGCGTCAGTCGTGCGCGCCGCGAACGACGCGGTCGTGCCGCAGCGAGGACGCCTTCGTCTCCCGCGCGATCAGCACCGCCACGATCGTCACCGCCGACGCGATGGCCATGTAGATCCCGACCGCGGTGGTGTTCTTCTCGGCCACGTCGCCGAGCAGCTTCACCGCGATGATCGGCGCCAGCGCACCGGCGAAGATCGACGCCAGCTGGTAGCCGACGGACGCACCGGTGTAGCGCACCGAGGTGCCGAACAGCTCGGAGAAGAACGCCGCCTGCGGCGAGTACATCAGCGAGTGGAACAGCAGGCCGATCATCACCGCGGCGAACACACTGCCGGCGGTCATGTTGTCGAGCAGGCCGAAGAACACGAAGCCCCAGACGCCGACCCCGGCCGCGCCGACCAGGTAGAGCGGACGACGGCCGACCCGGTCGGACAGCGCACCGATCACCGGGATCAGCACGAACTGGATGGCGGCACCGATCAGCAGCATCTCGAGGATGAGGTCCTTGTCGGCCTCGAGGTACGTCGTGACGTAGGTGATCGAGATGACCGTGAAGATGTAGTAGGAGATGTTCTCCGCCATCCGCATGCCCATCGCGATCAGGACCTCCTTGGGGTAGGTCTTGATCACCTCGAGCAGCGGCAGGTGCGAGGCGGTCTGCTTCTTCTCCGCGATCTCGTCCTTGGCCTCCTGGAAGATCGGCGACTCCTCCAGCGACAGCCGCACGAAGAGCCCGATGATCACCAGGATCGCGGAGAGCAGGAACGGGATGCGCCAGCCCCAGCTGTTGAACGCGTCGTCGCTCTGCACGGCGGCCAGCAGGAACAGCACGCCGGTCGCGAGCAGGTTGCCGAGCGGGACGCCGGCCTGCGGCCAGGAGCTCCAGAAGCCGCGGTTCTTCTCGTCGCCGTGCTCGGCGACCATCAGCACGGCGCCGCCCCACTCGCCGCCGACGGCGAAGCCCTGCACCAGCCGGCAGACCAGCAGCAGGATCGGCGCGGCGAGGCCGATGGTGGCGTACGTCGGCAGCAGGCCGATCGCGAAGGTCGCGATCCCCATCATCATCAGCGCGACGACCAGCATCTTCTTGCGGCCGACGCGGTCACCGAAGTGGCCGAAGACCACACCGCCGAGCGGCCGGGCGACGAAACCGAGGGCGTAGGTGCCGAACGCCAGCAGCGTGCCGGTCACGGGATCCGACTCCGGGAAGAACAGCGCGCCGAACACCAGGGCGGCGGCGGAGCCGTAGAGGAAGAAGTCGTACCACTCGACGGCGGTGCCGACGAGGCTGGCGAAGACGACCTTGCCGATCGACGTCTTGCCGGGCGCCTGAGTCGGGCTCGTCGCAGACTTGCCCGTGGCGGATGTGGACATCGGGGGGATTCCTTTCGCGGACCGGTCGGGTGACCTGCGTCTCTTTTCGTTACCCCGGACCGTACGAATGACACCCCGAGGTGGGTATGTGTCGATCACCCATATCTGGCCCGTCAGGGTGTGTTCGTCCCTCAATGCGAGGAGAAGCGGCCCGTCACCGCGGCTGGCGGTAACGTGGAGCGGATGTCCACGCCACCGTCAGCGGAGCGCCCGCGCACCCTCGCCGACCAGCTGCGCGGCTGGCCGGACGCTGCGCTGGCCCGGCTGCTGCGCGAGCGGCCGGACCTGGCCACGCCGGCACCCCAGGACTCCGGGCAGCTCGCCTCCCGGGCGGCCACCCGCGCCTCAGCGCTGCGCGCCGTCGACCAGCTCGACCAGCTCCAGCTCACCGTCCTCGACGCCGTCATCGCCGCCGGTGGTACGACGTCGCGCGGGCGTGTCCGGGAGCTGGTGCACGCCGACGCGACGGCGGTCGACGCGGCGCTGGACCACCTGCAGGCCGTCGCGCTGGTCTGGGGCGACGACGAGAACCTCCGGGCGCTGAGCGTGCTCGCCGACGCCCTCGGCACCGCGGTGAGCGGGCTCGGGCCGGACGTGGAGCTGCTGCTCGGCGGCTACGGGCCGAGCCGGGTGGCCGCGCTGGCGAGCGATCTCGGGCTGAAGCCCTCCGGCGACCGCACCTCCGACATCGCCGCGATCCGGACAGTCCTCGCCGACCCGAAACGGGTGGCGGAGCTGCTGGCCGAGGTCGATGACCGCGCCCGCGCGATCCTCGAGCACCTCGACCGGGAGGGCCGCGACGGTGCCGTCGAGGCCACCGACCGAGCGGTGCGTCGCGGCGACCAGGCCGGACCGGTCGACAGCCTGTTGGCGCGCGGGCTGCTGGTCGCCAAGGACCGACGGCACGTCGCGCTGCCCCGCGAGGTCGCGCTGCACCTGCGCGGCGGCCACACCACCCGCGAGCCGGTGACCGGCCCGCCCCCGCTCGTGACCGGCTCCCGCGACCAGGCGCTCGTCGACCGGGCCGCGGCCGGGGCGGCGTTCGAGCTGGTCCGGCACGTCGAGCTGCTGCTGGAGCACTGGGGCACCCAGCCGCCCAACGCGCTGCGCTCGGGCGGTCTCGGCGTGCGCGAGCTGAAGGCCGCCGCCGAGCTGCTGCACGTCGAGGAGCGGGTCGCCGCCGTGCACGTCGAGCTGGCCCGGGCGGCCGGGCTGGTCGACGTCGGCATGACCGACGACCAGGACGCCGCGTGGCTGCCGACGGACGCCTTCGACCACTGGAGCGCGGCCGGCGTCGCCGACCGCTGGACCCGGCTGGCGCTGGCCTGGCTCGACTCGCCGCGGATGCTCGGCCTGATCGGCACCCGGGTCAACGGCAAGCCGGTCAACGCGCTCGCCCCCGACCTCGAGCGGGGCTGGCTGGTCGACACCCGGCGCGCCGCGCTACGGGAGGTGGGCGAGCTGCCGCCCGGGGAGGTGCTGGCGCCGGGCACCGGCCTGCCCTCGCTGGTCGACCGGCTCGTGTGGCTGCGGCCCCGCCGACCCGCCGCCAGGCACGAGGCCGTGGCCTGGGTGATGGAGGAGGCCGCGCTCGTCGGCGTGGTCGCCCTGGGCGGGCTGGCCGCCCACGGCCGCGCGCTGCTCGGCGACGACGACCCGACGCACCACGCGGCCGCCGCCCTCGAGCCGCTGCTGCCCGAGCCGGTCGACCACGTGCTGCTCCAGGCCGACCTGACCGCGGTCGCCCCCGGCCCGCTCGAGCAGGAGCTCGGCCGCAGCCTTGCCACGCTCGCCGACATCGAGTCGCGCGGCGGCGCCACCGTCTACCGGTTCAACGAGCGTTCCATCCGGCGCGGCTTCGACAGCGGCTGGTCGGCGGCGGAGATCCACGCGTTCCTGTCGTCCGCCTCGCGCACGCCGGTGCCGCAGCCGCTCGTCTACCTCGTCGACGACGTCTCGCGGAAGTTCGGCACGATCCGCGCCGGCTCCGCCGAGTCGTTCCTGCGCAGCGACGACGAGTCCGCCCTGGCCGAGCTCGTGCACCACCCCAAGGCGTCCTCGCTGCGGCTGCGCCGGATCGCCCCGACGGTCGTGGTGAGCGACGTACCCCTCGACGTCCTGCTGCCGCGGCTGCGCGAGCTCGGCGCCGCGCCCGTGGTCGAGGCGCCCGACGGCACGGTCCGTCTGGCCCGTCGCGAGTCGATGCGCGCCCGCTCGCCGCGGCCCCGGCGCGTGGACGACGGAGTGCTCGGCGCGCACGACCCGCGGGGTGCGGCTCGGCTCGGCGCCCGGGTCGCGGCAACCGTCACCGCGATCCGGGCCGGCGACAAGGCCGCCGCGCGCCGGCCGCCCGCTCCCGCGCGGCCCTCGCAGGGACCGCGGTCGTCACCGGCCGAGCTGCTGGCGGTGCTGCGCGAGGCGGCGGACGCGAAGCAGACCGTCGTCATCGGGTACGTCGACAGCGCCGGCGTGACGGTCGACCGGGTCGTCGACCCCGTGCACGTGCAGGCCGGCCAGCTCACGGCGTTCGACCATCGCGCCGACGACGTGCGTCAGTTCGCCGTGCACCGGATCACCGGCGTCGCGGAGCTCAAGGACGCCTGAGCGGCGAAGGCTCCTGCGGCGGCTGCTCGGGGGTGGGCGTCGCCGGGAAGCGCGGCGCCTGCTCCGGCACGGCCAGCCGGTGCTTGCCGCCGGTGCTGCGGGTCATCCGCTCCTCGACCTCGGTCGCGGCACCGGGCCGCCCGACGTACCAACCCTGAAGCTCGTCGCAGCCGAGCTCCCGCAGCAGCTCGGCCGCGCGTCGGTCCTCGACGCCCTCGGCCACGATGCGCATGCCCAGCGCGTGCGCGAGGTCGATCGTCGACTTCGCCACGCCCGTCGCGCGGGCGTCGACGGCGGCGTCGCGTGCGAAGCGGCCGTCGAGCTTGAGCGCGTGGAACGGCAGCTCGTGCAGCAGCGCCAGGCCGGTGCCGCCCGTGCCGTAGTCGTCGAGCGCGAGCTTGACGCCCAGCCCGCGCAGTGCGCGGATCACGCCGGTGACCCGCTCGGGGTCCTCGGCCAGCGCGGCCTCGCCGATGTCCAGCGTCAGCGCGGAGGCGGGCACGTCGCGGCCGAGCAGCGCCTCGGCGACGAGGTTGACGATCGCCTCGTCGCGCAGGTCGCAGGGGCTGAGGTTCACCGACAGCGAGACCGAGACGCCGTTGGCGCGCCACCGCTCGACGTCACCGAGCCCGATCTCCAGCACCCGCTGGGCGATCGCGTTGGTGAGCCGGTAGCGCTCGGCTGCCGGCAGGAACTCCGCCGGCAGCAGCAGGCCGCGCTCGGGGTGGTCCCAACGCACGAGCGCCTCGACGGCGACGAGCTGGCCGGTGGCGGACTCGATCGGCTGGTACTGCACGACGAGCTCGCGACGGTCGAGCGCCCGGTGCAGCTCCTCGGACAGCTCGAGCTGCTGGGTCTTCTCGTCGCGCGACGGCTGGTGGAAGCGCACCGCGTCGCCGGACGTCTTGGCGGCGTACATGGCAGCGTCCGCCGCGAACAGGATCTCGCTGCGCGTGCGGCCGTGCTTCGGGGCCACGGCCAGACCGATGCTGGCGTGGGCGTGCAGCTCGGTGTCGGGCAGCTTCAGCGGCTCGATCAGGCTCTCCTGGAGGGCCTCGCCGACGACCAGCGCGGCGTTGCGCGAGGTCGCCTCGTGCAGGACGACCGCGAACTCGTCGCCGCCCAGGCGGGCGAAGAGGTACGGCGTCTCCAGCTCCTCCAGGCATGCGCTGAAGCGGGCGACGACGCCCTTGAGCAGCGCGTCTCCGGTCTCGTGCCCGAGGGTGTCGTTGACCTCCTTGAAGTGGTCGAGGTCGATCAGCGCGACCGCGAACGTGCCGTCGCCCCCGGGCTCCAGGTCGGCGTCGTCGTCGGCGAGCGCCAGCATCGTGTCGAGGTGCAGGTAGAGCGCGCGCCGGTTGGGGATGCCGGTCAGCTCGTCGGTGAGCGCCATCTCCTTGACGACCGCGAGCTCGCGCAGCTGGAGGA
>NZ_CAMPGZ010000159.1 GCF_946885725.1 uncultured Nocardioides sp.
ACGACGCCATCCAGAAGGCCAAGAAGTCGTCGGTCCCCAACGACAACATCGACCGCGCCGTCAAGCGCGGCTCCGGAGCCGAGGCGGGCGGCGCCGACTACCAGACGATCATGTACGAGGGCTACGGCCCCAACGGCGTCGCGATGCTCATCGAGTGCCTCACCGACAACCGCAACCGGGCTGCGATGGAGGTGCGCACCGCCACCAGCCGCAACGGCGGATCGCTCGCCGACCCCGGTTCGGTGTCGTACCTCTTCAACCGCAAGGGCGTCGTCATCGTGCCCAAGGCTCAGGAGGGCAAGGAGATCACCGAGGACGACGTCCTCGAGGCCACGCTCGACGCCGGCGCCGAGGAGGTCAACGACCTCGGCGAGTCCTTCGAGGTGATCAGCGAGGCCACCGACCTCGTCGCCGTGCGTACGGCGCTGCAGGCCGCCGGCCTCGACTACGACTCGGCGGAGGCGTCGTTCGTCCCGACGATGAACGTCGAGCTCGACGCCGACGCGGCCGGCAAGGTGTTCCGCCTGATCGAGGCGCTCGAGGACCTCGACGACGTACAGAACGTCTACGCCAACTTCGACGTCTCCGACGAGGTCATGGAGAAGCTCGACGCCTGAGTGAGCCTCGACGGGCGCCCCCGAGGGGTCACTTCTGGCGCGACACGCCGCCCACGAGGCTGAAGTACTGACTCCTCGCCGGATAGCGTCTGTCCGAACAGGTGTTCGGACAGAGCCCGGCGACGAGAGGTGACCGCATGCGCGTGCTCGGGATCGACCCGGGGCTGACCCGCTGCGGTCTGGGCGTGGTCGACGGGTCCGTCGGGCGACCGCTGGGGCTCGTCGCGGTCGGGGTGGTCCGGACGCCGGCGAACGCGGCCGTCGCCGACCGGCTCGTGGCGATCGAGCAGGGGATCGAGGAGTGGCTCGACCTGCACCGGCCCGACGCGGTGGCGGTGGAGCGGGTGTTCAGCCAGCACAACGTCCGCACGGTCATGGGTACGGCGCAGGCCTCCGGGATCGCCCTGGTCGCCGCCGCCCGCCGCGGGCTCCCGGTCGCGCTGCACACCCCGAGCGAGGTCAAGGCCGCCGTGAGCGGGAGCGGCCGCGCCGACAAGGCGCAGGTCGGCGCGATGGTGGCCCGCCTGCTCCGCCTCGACGAGACGCCCAAGCCCGCCGACGCCGCCGACGCGCTCGCGCTCGCCATCTGCCACATCTGGCGCGGAGGCGCCCAGTCCCGCATCGACGCCGCGCTCGCCGCGGCCGGCACCGGAAGGACCCGCCCGTGATCGCCTTCGTCAGCGGCGAGGTCGCCGCGCTGACGCTCAGCTCCGCCGTCCTCCAGGTCGGCGGGGTCGGCCTCGAGCTCCACTGCACGCCCAACACGCTGGCCACGCTGCGCGTAGGGGAGCGGGCGACCTTGCCCACCAGCATGGTGGTGCGCGAGGAGTCGCTGACGCTGTTCGGCTTCGTCGACGACGACGAGAAGTCCGTCTTCGAGCTGCTGCAGACCGCCAGCGGTGTCGGGCCGAAGCTGGCCCAGGCGATGCTCGCGGTGCACAGCCCCGACGAGCTTCGCCGCGCCGTGACGAGCGAGGACGTCAAGGCGCTCACCACGGTGCCGGGCATCGGCCAGAAGGGCGCCCAGCGCATCATCCTCGAGCTCAAGGACCGCATCGGCGTCCCCACCGGCGTCGCCCCGCAGCGCGTCGCCGGCACGCCCGCCGCCGACGACGCCTGGCGCGGCCAGGTCCACCAGGGCCTCGTCGGGCTCGGCTGGTCCGCGAAGGAGGCCGACAAGGCGGTCGAGGCGGTCGCCCCGCAGGCCGCCCAGGCCGCCCAGGCCGCCGAGAGCGGCGACACCCCAGACGTCGGCGCGCTGCTGCGGGCCGCATTGCGCACGCTGAGCAAGGCCTGACATGCCGAGCGAAGAGGACCTCGAGGCCGCCGAGATCGCGTACGCCGACTCGCGTCTCGTCGCCGGCGAGGCGATGCGCGTCGACGGGGACGACGAACGAGCCGTGGAGGCCGCGCTGCGTCCCCGCACGCTCGCCGAGGTGGTGGGGCAGGAGCGCGTGCGCGAGCAGCTCGCGCTCGTCCTCGAGGCCGCCCGCGGTCGCGAGCGCGCCCCCGACCACGTGCTGCTCTCCGGACCGCCCGGTCTCGGCAAGACCACGCTCGCGATGATCATCGCCGCCGAGATGCAGAGCCCGCTGCGGCTCACCTCCGGTCCGGCCATCACCCACGCGGGCGACCTCGCCGCGATCCTCTCGGGCATGAACGACGGCGACGTGCTCTTCGTCGACGAGATCCACCGGATGTCGCGTCCGGCCGAGGAGATGCTCTACATGGCGATGGAGGACTTCCGGGTCGACGTCGTCATCGGCAAGGGCCCCGGCGCCACCGCGATCCCGCTCGAGATCCCGCCGTTCACGCTCGTCGGCGCCACCACCCGGGCCGGTCTGCTGCCGGGCCCGCTGCGCGACCGGTTCGGCTTCACCGGGCACCTGGAGTTCTACGAGCCCGCCGAGCTCGAGCTGATCGTGCGTCGGTCCGCCGGCCTGCTCGACGTGCGGCTCACCGACGAGGGAGCGGCCGAGATCGCCTCCCGCTCCAGGGGTACGCCGCGCATCGCCAACCGGTTGCTGCGCCGGGTGCGCGACTACGCCCAGGTCCGCGCCGACGGGGTCGTCACGCTCGAGGTGGCCCACCGGGCGCTCGACCTCTACGAGGTGGACCGGTCGGGACTCGACCGGCTCGACCGGGCCGTGCTCGACGCCCTGTGCAGCCGGTTCGGCGGGGGACCGGTCGGCGTGAGCACGCTCGCGGTCGCCGTGGGCGAGGAGCGCGAGACCGTCGAGGAGGTCGCCGAACCGTTCCTCGTCCGTTCCGGATTCCTCGCGCGCACACCCCGCGGCCGCGTCGCGACGCCGCTGGCGTGGCAGCACCTCGGCCTGACCCCGCCGCGTCAGGACGGTTCGGCGTACGCCGAGCAGGTGCTGTTCGACACGGACTGACCCCCTCGCTGGGGTCTGCTCGGGCGTGCTGCCGCCGGGCCGGTCCACGATCGGGGAACTCTGCGGGCCGCCCAGGAGTTGCCCGATCGTGACCCGCAGGTTTCCGACCTTGTCGTACCGGTCACACGAGGACGGTTAGACTCGTCCGTCGGCCCGGCCCCGCCTCTCGGAGACTTGCGGGTCCGTGTTCTGCCCGCGTGCACGCCATCGGCTAGGAGATATTCGTGAGTGGTTGGGAGTCCATCCTCCCGTTCGTCCTGATCGTCGTCGTCTTCTGGTTCCTGGTCGTGCGGCCCGCTCGCAACCAGCAGAAGCGGCTGGCTGCGACGCAGTCCAGCGCCACGGTGGGCACGGAGGTGATGCTCGGCTCGGGCATCTACGGCACGGTCGTGGGCGTGGGTGACGACACCTTCGACATCCAGGTATCGCCCGGCACGACCATCAAGGTGGCCAAGCAGGCCGTGGTCCGGGTCATCGAGCCGACCGGCACCGCCGGCGGCACGGGCATCTCGGGCGACGACCTCACCGGCCGCGCCGACGACGACACGCCCTCGTCGGACCAGGACCGCTAGGGCATCCGGCCGTCCCGGCCGCGCACCAAGGAGCAGACTGCAGTGGCGAAGAATGCGTCCCGTCCCGGGCGCCGGCTCATCGTGTTCGCGATCCTCATCGCGGCGATGTACGGCGGTATCGCGCTCGAGGGCGTCTGGACCCCGAAGCTGGGTCTCGACCTCCAGGGCGGCACCCGGATCACCCTCGAGGCCAGCACCTCCACGGGTGAGGAGATCACCCCGGAGAAGATGGAGGAGGCCCGCGGCATCATCGACCAGCGGGTCAACGGCCAGGGTGTCGCCGAGGCCGAGGTGGCCGTCCAGGGCAACCGCAACATCGTGGTGGAGATCCCGGGCGAGCGTCGTACCGACCTCGTCGACGACGTCTCCCAGACCGCCCAGCTGCGGTTCCGCCTGGTGGCGCTCGCCGCGCCGGGGACGCCGACGCCGGAGCCCTCCGAGCAGCCGAGCGGCGACCCGAGCGCCTCACCGTCCGACGACGCGAGCGGGAGCCCGGACGCCAAGCCCAGCGAGAGCCCGGCTGAGGACCCGTCCGACGAGGCCTCGCCGCGCGGCCGCGCGCTGTCGGGCGGCCTGGTCGCCGCGGACAAGAAGGCCGGCGACAAGAACAACAAGAAGAACGACGGCAAGAAGAACGACGGCAAGGGCAACGCGGGTGACGAAGAGCAGCCCGCCCCGAGCGACGAGCCGGCGCCCCAGGAGGGTCTGCCCGGCACCACCTCCAAGGGCGCTCCCGTCGACCAGCCGCTGAAGTGGCAGGACGATCCCGGCGACGAGTGGATCAAGAAGTTCGGCGAGTTCCAGTGCGGCGACGACAAGATGCCCGACGTCCGGGACCAGCCGCTGATCGCCTGTGACGACGAGGGCAACAAGTACCTCCTGTCCGCCTCGATGATCCAGGGCACCCAGCTGACTGGAGCCGAGGCCGGCATCCCGCAGTCGCAGGTGCAGTGGGTGGTCAGCCTGACCTTCGACAAGACCGCCCGCGAGACCTTCGCCAACGTCACCCGGCAGATCGTCAACGCGACCAGCCCGCTGACCGGCCAGCAGAAGCAGTTCGCGATCGTGCTCGACGGCCAGGTGCTCAGCGCCCCGGTCGTCAACGGCGTGATCCCCAACGGTCGCGCGGAGATCTCCGGTGACTTCAACCAGGAGTCGGCGCAGTCCCTGGCCAACAGCCTGAAGTACGGCGCCCTGCCGCTGACGTTCACGGCGCCGGTGGTCACCGAGGAGGGCCCGACGCTGGCGTCCGACCAGCTGTCCGCGGGTCTGCTCGCGGGCGGCATCGGCCTCGCGCTGGTGCTGATCTACTGCATGTTCTACTACCGCGGCCTCGGCATCGTGGTGGTCGCCTCGCTCGGCGTCGCCGCCGTCGTGACGTACGGCGTGATCCTGGCGATGAGCCAGGCGGTGAACTTCACGCTCACGCTGCCCGGCATCGCGGGTCTGATCGTGGGTGTCGGTATCACCGCCGACTCGTTCATCGTCTACTTCGAACGCATCAGGGACGAGATGCGCGAGGGCAAGTCGATGCGCGTCGCCGTCGAGGTCGGCTGGGTCCGCGCGCGGGCCACCTGTCTGGCGGCCGACGCGGTGTCACTGCTCGCCGCGGTCGTGCTCTACATCTTCGCCATCGGCGTGGTGAAGGGCTTCGCGTTCGCGCTGGGTATCACCACGCTGATCGACCTCGCGGTCTTCTTCATGTTCACCAAGCCGATGGTGTCCTGGCTGTCGAAGTTCCACTTCTTCAACTCCGGTCACCCGCTCTCCGGGCTCTCGCCCGAGGCCATCGGCATCGACTACATCGCCGGGGCAAGCCGCCCGGCCACGACTGGGGGTGCCGCGCGATGAGCAAGATGTCTCGTCTCGGTCAGTCTCTGTACGACGGCTCGGTCTCGATCGACTTCGTCGGCAAGCGCAAGCTCTGGTACGCCATCTCGGTCGTCGTCATCGGCGTCGCGTTCCTGGGCCTGTTCTGGAAGGGCCTCAACCTCGGTATCGAGTTCGAGGGCGGCGTCGAGTACCGCGTCACGGTCCCGGCGGAGCGGCTCAGCGACGAGCTGGCGATCGAGGTCCGCGAGGCCGTCGCGGCGACCGCCGAGGAGGAGGGGATCGACGCCGCCTCCAACCCGGTCGCGAACACCTCCGGCGAGAACACCATCCGCGTTCAGACCGAGCCGCTCACCAACGCGCAGGCGACGGTCATCTCCGAGGCCATCCAGGAGGCCGCCGACGTCGGCCCCGACGAGATCAGCCAGGACGCCATCGGTGCGACCTGGGGCGCGCAGGTCGCCGACCGCGCGCTGCTCGGCCTCGGTGTGTTCCTGGTGCTGGTGACGATCTTCATCTGGGCGTACTTCCGCGAGTGGAAGATGTCCGTCGGCGCCCTCGTGGCGCTGTTCCACGACGTGATCATCACCGTCGGCGTCTACGCGCTGTCCGGGTTCGAGGTCACCCCCGCGACCGTCACCGGCATCCTGACCATCCTCGGCTTCTCGCTGTACGACACCGTGGTGGTCTTCGACAAGGTGCGCGAGAACACCAAGAACCTCGCCCGCACCCACCAGACCTACGCCCAGGCCGCGAACCTCGCGGTCAACCAGACCCTGGTGCGCTCGATCAACACCTCGATCGTGGCGCTGCTCCCGGTCGGCGCGCTGCTGTACGTCGGCGTGGTGACGCTCGGCTCCGGCGCGCTCAAGGACCTGGCCCTGGCGCTGTTCGTCGGCATGGCCGCGGGTCTGTACTCCTCGGTCTTCATCGCCACCCCGCTGGTCGTCCAGCTCAAGGAGATGGAGCCCGGCATCAAGGCGGGCGACGCGCGCGCCATCCGGCACAACAAGCGCAAGCAGGTCGACCCCTACGCCTCCGTCCCGGCCTACGCCGATGACATGCCGGTGTACGACGAGCCGGGGGAGGGCGCGACCGGCGGCGGCGCCGAGCGCGAGCCGGAGCCGGCCACCGAGGGCGCCGGTGTCGGACAGACGCAGCCCAACCGGTCCCGCTACACCGCCGGCGAGCGGCCGGCCGGCCGACCGGTCGCCCCGTCGGCGGCGGCCAAGCGGGCGCAGCCCCAGCGGAAGCCGCGCTCCCAGCGCGGCAAGAAGTAGGAACGCTGTTGTGACGACCACCGTCGACG
Organism: uncultured Nocardioides sp.; assembly: GCF_946885725.1. The sequence continues at coordinate 6,725 of NZ_CAMPGZ010000159.1, forward strand.
TCGCGGCCCTGCTCGACCGGCTGGTCCGCGACGTACCCGACTTCCCCGAGCCCGGTGTGGTGTTCAAGGACATCACCCCGTTGCTCGCGGACCACGACGGGTTCACCGCGGTCGTGGAGGCCCTCGCGGCCGCCGGCCGTGACGAGACCGGCGCCCCGGCGGTCGACAAGGTCGTGGGAATGGAGGCGCGCGGGTTCATCCTGGCTGCCCCGGTCGCCCTGACCCTCGGCGCCGGCTTCGTGCCGGTCCGCAAGGCCGGCAAGCTGCCCGGTCCGACGCACGCGGTGTCCTACTCGCTGGAGTACGGCGAGGCGTCGCTCGAGGTGCACCAGGACGCTCTCACCGAGGGTGACCGGGTCCTGCTCGTCGACGACGTGCTCGCGACCGGCGGCACGGCAGCGGCCACGCACGAGCTCGTCCAGCGGTGCGGCGCGGACGTCACCGCGCTCGCCGTACTCCTCGAGCTGTCGTTCCTCCCGGGCCGGGAGACCATCGGCGACCTGCCCCTGCACAGCCTGAAGCGCGTCTAGTCCGCGGGCGGGCTGGCCCCGCACGTCTAGACTGGAATCTCTGGACGGGAGGAGGGCCGCCATCAGCGACAAGAGCGTCGTACAGCCGCCCGCGGTCGTGCCCCGGGACGAGCAGCAGGAGCCGGCCCCGGCGGCACTCGAGCCTGCCGCCAGCAGCGGCCCGCCGTCCGGCCGCCGCATGCGCGCCCGCCTCGCTCGGATGGCGACCAAGAGCCAGCCCGGCAACCCCGTCCTCGAGCCGCTGTTCCGCGCCGTACGCGCCAGCCACCCCAAGGCCGACCTCGCGCTGCTCGAGCGCGCGTACCTGACCGCCGAGAAGTACCACGCCAGCCAGACGCGCAAGTCCGGCGACCCCTACATCACGCATCCGCTGGCCGTGGCGACGATCCTGGCCGACATCGGCATGACCGAGCCGACGCTCGTCGCCGCGCTCCTGCACGACACCGTCGAGGACACGCCGTACACCCTCGACGAGCTCCGCCGCGACTTCGGCGACGAGGTCGCCGCGCTGGTCGACGGCGTGACCAAGCTGGACAAGGTCAAGTACGGCGACAGCGCGCAGGCCGAGACCATCCGCAAGATGATCGTGGCGATGAGCCGCGACATCCGCGTGCTCGTCATCAAGCTCGCCGACCGGCTGCACAACATGCGCACCCTGCGCTACCTCAAGCAGGAGAAGCAGGAGCGCATCGCGCGCGAGACGCTCGAGATCTTCGCTCCGCTGGCCCACCGGCTGGGCATGAACACCCTGAAGTGGGAGCTCGAGGACCTGGCGTTCGCCACGCTGCACCCGAAGATGTACGACGAGATCGTCCGGCTCGTGGCCGAGCGGGCGCCGTCGCGCGACTCGTTCCTTCAGCAGGTCATCGAGCAGGTCGAGAAGGACCTCCGCGACGCCAAGATCAAGGCGGTCGTGACCGGCCGGCCCAAGCACTACTACTCGATCTACCAGAAGATGATCGTGCGGGGCCGCGAGTTCTCCGACATCTACGACCTGGTCGGGATACGGATCCTCGTCGAGAGCGACCGCGACTGCTACGCCGTGCTCGGCGTCCTGCACAACCGCTGGAACCCCGTTCCCGGGCGGTTCAAGGACTACATCGCGATGCCGAAGTTCAACATGTACCAGTCGTTGCACACGACGGTCATCGGCATCCAGGGCAAGCCGGTCGAGCTGCAGATCCGGACCTTCGCGATGCACCGCCGGGCGGAGTACGGCGTCGCGGCGCACTGGAAGTACAAGGAGGCGTTCGCCCCCGGCGCCGACGGGCGCGACGGCGGCGCGGCGGAGTCCAGCAGCTCGGACATGGCCTGGGTCCGCCAGCTCCTCGACTGGCAGCACGAGACAGAGGACCCGGGGGAGTTCCTCGAGTCGCTGCGGTTCGAGATCAACTCGGCCGAGGTCTACGTCTTCACCCCGCGCGGCGACGTGATCGCGCTGCCGACCGGGTCGACGTGCGTCGACTTCGCCTACGCGATCCACACCGAGGTCGGCCACCGCACGATCGGCGCCCGGGTCAACGGCCGTCTGGTGCCGCTGGAGTCCAAGCTCGACAACGGCGACGTGGTCGAGGTGTTCACCTCCAAGGCGCCCAACGCGGGCCCGAGCCGTGACTGGCTCGGCTTCGTCAAGTCGCCGCGGGCGCGCAACAAGATCCGGCAGTGGTTCACCAAGGAGCGCCGCGAAGAGGCCATCGAACAGGGCAAGGAGCAGATCGGCCGGCTCATGCGCAAGGAGGGTGCTCCCCTCAAGCGCGTGCTCACCCACGAGTCGCTCGCCGCCGTCGCCGCCGAGATGCGGCTGCCCGACGTCTCCGCGCTCTACGCCGCGGTCGGTGAGGGCAACATCGGCGCCCAGACCGTCGTGCGCCGCGTCATCGACCTGTTCGGCGGCGAGGAGGGCGCCGCCGAGGACCTCGCCGAGGGCGTCCAGATCACCAGCGAGCGCACGCGGGCCAAGGCCGGCAGCGGCGGCGACGCCGGCGTCATCGTCAAGGGCCTCTCCGACGTGTGGGTCAAGCTCGCCAAGTGCTGCACCCCGGTGCCCGGTGACGACATCCTCGGTTTCGTCACCCGCGGCGCGGGCGTGTCCGTGCACCGTTCCGACTGCACCAACGCCGCCAGCCTCAAGGCGATGCCCGAGCGGCTCGTCGAGGTCGAGTGGGCGCCGACCGCGCAGTCGATGTTCCTGGTCAACATCCAGGTGGAGGCGCTCGACCGCGCCCGCCTGCTGTCGGACATCACCAAGGTGCTCTCCGACGTGCACGTCAACATCCTCGCCGCGTCGCTGAACACCTCCCGCGACCGCGTCGCCAAGTCCCGCTTCACCTTCGAGATGGCCGACCCCAAGCACCTCGGCCACGTCCTCAAGGCCGTCCGCTCCGTCGACGGCGTCTTCGACGCGTATCGCGTGACGCAGTAGAGCCGGATGCCGGAGCGTGGAAGTACGCCGACCCGGCTCG
>NZ_CAMPGZ010000160.1 GCF_946885725.1 uncultured Nocardioides sp.
GACGACGACCGCGACGACGACCGCGACGACGACCGCGACATGGTCACCGAGAGCTAGGAAGGCAGCATGGCCAGCAAGAAGTCCAACGCCACCCGCCGCGCCGAGACCCTCGCCGCGCACGAGCGCGCCGCGGCCGTACGGCGCGAGCAGGAGCGAGCCGAACGCCGTCGGCGCAACGTGTTCGTCGGCGTCGTGGTTGCCGTGGTGCTGCTCCTCGTCGGCGGCATCGGCTACGCCGTGCAGGCCTCGCGCGACGCCACCGGCCAGACCGCGACGCCGCCGGCCGGTGCGAGCGACGACTACGCGCTGGTGCTCGGCGACCCCGGCGCGCCGGTGACCGTCACGGTGTTCGAGGACTTCATGTGCCCGTACTGCGGCCAGTTCGAGGCCGCCTCCCGCGACACGCTCGACCAGATGGTCGACCGCGGTGATGTGAAGGTGGAGTACCGGGTGCTCTCGTTCCTCGACCGCGCCTCCAACGGCACCGACTACTCCACCCGCGCCATGAACGCGCTCGGCGCGGTGATGGACACCGCCGGCACCGACGCGGCGGTTGAGTTCCACAACCGGCTGTTCGAGCACCAGCCGGAGGAGGGAACTGACGGCCTGTCGGACGACGAGCTCGTCGACCTCGCCGTCGAGTCCGGCGCCGAGGAGTCCGCCGTACGCGGCCCGATCGAGGACCGCGCGTTCGAGCAGTGGGTGGTCAACGCCACCGACGCGGCCAACAAGGAGGGCGTCTCCTCGACCCCCACGGTCCAGGTGAACGGCGAGACCCTGGAGTACACCGCCATCCCCGAGCTGGTCAGCGCGCTCGAGCAGGCCGTCTCCGACGCGAAGAACGGCTGAGCCCCCGGCAGGAATGCCGAGGCCCCGCAAACTCATACTTTGCGGGGCCGCCCTCTTTGTACCCCGGTGCCCGGCCGCCATTCGGGAGCGACACCCGGAGACGCCGTACCGGCTCGGACCGGGCAGGATGGCGCCATGTCCGAACGCCCCGCGAACGACGACCTCGCCGCCTTCATCGCCGGCCTCCCCAAGGCCGAGATCCACGTGCACCACGTCGGGTCAGCGTCCCCGCGCATCGTGTCCGAGCTCGCCGCCCGCCACCCGGGCAACGTGCCGAGCGACCTGGACGAGCTGCGGGAGTTCTACCGGTTCCGCGACTTCGCGCACTTCATCGAGGTGTACCTCGCCGTCGTCGACCTGGTCCGCACGCCCGAGGACGTCCGGCTGCTCACCTACGAGGTGGCCCGGGAGATGGCCGCGCAGCAGGTCCGGTACGCGGAGCTCACGCTGACGCCGTACACCTCGGTCATGGCGGGCGTGCCGATCGAGGCGTTCGTCGAGGCAGTCGAGGACGCCCGGCACGCGGCCGAGCGCGACCTCGGGATCAAGCTGCGCTGGATCTACGACATCCCCGGTGAGTTCGGGCTGCCGTCCGCCGAGGCGACCGTGCAGTACGCGATCGACCACCCGCCCGAGGGCCTGGTCGGCTTCGGCCTCGGCGGTCCTGAGATCGGCGTGGACCGGCCGCAGTTCGCCGACGTGTTCGCGCGCGCCCGCGCCGCCGGGTTGCGCAGTGTGCCGCACGCCGGCGAGACCACCGGCCCGCAGACGATCTGGGACGCGCTCGAGCACCTCGGCGCGGAGCGCATCGGCCACGGCACGTCCGCCGTGCAGGACCCGCGGCTGATCGAGCACCTGGTCGAGCACCAGATCCCGCTCGAGGTCTGCCCGACCTCCAACATCGCCACCCGCGCGGTCGAGCGGCTCGAGGAGCACCCGATCAAGCAGATGTACGACGCCGGCGTGTTCGTCACCGTCAACAGCGACGACCCGCCGATGTTCGGTACCACGCTCACGCGCGAGTACGAGATCGCCGCCGACCTGCTCGGTCTCGACGAGGCGGGCGTCGCGCAGCTCGCGACCAACGCGGTGCGCGCGTCGTTCCTGCCCGACGACGACAAGGCCGCCCTCGCCGGCGAGATCTCCGCGTATCTCGCCGACCGGCAGCAGCGCCAGCCGCGCTAGTCGCGGCGAAGGACGGGCAGCTTGCCGGTGCTGCGTCAGGCCTCGAGGCCCTCGTGTCCCCGTGCGGCCTCGGCAAGCGGGTAGCGGCCGCAGACAAGTAGGTCGAGCCGGCCCCTCAGCCAACGCGCCGAGGACGTCGTTCGCGCGCTGCAACAGCTTGTCGACGACGTTCACCCCGCTCGCCGCCACGTCGATGACGACCCGTCCGCCCGGCCCCGGCGCCGGCCATCCCACCACCTGCAGGACCTCTGGCCCGCCGGTCCTCTCGACGACGACTGGGGGCAAGGCACTCCTTCCCCAGCCACCAACTCGGGGCGCCCCCGGCAGGATTCGAACCTGCGACCACCGGATTAGAAGTCCGACGCTCTATCCAGCTGAGCTACGAGGGCGGGATCGGCACTCGTGTCGGGGAGAACCTGGACGTTCCTCACGGATCGACACGTGTTGCATCCGAGCGTCAGCCTAATGGAGAGTCACTGCTGCGCTGCTGCAGGTCTTCGACCGCCAGCCTGGCCAGCAGCCCGGCGACAAGCGCGGTCTGGTGCGGCACCGCGGCAGGGTTGATGTACTCGCCGCGGGCGTGCGCGCCGTGGCCGACCGCGCCGAGGCCGCAGAGGACCGGCTTGCCCAGCGCGGCGACGAAGTTCGCGTCGCTGGCCCCACCAACGCTCACGTCCCGCAGCGTCGAGTCGAGCTCGGCGGCCACGTCGTGCGCCATGTCCAGGAGCGGCCGGGTCGCGGGGCCGAGGGTCATCGGCGGTCGGTTCCAGCCGTGCGTGACCTTGAGCGTGACGCGCTCGTCCCCGGTCCGGAGCGCGTCGAACTCGCGGTCGACGCGGGCCTGCTCCGCCTCGTCGGCCACACGTACGTCGACCAGGGCTGTGGCCCGGCCGGCGACGACGTTGGAGCCCGAGCCGCCCTCGACGAGACCGACGTTGACGGTCGTGCCGACCTCGGGGCGGGCGATCTTGGCGGCCTCGGTGATCACGCGGGCGAGGGCGTGCACGGCGCTGGCGCCGGCCTCGGGGTCGAGGCCGGCGTGCGACTCGACGCCGACGGTCTCGAGGCCGAAGATGCCGATGCCCTTGCGGCCGGTCTTCACCGCGCCCGCGACGCTCGGCTCGAGCACCAGCGTGGCGTCGGTGCGGGACGTCACGGACTCGATGACGGACCGGGAGAAGATCGAGCCGATCTCCTCGTCACCGTTCAGCACGAACGTCACCGCCGGTGTCGGGGCACCGCTCTCCCGCAGCAGCCTCAGCGCCCAGATGCCTTGCACCAGTCCGGTCTTCATGTCGAAGATGCCGGGCCCGGTCGTGCGCAGCCCGTCGGCTGCCTCCTCCGTGGTGACCGGCCAGCCCGCGAGCGTGCCGGTCGGCCACACCGTGTCGTAGTGGGCGAGGAGCGAGACGTGGCCGTCGCCGGTGCCGTCGTACGTCGCCGTCAGCACGTCGCCGCGCTCACCGCCGTCGTGCCGGTGCAGCTCGGACGGCTCACCGAGCCGACGTGCGAGCAGCTCGTGCAGGTGCGCGACGCCGCGGTCGAGAGCGGGTTTGTCGTAGCTCGACGTCTCCACCTCGACCAGCTCGACGACGTCCCGCAGGATCTCGTCGACCGCGCCGGTGGCCTGGGCCAACAGTGCGCGGCTCACCGGAGTGCTCCGACCGGTGCGCCGGGGCCGAGCGGAAGCCCGACCAGATACCAGGCCAGGAAGAACAGCACCCACACCACCCAGATCACGGCGGCCAGCGGAATCGTGTACGACGCCAGCGTGCCGATCCCGGCGGAGCGGCGGAAGCGCTGGACGAAGCCGAGCGCCATCACGAAGTACGGGCTCATCGGCGTCACGCAGTTGGTCACCGAGTCCGCGACGCGGTAGATCGCCTGCGTGGTCTCGGGGTTGATGTCGAGCAGCATCAGCATCGGCACGAACACCGGCGCCGCCAGCGACCAGAGCGCGGAGCCGCTGGTGATGACGAGGTTCATCAGCGTCACCAGCACCGCGATGCCGATCAGCACGGCCCAGCCGGGCGCGGAGATGTCGCGCAACGACTCGGCGCCCTTGATCGCGAGGATCTCGCCCAGCCCGGTCCACTTGAAGTAGGCCAGGAACTGCGAGATCGCAAAGAACAGCACGAGGATCGGCGCCATCGAGCGGATCCCCTCCACCATCGCCTCGACGACCTCGCGCGGCCGACGGATCGTGCCGGCGACCGCGCCGTACACCACGCCGAGCAGGGTGAAGAACACGCCGAGCACGAACGCCATCCCGACGAACAGCGGCGAGCTCACGACGCCGCCGTCCTCGCCTCGCAGCGGCGAGCCCGGGGGAGCGACCGCCACGACTAGGAGCAGGACGTACCCGAGGGCGACGAGCCCGGTGATCCGCAGCGCGCGGCGCTTGGTCGGCGTGGACTCGAGGCTGGCCTCGTCGGCGCTGATGTCCGCGGCGTCGTCCTCGGTCTCGAGGTCCGGGCGGCGCGCGAGGATCTTCTCGGTCACGACCGTGATCACCAGCGCGATGAGCACGGACGACGCCAGGCCGAAGAAGTAGTTGTCGACCGGCGTGACGACGTAGCTCTCGTCGATGGTCTGCGCGGCCGCGGTCGAGATGCCGGAGAGCAGTACGTCGGTGGTGGTCAGCGACGGCGACGCGTCGTACCCCGCGCTGATCGACACGAACGCGACGATCGCGCCGAGTGCCGGGCTGCGTCCCGCGGCCTTGAACACCAGGGCACCGAGCGGGATCAGGGTCACGTACGCCGCGTCGCCCGCGACGTGCCCGACCATCGCGGTCATCGCGAGCGCGAACGTGAGGTAGCGGGCCGGGACGCGCGCGACCATCGCGTGCAGGAGGCTCGTGATGAGGCCACTGCGCTCGGCTACCGCGATGCCGAGCATCACCACCAGGATCGTGGCGAGGGGCGGGAACGTCGCGAAGTTGGTGACCGCCTCACCCACCATGAAGGCGACGCCCTCCTGGCTCACCAGGCTCTTGGCCGCGACGACGTCGTCGGAGCCCGGCGCCTGGGCGCTCACGCCGAGCGACGAGAGCAGCCAGCTGAGCGCGATGACGACGATCGCGAGCATCCAGAACAGCCAGAAGGGATGCGGCAGCTTGTTGCCGACCCGCTCGATCGCGCTGAACGAGCGGAACGCGGCGCGCATGACGCGCGACTGCGGTTCGGCGGCGGTTGTGGTCGTGGACATGCTGAACCTTTCCGAGATGCGGCGTGCGGCGGGGCACGCCTCGTCAGCAGACGTGGACGGCGAGATCGTGGATGTGCGGGAGCAGTCGTGGGGTGAGTGAAGCGATCAGCGCTCCACCACCTCCTGTGGCCGGGGGCGGCCGTCGTCGTCGATCGGGACCCAGGCCCGCTTGAGCGCCCGGACCTGCAGGGTCAGCTCGGCCGACTGCACGCCGGGGAGGCGGCCGACGACCTCGGTGGTGTAGGGGTACAGGTCGCCGTACCCGCGCAGCACGCCCTGAGCGATCAGCGTGTGGCGGCCGGTGGCCGCGGAGACGTACCTGGTCGAGGGGTGCTTGGCCAGGTGCTCGCCGACCTCATCGATGTGGCCGGGGTCGACGGTCAGCCAGAGCAGGAACTCCACGTCGTAGCCGAGCACCTCGGACTCGAAGAGCGTCCGGAAGCGCAGGCAGCCGCGCTCGACCAGGGACTCGACGCGCCGGCCGACGGTCGACTCGCTGAGACCGGTCCGCTGAGCCACGGTCGCGTAGCTGGCCCGCCCGTCGGCGGCGAGTACCGCCGCGATGGCCAGCTCGGTCTCGCTCAGCTTCTCCGGTTCGGTCCACGAACGGTGGTCGTAGTCGACGACCTCGCGACCCTCCCGGAGCTCGTCGATCGCCCTGGCGTCGAGGAGGTGCGGGGACCACTCCTCGAACGCCGAGAACTTGCGGATCACCAGCATCGACTCGGTCTCGACCACGTCGTCGATGGCCTCGAACTCGCCGATCACGTCGAGGATGTCGCGGTGGTGCTCGACGACGACCTCGGCGGTCACGTCGAACGAGCCGGCCACCACGGCCACGAACCGGGGGCGGGGGTGTGCGGCGACCGCCCGCGCGACGTCCAGCGTGCGTCCCGGCCGGGCCCGGAGCCGGACGTAGACCGACACGCCCAGCCCGCAGCGCAGGTGGTCGAGCACCCCGGTGACGGCCACCGCGCGCTCGGCGAGCAGCTGCTGGCCGCGTCGCGTCACGGTCGACTCGGGCGCGCCGAGCGCGGCGGCGATGCGTCGCCACGACGCCCGGCCGTTCACCTGGAGCGCCGCGGCGATCCGGCGGTCGGGCTCGCTCAGCTGCGGGGATGCGGACACCTATCCACCCTGAGTGCAGGGAATCCCCAATGTCAAACCCGGGATGCCTGAAATCTCTCGATCCGAGAAGTCCGGACACATACCCGACTTTGGGTCTTCCGCGGGACACGGCGGGCGGATACGGTCAGCGCCACCACGATCGGACAAGGGGGACGGATGACTCACCACTCAGCCCTGGTACGTCGCGCCGGCATCGTCGCCGTGGCGCTCGGCCTGGCCGTCGGCACCACCGCCGCGCCCGCACTCGCGAAGCCGGCAAGCAACAACGGGGGCAAGACCGTCGACTGCACCGACTACGGCAAGGTCGCGAAGGCGCCGAAGGGCGCGATCCCGCGCGACGACCAGCACGTCGTCAAGAAGGACCCGCTCCTCGTCGCGGCCGGGAAGGCCGCGAACGAGGCGAGGGCGGCCGCGAGCAGCGAGTTCGCGGTGACCGTCCCGGTCAGGTTCCACGAGATCGTCAAGACCAAGGGCAACGGCGGGGGAGACCTGTCCGACGCCCGGCTCCAGGCCCAGGTCGACGCCCTCAACGAGGGCTACGCCCGTACCGGCTTCACCTTCGTGTGGGACGAGGCCGGCAGCACCGAGACTGTCCAGCCGGAGTGGTTCAACCTGATCGCGGCCAACGGCGCCGAGCCCCGCTACTTCCGCGGCGGCGGCAAGGAGGTCGCGATGAAGAAGCAGCTGCACAGCGGCGACCCCGGCGTCCTCGACGTCTACACCGCCTCGCTCGGCCAGTCGCTGCTCGGGTGGGCCTACTTCCCGTCCGACTTCACCGACGCGACCTCGTCGGAGTACGGGCCGCTGCACCGCTACTTCGACGGTGTGGTCATCGACTTCCGGACCCTGCCGGTCGTCGACGGCGACACCGATGGCGACCAGCGGGTGTTCCCGCCCGGCACGTACGACGAGGGGGACACCCTCACCCACGAGGTCGGCCACTGGCTGGAGCTGTACCACACGTTCCAGGGCGGCTGCCCGGACGACCCCGCCTACGGCGGCGGCGACCAGGTCGAGGACACCCCGGCGGAGGCGTCCCCGAACTTCCTGTGCCCCGAGGCCGGTGAGGACCCGCGGGACACCTGCCCGGACGACCCCGGTGCCGACCCGGTGAACAACTTCATGGACTACTCGTTCGACGCCTGCCTGACGGAGTTCACGCCGGGTCAGGTCGAGCGCATGCAGATGGCCTGGAACGCGTTCCGCGGCTGACCGCGACACGTCGTACGGCGCGAGCCCGGTGCCCGTCGGGGTGCCGGGCTCCGTCGTACTCGGGGATGCCGGGCCAGCGATCAGGGGCGGAGTCAGGGTTCCGCCCGATGTGCCGGGGCCGGGTCGCGACGCACAGTGGTGGCAGGTCGACACGTCGTCGGCCAGCAACCCGGAGGAACACCATGAACGACGTCCACCAGACCTTCGCCCGCCAGGGGCTCGTCCGACCGCGCGACAGCCGCGTTCTCGGCGGCGTCTGCGCCGGCCTCGGCCGACGGTTCGGCATCGACCCGTGGCCCGCGCGGCTGCTCTTCGTCCTCATCCTGATGGTGATCCCCGGCAGCCAGCTGCTCATCTACCCGGTGCTGTGGATCCTGATGCCGTCGGAGGAGAGCACGTACGAGTACGCCGGCGAGTACGGCGGCGGCTCGTACGGCCCGCCGGCGAACCCGTCCGCCTGACCCACGACAGCACGCCGAAACACGGGGCCCGCCTCCCGCCCGGGAGGCGGGCCCTTCATGTCGCCAGTCATGTCCTGGTCATGCCGCGCCACCCGGTCGAGCCATGGCGCTCGACCGACGGGAGGGCGAGAGTGGTCGTACCGTCACCGTGACGACAAGGGGGAACGTCATGACCACGCGTCCAGCGCGCATCGCGATCGCGACCATCACGGCGGGGATGGGGGTGACGACCTGGCTGGCCGCCCCGGCGTATGCGGCGGATCCGCCCGCTTCCTGGGATAACGAGCGCATCCTCGACTGCGGCGGCACGACGGTGCGGACCTACCTGACCCCGGCCGGGTTCGGCAGCGCCTTCCACGTCGTCGGCAGCACCGACGTCATCAAGCCCAAGCACGTGGAGGTCGTCTTCCCAGGCACGACCGAGGCGGTGACGACCTTCCACACCCCGGGCTTCGAGCGCAACAGACATGACATGGTCGCGTGCAGCTACACCGACCCTGGGGGGCTCGTCGTGAGCGTCGTCGGCGTCCGCACCTGACCGGGCTCGTCGACCTGGCTCAGGTCTGAGCGCGTGATACCGGCACGACAGCCGCGACCGGGTCGGGCATGATGCTCGGGTGCAGGACGACGTGCTCGAGCAGCGCGAAGCGGGGGAGATGAGGATCCGGCTCGCCGCCGACGCCGCGAGCGTGCCCGGGGCGCGCCGGTTCGTGACCGACGGGCTGACCTCGCTCGGCCGGACCGAGCTCCTCGACGACGCCGCCCTGTGCGTGACCGAGCTGGCCGCCAACGCGGCGCTGCACAGCTCGAGCACGTTCATGGAGGTGGCGCTGCGGGCGATCGACCAGTCGGTGCAGATCGTGGTCGAGGACGACGGGCCGGTGCCGGCCGAGGTGGTCGTGCCGCGGGCGTCGTTCGACGAGCCCGGCGAACCCGACAAGCCCGAGAGCGACGACGAGCTCGACCTCGACGAGCTGGACCTGGCGCTCGCGGACGAGAGCACCACCGGCCGCGGCCTCGGCATCGTGTCGGTGCTGGCCCAGGACTGGGGCGTCGAGGAGACCGGCGACGGGAAGCGCGTGTGGCTGACCCTCGCCGAGGGCGACGGGACCCACGCCGTACGCCCTCCCACGGTGAGTACGGCGTCCGCCGGCCGCGCCGAGGACGCGGCGCTGCCCGAGGGGTGGGCGGTCGTGCGGCTGGCGGGATGTCCGGTGCACCTGAGCCTGCGCCAGGACAGCCACCTCGACGAGCTGGTTCGCGAGCTGCAGCTGCTCGACGCCGAGCAGGCCGCCCCGGAGTCGAGGGAGCTGGCGCACCGGATCGCGGCGCTCCTGGCGTCGCCGGCCCACGCGCGGTTCACCGGCCGTCGCATCGCCCAGCAGGCCGCGGCCGAGGGCAGGACGCACGTCGACATCGACATGGCCATGCCGCGCGAGCTCGCGCCCCATGTGCGCGCCCTGCAGGAGGCGGTCCGCGAGGCCGACCGGCTCTGCGAGGAGCAGCGGCTGCTCACTCTTGCTTCCGACGTGGACCTCGACGACCTGCGCGCGTGGATGACCGAGGAGGTCAGCGGCCAGCTCGAGCACGGCAACGAGCCGGTGCCGTGGGAGGTCTGGCGGGCGAGCCGCCACAACTAG
>NZ_CAMPGZ010000161.1 GCF_946885725.1 uncultured Nocardioides sp.
TCTACAACTGGTACGTGCCGGCCGAGGAAGCGGTGAAGCTGGGGCTGGTGGCCGCCCTTTTCGTGGTATGCGCCGCCCGGGTCACGGCCGCCCCCGTGGGGCGCGCGACGCCTCCCACCGTGGTGGGGTCGCGCGCACGACGCGTTTCGGGATCCCACCGTCTGGCTAGGGTCCAGCCATGAGACTCGTCCTGGCCGGCGCCTCCGGCTTCCTGGGTACGGCGTGGCGCGACCACCTCGCTCGCGAGGGGCACGAGGTCGTGCGGCTGGTGCGCGGCGAGGCCATGTCGGCAAACGAGTCGTCGTGGGACCCGCACCAGGGCACAGTCGACCGCTCGGTGATCGAGTCCGCCGACGCCGTGGCCTGCCTCTCGGGCGCCAACCTCGCGCACTTCCCGTGGACCGAGTCCTACAAGCGCACCTTCGTGTCCAGCCGCACCGCGACCACCCGCACGCTCGCCGACGCGATCGCCGCCTCCGATCGCAAGCCGGCGTTCCTGGCCCAGAACGGCATCGCCGGCTACGGCGACCGGGCGGACGCGGTCGTCACCGAGCGCACCCCGACCGACGCGGACACCTTCATGGGCGAGGTGACGCGCGTGTGGCAGCAGAGCACCGAGCCCGCGGCCGCCGCCGGCGCACGCGTCGTCGTGATGCGGTCGGGCGTCGTGCTCGACCGGAGCGGCGGGGCGCTGAAGCCGATGCTGCTGCAGTTCAAGGCCGGGGTGGGCGGCCCGATCGGCAGCGGCGAGCAGTACTTCTCCACGATCTCGCTCGTCGACTGGCTAAGCGCAGCCACCTGGCTGGCCGAGAATGACGGCGCGTCCGGCGCCTACAACCTCACCGCGCCGAACCAGACGACGCAGGCGGAGTTCACCGAACGTCTCGCCGCGCTGCTGCACCGGCCGAAGCTCGTGCGGGCACCGGCCTTTGCGATCAAGGCGCTGCTGCGTGACGTGTCCAGCGAGCTGCTCGGGTCGGCGCGGGTGGAGCCCGCACGGCTGCTCGACGAGGGCTTCGAGTTCGAGCACCCGACACTGGAGTCGCGGCTGTTGTCGGCCCTGGGCCGAATCTAGCCGGGCCGAATCTAGCCGGGCCGGATCCAGTCGGGCCGGGTCTAGCTCTCCAGCGGCACCACCTCCGACACCCGCCACCCGGTGGCGCCGCGGACCAGCACCACCTCGCGCGTGGTGGCCTGGTCGCGCGGGAGCGGTCGCCGGTGGCCGTCCCGGTCGGCCACGACCCCGCCCGCGACCCGGTCGGTGACGCGCAGCCGCCACTCCCCCGGCCGGTGCCGCAGCACGTCGAGCCGCAGCACCTGCATGCGCAGCCCGTCGACCACGAGGCCTCGTCGGCGGTAGTCGCGCAGGAGCCCGACGTCGCGCTCGCCTGCCCCTCCGACGTACAGCCGGCGGAGGGCGGACACCGACCCGGCCGCCCACGCCGCCGCCCGCGCGGCGTCCCACTTCCGCAGCACCGCGGCGGCCTCGACGGCCTCGACGGCCTCGACGGCATCGCCGGTCGGCGCACTGACCGGCACCGCGGCCGGTGGCGAGGCCGGGTGCGGAGCCGCCACGGAGCGTTGCACCAGCAGCCCGGCGACCCCGGCCAGCAGCACAGCCACGGCCAGCACGCCGGGCCACCAGGACCGGCGTGGGCGGACGTGACGTCCGGAGACTTCGGGCATGGGTCCAGGGTTGCGGAATCCGCCGACGGTCGTCGGCCGTCATCCACAGGGCCGGCCCCCACGCGGTCTCGACAGGCTCGACCACCCGAACCCGGCCCGACCACCCGTCAGTCGCGCGGCACCTGGACCCCGTCGGCCTCGCCGACGTGCAGCATCTCGGCGGTCGCGCGGTCGGCGTGGTCGGGGGTGTGCCACAGCCTCGACGGCCACCAGATCCGCGGGCCGAGGTCGTAGCTGAGCGCCGGCACCAGCAGCGACCGGACGACCAGCGTGTCCAGCAGGACGCCGAACGACACGATGAACGAGATCTGCGCCAGGAACAGGATCGGGATCACGCTCAGCGCGGCGAAGGTCGCGGCGAGCACCACGCCAGCGGAGGTGATCACGCCGCCGGTCACCGAGAGGCCCTTCAGCACGCCGGGGTGGGTGCCCTGCCGGGCGGACTCCTCGCGCACGCGCGTCATCAGGAAGATCGAGTAGTCGATCCCGAGCGCCACGAGGAACACGAACCCGATCAGCATCACGGCCGGGTCGGTCGACGGGAAGCCGAACACGTGGTTGAACAGGATCGCGGAGACACCCATCGTCGCGCCGAAGGACAGCACGTTGGCGACCAGCAGCAGGAACGGCGCGGCCAGGGACCGCAGCAGCAGCGCGAGCACCACGAAGATGACCCCCAGGATCGCCGGGATCACCCTCGTCCGGTCGGCGTCGGTCGTGTCGCGGGAGTCGAGCAGGATCGCCGTACCGCCGCCGACCTGCACCTCGGTGCCCACCTCGTCGAGGTCGCTGCGCAGGTCGCGGATCGTCTGCATGGCGGCCGCCGACTCGGCGGGGTCGGACAGCGTGGCGATGACGATCGCGCGGCCGTCGACGATCTTCGGCGGAGGAGGACCGTCCGGGCCGGGCAGTCCCTCGGGCAGGTAGCTCGTGCCGTTCGCCGCGATCCCCTCGTGTGAGCCGACGATGCGCAGGGTGTCCTGCAGCTTGTCCTCCGGCGTCACGACGATCACCGGGTTCGCGCTGTCGTTGGCGAAGTGCCGGTCGAGGATGTCTTGGGCCCGGACCGAGTCGACCTCGGTGAGGAACGCGTCGGTCTGCGGGACCGGGTCCTCCTTCAGCGTCGGCAGGAACGCCGCGAAGCCCGCGAGCACGACGAACGTGACCACCCAGACCGCGCGAGTGTGCCGGCCGACCAGACGGGCGACGCGGCCCCACACGCCACGGGTGTCCGGGTGCTCGGAGCCGAAGGCGGGGCGGAACGGCCAGTACGCCGCGCGTCCGAGCAGCACCAGGGCGGCCGGTACGAAGCTGAGCGCGGCGAGCATGGCGAACGCGATGCCGAACGCCCCCACCGGTCCGAGCCCGCGCAGGCTGGACAGGTCGGAGAGCAGCAGGCAGAGCAGGCCCAGGATCACCGTGAGACCGGAGGCGAGGATCGGCTCGAACGAGCGCCGGTAGGCCTGCGCCATCGCGTCGTACTTCGACTCCACGTCGCGCAGCTCCTCGCGGAACCGCGCCACGATCAGCAGGGCGTAGTCGGTGGAGGCGCCGATGGCGAGGATGAACAGGATGCCCTGGCTCTGGCCGTTGAGGTCGAGCACGTCGTTGCTCGCGAGCGCGTAGATCACGGCCGCCGCCACGCCGAGGGACAGCAGCGCGCCGAGCACGACCACCAGAGGCAGGATCGGCGACCGGTACACCAGCAGCAGGATCAGCAGCACGGCGACACCGGCGACGAGGAGCAGGATGCCGTCGATGGCGCCGAAGGCTTCGATGAAGTCACCGAGCACGCCGGCCGGGCCGCCGATCAGCGCGGTGAGCCCGTCGGGCGGGTCGGCCAGTACGTCGCGCAGCTCGCCGATCGTGCTCAAGATGACGTCGCCGTCGCTGCTGACGACCTGGACGACGATCTGGGCAGCCGTGCCGTCCTCGGAGTACTGGGGCTGGACGCCCTCCGCGTCGACGTTCTCCACATCGGCGAGCTCCCGCGCGTAGTCCTCGATCGCGGCCCGGTCGTCCCCGGTGAGCCCGCCCTCGCGCTCGAACACCGCGGTGGCGGGGATCGTCTCCTGGCCGGTGAACTCCAGGAACGCGTCGAGCACCTTCGTCGACTCCGCGCTCTGCGGCAGGAAGGCGGCGTTGTCGTTCTCCTGCACCTCGGCGAGCTTGCCGGCGAACGAGCCGAGCGGTCCGCCGACGAAGAGCCACACCAGGACGACGAGGACCGGCAGGATCCAGCGCCGCGACCGAGACCGCCGGTGGGCGTGCGTGGCGTGCTCGGGCATCGCGCGTCCTCCTCGGGCCGCCGGACTGCGGGGTCTCATTGTCCGGCATCGCGGGGGCGGACGCACGAGAGTCCCTCGGTACGGGCGGCGTACCCTCGGTGCCGTGAGCGATCTGGAGTTCCGGGTGGTCGGGTTCGGTGACGAGGCGATCGAGTACGTCGCCGCGTGGGAGCTCCAGCGCGAGGTCCACGCCGGCGCCGTCGACGGCGGCCCCGAGGTCGTGCTCCTCCTCGAGCACCCGCCGGTCTACACCGCCGGCAAGCGCACCGACGACCATGAGCGCCCGGTCGTGCCCGGCGCCCCGGTCATCGACGTGGACCGCGGCGGCAAGATCACCTTCCACGGCCCCGGACAGCTCGTCGGCTACCCGATCGTGCGGCTCCCCGACCACGTGCTGGTCGTCGACTACGTACGTCGCATCGAGGAGGCGCTGATCGCCACCTGCCGCGACTTCGGCGTCGAGACCGCCCGCGTGCCCGGACGCAGCGGCGCCTGGCTCGCCGAGGACGACCGCGGCCCGGAGCGCAAGATCGGCGCGATCGGAATCCGGGTCAGCCGCGGCGTGACCATGCACGGCTTCGCGCTCAACTGCGACGTGGACCTCGCCTGGTACGACACGTTCGTGCCCTGCGGCATCTCCGACGCCGGCGTCACGTCGCTGAGCAAGGAGCTCGGCCGCGACGTCACCGTCGAGGAGGTCGCGCCGGTGGCCGAGAAGCACCTGCGCAGGTACCTCGCCTGGGAGCCCTACGACCCGACCCCTGACTACCCGGCGAAGCCGGAGCCGGGCCGCGTGAAGCTGATCGACCCGGCGGCGGCCCTCCGATAGATCCCGGTTCGCCCGGGACATCCGCCGATGCGTCCCGGGACATCCCCGCGACACCGTTGCGGCTCCGACACACCCGTGCGAAGGAGCTGCAGATGTCCATCCCTCCAACCAACCGCCTCGCCGGCGCGGCACTTGTGACCGGCGGCCTCGCTTGGTCGCTGTCCTACTGGCTCCGCGACGCCGCGGGCGACGCCACTTCCGGGGGGCTCGTCGCCGCCGCGATCGTCACCGGCGTCCTTGGGGTCGTGACCGTGATGCTCGGCCTGCCCGGGTGGTACGCCGCCCAGGCGGACCGGGCCCGGTGGGCCGGGCTCGTCGCGTTCGTCCTCGTGTTCACCGCGCTGCCGATCCTCGAGATCGGCTCTCTGGTCTTCGCGGCCGCCCAGCCCGGACTGGGCCTAGGGTCTGAGGCCGAGTTCGAGACCGCGACGGCGCTGGCGGGCGGCCTGTTCGTCTACGGCCTCGCCGGCACCAACCTCGGCCTGGTCTTCCTCGGGTTCGTCACCTGGCGGGCCAAGGTGCTCCCCCGCCCGGCCGCGGCGATGGTGGCGCTCGGCCCGCTCCTGATCTTCGCCCCGGTGGACTTCGCGTACGGCGAGGCGGTCGCGCTCTCGGTCTGCTTCCTCGGCATCTCCTGGATCGGCTGGGCGCTGGGGGGCGGGCGAACCGACCGGTCCGAAACCGCCTCCAGGCCCGCGACCGCGATGGTCTAATGCCGTGATGAACGAGCGGCGCGCCTGGTCACTCGTCGTGACCCGCGCGGTGTGGTGGACGCTCGCGACGGTAGGGGCGGCGATGTACCTCGTCGCCCTTCCCGCTGCGCTCGGCGAGTTCGCCGACGGCAGCCGGGCCGAGTTCACCGATTCTGGGGCGTTCCAGCGGGCCCTCGCGACCGTCGGCTGGGACCCGCACGTCCTGGCGGCGGTGATGCTCGCGATGGGCCTTCTCTACACGGTCGCGGCCGTGGGCGCCTCCGTTGTCGTGCACCTGCGCCGGCCGGACGACCCAGCGGCGCTGTTCGTCGCGACGATCCTGCTGGCGCACGGCCTGGGCTGGCCGGCTTTCATGGACGCGCTGGAGGGCCGGTGGGCGGCGTACGACGCGGTCGGTTTCGTGTTCGTGCTCTACGGGTTCGTCGGCTTCTTCCTGCTCGCCTACCTGTTCCCGAACGGCCGGTTCGTTCCCCGGTGGACGCGCTGGGTCGCGCTCGTCATGGTTGTGGAGACGACGTTCGCCTCCGCCGGCCTGTCCGTGCCAGGGCTGCTGCCCGCGCCGTGGAGCTCGGTGGCGGAGTCCGCACTCGGGCTCACGGTCGTCGGCACGATGATCTACGCCGTCACCTATCGCTACCGCCGAGTGTCCACCCCGGAGGAGCAGCAACAGACCCGCAGCGTCGGCGCCGCCCTGCTGGTGCTGGCGACGTGCTTCGTCGCGACCGGGCTGCTGGAGCCGCTGTCGCCGCGCGAGGGTGTCGCGGTGCTGTGGGTCGAGCTGCTCGGGTTCTCGCTCTTCACGCTGGGCTTCGCGGTGCTCCCGCTGGCCGTCGCGACGGCGACGCTGCGCCGCGGGCTCTGGGACACGCCGACCGTGTTGCGCCGTGCGCTGCTGGTGACCGCGGTGTCCGCGGTCCTGGTGATCGGGTACGCCGCCGTGGTCACTGTCGCCACGCTGGTGCTCGACGACAGCGGCCCGGCCGCCACCACGATCGGCGCGCTGCTGGTGGCGCTGGCGGTCGACCCCGTCCGCCGTACCGCGAGCCGCTGGGTCGGCCGGATCGCCCTCGGCGACCGCGACGACGCCGCCGGCGCCGTGGTCCGGCTCTCCCGGCGGCTCGACGAGGCGCTGAGCCCCGAGTCGGCCCTGGTCGCCGTGCTGTCCGCGGTGCGCGAGGCGGTCCGCTCGCCGGGCGCCGCCGTGGTGGGTAGCGGGGTCGACGCGGTGGACGGCGCGAGGCCGCACGACGACGCCTGGCGTACCACCTTGCGCCACCAGGGCGAGGAGATCGGCGAGCTCGTCGTGGAGCGGCGCGGCGGCGAAGACTTCGACGCCACCGATCGCCGACTGCTCGACGAGCTCGCACGCTCGGTGGCGCTCGCGGTGCACGCCGTACGCCAGCAGACCGCCGCCCGCCGCCTCGCCGCCGAGCTCCAGGCCAGCCGGGATGCCATCGTCACCGCGCGCGAGGAGGAGCGCCGCCGACTCCGCCGGGATCTGCACGACGGTCTCGGTCCGGTCCTCGCCGGCCAGGTGCTGCGGCTGGAGACCGCGCGCGACCTCCTCGGTCACGACGCCGACACCGCCCGCCGCCTGCTCGACCGCGCCGTCGCCGAGGCCGGCACCGCGCTGGAGGAGGTACGTCGCGTGGTCGACGGGCTGCGGCCGCCCACCCTCGACGACGACGGGCTCGCGGTGGCGCTGCGCAACCGGGTCCGTCAGCTCTCCGAGGACGTCCGGCTCGAGCTGCCCGAACGACTCCCCCGGATGCGGGCCGCGGTCGAGGTCGCGGCGTGGCACATCGTCGGCGAGGCCGTCTCCAACGCGCTACGGCACGCCCGCGGCAGCGACTGCCACGTAACGGTCGAGGTGTCGGGCGACAGCCTCGTCATCGTCGTCCAGGACGACGGACCCGGCCTCGACCGCGACGCTTCGAACGGAGCGAACGGACGCCGGGGCGCCGGGCTCACCACGATGCGCGAGCGCGCCGCCGAGATCGGCGGCGAGTGCGACGTCCGGACCTCGCCCGGTGGCGGGACGCTGGTCATCGCCCGGCTGCCCGTGGACGGCCCGGCGAGCGAGTACGACGAAGCACCGGTGGTCGAGCTGGCCGCCGCCGAAGGGAGCCCCGCATGAAGGTGCTCGTGGTCGACGACAGTGAGTCGTTCCGCGACGGGCTGATCTCGATGCTCGCCGCCGAGCCGGACATCGAGGTGGTCGGCGAGGCTCCGGACGGCGATGCCGGGCTGCGGCTCGCGCTCGAGCATCACCCCGACGTCGTGCTGATGGACCTCACCATGCCCGGCACCGACGGGCTCGAGGCCACCCGACGGCTCACCTCCGCCGCACCCCACGTCGGCGTCGTCGCGCTCACCCTCCGGTCGGACGACGAGGCGATGACGGCGGCGCTCGCGGCGGGTGCCCGCGGCTACGTGGTCAAGGGCGCCTCACGGACCGAGCTGCTCCGGTCGATCCGGGCGGTGGCGTCCGGCGAGGCGGTGTTCGGTCCCGCGGTGGCCGCGCGCATCGCCCGGCTCTTCGACCACGCCCGCCGTACCGCGGTTCCGAGCCGACCGTTCGACGACCTCACCGACCGCGAGCTCGAGGTGCTGCGCCGGATGGCTGCTCACCAGACCAACGCGGTGATCGCCCGCGAGCTGGAGATCAGCGACAAGACCGTGCGCAACCACGTCTCGAACATCCTGGCCAAGCTGCGCGTGGCCGACCGCGCGGAGGCGATCGTGCGGGCGAGGGAGTCCGGGCTGCACTGACCGCCCGCCGAGGCGGCGAGGGGCGTGTCGATGTGACCCGGCGCAGGGCCGTGCGCCAGGGTGGACGGGTGAGTGCGACAGCCGACCCGACCGCGGTCATCGAGACCGCCGGCCTGCGCAAGGTGTACCGCACCCGCGTCGGACGGCGCGTGGTCGCCGTGGACGACCTCGACCTGGTCGTCCCCGCCGGCGGCGTGCACGGGTTCCTCGGACCCAACGGCTCGGGCAAGACCACGACGATCCGGCTGCTGCTCGGGCTGGCGCGGGCCAGCCGCGGCGAGATGCGGCTGTTCGGCGAGTCGGTGCCCGCGCGGCTGCCCGCGGTGATGGACCGGATCGGCGCCGTGGTCGAAGAGCCGACGTTCGTCCCGACGTTCTCGGGCCGCAAGAACCTCCAGCTGCTGGCCCGCCCGCTCGGCATTCCCACCGCCGTCGTCGACGAGGCGATCCGCCGGGTGGGGCTCGAGGGGCGTGACCGGGACCGGTACGGCGGCTACTCGCTCGGCATGCGGCAGCGCCTCGCGATCGCGGCGACGCTGCTGAAGTCGCCCGACCTGCTGATCCTCGACGAGCCCACGAACGGCCTCGACCCGGGAGGGATCCGCGACATCCGCGAGATGATCCGCGGGCTCGGCGAGAGCGGCGTGACCGTGCTGTTGAGCTCGCACAACCTCGCCGAGGTGCAGCAGGTCTGCGACTCGGTGTCGATCATCGGCAACGGCCGGCTGCTCGCCTCCGGCCGCGTCGACGAGCTCGTCGGCGACAACACGCTGTCGGTCGTGCGGGTGTGGGTCGCCAATCCGGACGCCGCCACCGGGCATCTCGCGGGCGCGGGCTACCGGGTCACCCGCGCCGGGGACCACCTCGACGTCGAGGGCGCGGAGCACCCGGAGGACATCACGCGCGTGCTGGCGCGCCACGGGCTCTACGTCCGCGGCCTGACCCCGGTCCGCGGCGACCTCGAGGAGGTCTTCCTCCAGCTGACCCGCGACGCGTCGCTCGGTGGCGGGCCGGTTCCCGGCGACCTCGACGACAGAGTCGACACCGAGCGGGAGGAGGAGCGATGAGGCTGCTCGCCGTCGAGCTCGACCGCTACCGCTCCCGCCGCGCGGTCGCCATGCTCCTGCTCGTCGCGGCACTGCTCACCGTGCTGCTCGCCGCGACCGCGCTGTGGGACACCCGTCCGGCCACCGCCGCCGAGCGGGCCCGCGCCGAGCTGCAGCTCGAGCAGGCCCTGGACGACCCGCAGCTGCGCGAGGACGTCACGGACTGCCGCGACAACCCCGAGGCGTTCTTCGGCCCGGACACCACCGCGGACCAGTGCGAGGAGTTCCTGGTGCCGCG
>NZ_CAMPGZ010000162.1 GCF_946885725.1 uncultured Nocardioides sp.
GCTCCCAGCTCGGCATCATGCAGATGCAGCTCGACCCGCCGGCGCTGGACGAGGCCGCGCGCGGCCTCGATCTCGCCGGCCATGAGCTGAGCCCGGGCCAGCTACCTCGAGACGAGGGAAGCGGCGCCCGCGCTGGCTGCCGATGCCCTCGCGCTCGAGGGCCAGGCCGCCGCGGCTGCGGGCGACATCGAGGCAGCGCGCTCCCTGTACAAGGAGGCCGTCCTCGTGATGACGGCCGTGGGGTCCGACCGCCACGCCGGCCAGTTCTGGCTGGAGCTCGGCGGACTGCTCGAGTCCGTCGGCGAGGTCGAGGCGTCCCGCGACGCCTACCGCAGCGCGGCGGTCGCCGCCGGGCTGCACGCGCGCCACGGCGCGCCGACTCACGTGCTGCACTGACGCGAACCCGATTTCACCGACCCGGTACGGGCCTCTGTACGACTTTGCCGGTTCCGCTGTCAAGTACGTCCGGCTTGTGTCAAAATGAGTCAACTCCGCGGCGGAAGGGACCGCCGCCGGGGCGCACGCTCGGGGTGGGGGTCGCAGGGCCGGAGCACGTGAGAGGGGGCACCCGTGACGCTTCGAGGGTCGTCGCTCGCCTTCCTCCTCGCCGACGCCGTCGTGCTGGCCGTCGTGGCCGTCCCCGTCCTGGCCGGCCTCTTCCTCTACGAGTCGCTGGGCCCGTTCACCTGGATCGGCATCGCGGTCTGGGCCGCGCTCGCCCTCGTCGCCGGCGCCGCGCTGGTGCTCCGTGAGCGGCGTGCCAGCCGCGACCTGGCCGCGCGCGAGGCCGCCCTGGCCGCCACCCGCCTCACCGGGCACGACTGGGTCTGGGAGTGCGACGACCGCCTGGTCGTCACCGACAGCGGCCACGCGGTCGCGGCGCTCCTCGGGCTCTCCGCCGAGCAGTGCGTCGGCCTTCCCCTCGACACGCTGCTCTACGACGACGCCAACCGTGCCCATGCCCGCACCCAGCTCGAGGCCGCCGCAGCCCCCGGCGCCCCCTCCGCCGCTCCCCGCGGCCTCGAGCTGGCGTGGCGCCGCATGGACGGTCAGCCGGTCTGGCTGCACGGCTCGGCGGCGCCCCTGCACGACCGCCGGGGCCGCGTGGTCGGCTATCGCGGGGCGTGCTGGAGTGCGGCCGAGATCGGCGAGACCGCCGCGCTGACCGAGGCCGCCGCGCGACGAGTCACCGATCTCCTGGGTGGAGCGGTGCGGGTCGACGTGGCCCTGCAGCCCATCGTCGAGGTCCGCACCGGCCGGCTGATCGGGGCCGAGGCGCTGTCGCGCTTCTCCGACGGCCGGTCCCCGATGGCCTGGTTCGGCGACGCGCACGTCGCCGGCCTGACCCGCCGGCTCGACGAGCTGACCTTCCTCAACGCGCTCTCGGCGTTCGACGACCTGCCGGCGCCGGCCTTCCTCTCCGTCAACGCCAGCCCCGAGCTGCTGCTCGACGGGGCGTTCCGGCAGCGGGTGCTGCGCAGCGGTCGCCCGCTCGACCGGCTCTTCGTCGAGATCACCGAGCACTCGCAGGTAGTCGACTATGACGATCTCGACGAGGCGCTCGACTCGCTGCGTCGCGTCGGCGTGCGCTTCGCCGTCGACGACACCGGCGCCGGCTACTCCTCGCTCAACCACGTGCTGCGGCTGCGGCCCGACGTGATCAAGCTCGACCGCGACCTGATCTCCGACCTGGGGCACGACGGCGCCCGGCGCGCGTTGGTCACCGCCCTCGTGCTGCTGGCTGTGGAGGTCGGTGCCTCGGTGACCGGGGAGGGCGTCGAGACCCCCGTTCAGCTCGACGCCCTCCACGACTTGGGTGTGCAGCACGCACAGGGCTACCTGCTCGCGACGCCGACGACCGACACCGCGGCGTGGCGGGCCTGGTCGTCCCGCACGTGGCGCCAGGGCGCGCCCGCTCGGGTCGCGCGCCTCTGAGGGTCGTTCGCGTGGGTGAGGCGCCCCCAGCGGCGCCTCCCCGCGAGGTACGAGCTCAGCAGCACCAGTGGCCGTCACGAGCGACGACGACGTTGCCCGACGACTCACCGGGAGCGGCGGAGGGGGTGGCGGTCGCGCCGAGGGTGACGACGGCGGCGACGGTGGCGACGAGAGCGGAGATGACACGCAGCATGACTGTTGACCTCTTCGGGGCGGGGCGGCCGGTTGCCGCCGTCAGGAGTAGTCAAATTCAGTCAAGTGCCCCGCGGTCAAGGATTTCGAGAAACGGGCACCAGAATGTTTGGTCCGGTCCCCCTCGGACCGGTGGATCACGGGGCAAACCGGTGTACTCCGGACACGGTTGGGTACGACGGTCCGGCTCCGCGCACCCCGGGACAGGCCGGGTCGCGCCGCACGGCTCAGACCGTGTCGAGTGGATACGCTGGAGTCCGGCCCACGTGCACACCAGGAGGCGTCATGGTCATCCAGATTCTCGGTCTTCTCTTCATCGGCCTGGTCATCGGTGCGCTTGCGCGCCTGATCAAGCCCGGCCGCCAGCGGCTCAGCATCGGCATGACGCTCGTGCTGGGCGTCGTGGGCGCGCTGATCGGCGGCTTCCTCGCCAGCCTGATCGGCACGGGTGACATCTTCGAGCTCAACTTCCTCGGCTTCGTCTTCGCCGTGATCGCAGCCGTGCTCCTCGTGGGCGTGGCCGAAGGGGCCTCGGGTCGCAAGAAGGTGTGACACGACTCGCACGGGGCGCCACCGAGATCTGTCGGTGGCGCCCCGTTCGTGTTCCTAGACTGCTCCTGCAGATCAGGTCACGGGTCGGCGAAGACGCCAACCAGCTCTCGACAGCACGACGTCGGACCGAAGTCGCACCAATCCCCTCCGGTCCCCGGTTCCACTCCGTCATGCAAGGTCCCCGCCCGTGCTCGTCGTGCTCGGCGCCGTCGCGTCGTTCTTCTCCCTGTCCTCCGTGGTCCCGCAGGTGCTGCGGGCTGTCCGCACCCGTGACGTCGCCGGCGTCTCCTGGGCGACCAGCGTGATGTCGCTGGCGGCCTACACGCTGTGGGTCGTCTACGCCGTCGCCGTCGCCGACGGCATGCAGGTCTTCAACAACCTGCTCACCTTCGGCCTGCTCGGCGCGCTCGCGCTGGCCGTCGCCCGCGCCGGGGGAGCGGCGGGCGCGGCCTGGGCCGCGCCCCGAGCCGTGCTGTTCAGCGCCGCCCTCGCCCTGGCCGTGGTCGAGCTCTTCGGCGCCTTCGCGCTCGCGATGGCCTCGACGCTGTTCAGCTCGCTGCGGATGCTGCCGCAGACCCGGCTGGCCCTCTCCGGCACGCCGCTGACCGGGCTGGACCCGCTCGCGCTCGTGCTCGGCTGGGTCGGGCAGCTGCTCTGGGCGGTGTACGGCGCGCTGGCCGGCGACCTCGGCGTCCTCGTGTGCTCGACCGTCGCGCTCGTCATGCAGACCGCGATCGTCCGGGCCCGGTTCCGCCGTACCGCCGTGCTGGTCGCCGAGGACTACGAGCTGGCCGCGTAACGACCTCGGGTCGTTGTTCCGGAACGCTCTAGGCTCGGGCCGTGCCCGACTGCCTGTTCTGCCGCATCGTCGCCGGTGAGATCGCCGGGGACGTCGTGCTGGAGACCGACGATCTCGTCGCCTTCCTCGACCACCGTCCGGTCTTCAGGGGGCACACGCTGCTGGTCCCGCGCGAGCACGTCGTCACGCTGCCGGACCTGCCCGACCGGCTCCGCGACCCGTTCCTGGCCGCGGGCCAGCGGCTCGCGGCCGCGATGGTCGAGGCGCTCGGCGCCCAAGGCTCCTTCGTCGCGATGAACAACGTCGTCAGCCAGAGCGTGCCGCACCTGCACATGCACGTCGTGCCGCGCACCAAGGGCGACGGCCTGCGCGGCTTCTTCTGGCCGCGCACGAAGTACGCCGACGGCGAGGCCGCCGACTACGCCGCGCGCCTCCGTGAGGTGCTCGACACCTGAGCTGCTGAGTGACCCAGGCCTCGTCGCCGGCGGCCCCGCTCGGTTAGGTCCGTCAGGGTCTCCTCCCTACACTCGACGGGTCCGCTCTCGCCCCCGCACCCAGGAGGACCCCCGCAGATGAGCCGTTACGCCGACCGCGTCGTCGTCGTCACCGGGGCAGCCCGAGGCATCGGGGCGGCCACCGCTCAGCGGTTCGCCAAGGAGGGCGCGAGCGTCGCGATCCTCGACCTCGACCGGGAGCAGGCGCAGGCCTCGGCCGACAAGCTCGAGCTCGTCGACGGCGCCAACTCGCTGGCGCTCGCCTGCGACGTCTCCCAGACCCCGTCTGTCGAGGCCGCGGTGGGTGCGGTCGTCGAGGAGCTCGGCAAGGTCGACGTCCTCGTCAACAACGCCGGTGTCATCCGCGACAACCTGCTGTTCAAGATGTCCGACGAGGACTGGGACACCGTCATCAACGTGCACCTGCGCGGCGCGTTCCTGATGAGCCGCGAGGTCCAGAAGCACATGGTCCCGGCCAAGTACGGCAAGATCCTCAACCTCTCCAGCGTCTCCGCGCTGGGCAACCGCGGCCAGGCCAACTACTCCGCGGCCAAGATGGGCCTGCAGGGCTTGACCCGCACCCTCGCGCTCGAGCTGGGCCGTTACAACATCAACGTCAACGCGGTCGCGCCCGGCTTCATCGTCACCGACATGACCGACGCCACCGCGCGCCGCGTGGGCGTCGACCCCGAGGAGTTCCGCAAGGGCGCCGCCGAGCGGTCGCCCCTGCTCAAGGTCGGTTACCCGGAGGACATCGCTGCTGCGGCGGCGTTCCTCTGCTCCGACGAGGCCGGCTTCATCACCGGTCAGACCCTGTACGTCGACGGCGGGGCCCGCATCTGACCCACTCGTGACCGTGCGGGGGACACTCGCACGGCTCCGCCGCGTCTCGGTGACGCTCCACTCACGACACGTGGGGGTTGCGTCGAAAGCCAAGTTTCCTGGTCCACAATGGAGTTCATGTTGTCCCGCTTCGCCTTCCGCCCTGCCCGCCGTACTCGCGCGGGTGTCGCCCTCGCCGCTACGGCGACCGCGCTGTCGCTGACCCTGGCCGGCTGCAGCGACGGCTCGACCTCGCCCGCCGGCGACGACGCCCCCGAGGGGCAGGCCACGGCCGACGGCGTGGAGATGATCGGGCAGTGGCCGCTGACCGGCCTCCCCGCCGACACCGAGGCGCCGAAGCACCCGGTGATGGTCGTGAAGATCGACAACACCGCCAGCAGCAGCCCCCAGGTCGGGCTCTCCAAGGCCGACCTCGTCACCGAGGAGCTGGTCGAGGGCGGCATGACCCGCCTCGCCGTCTTCTACTACTCGCAGACGCCGCGCCAGGTCGGCCCGGTCCGCTCCATGCGCGCCACCGACATCGGCATCGTCAAGCCGGCCGAGGGCGCGCTCGTCGCCAGCGGCGGCGCCCCGCCGACGGTGCGCCGCGTCAAGGCCGCCGGCATCGAGACCTTCACCGAGGGCGCTAAGGGCTACGTGCGCGCGTCCGACCGCTCCGCGCCGTACAACCTGATGATGCGGCTGCCCGTCCTCGCGAAGTCGCTGAAGACGCCCCAGCCGCCGGAGAACTACCTCCCGTGGGGCAGCGACGATGACTTCCCCAAGGGTCAGAAGGCCAAGGCGATCTCCGCGCAGTTCTCCGGTGGGCACACCACCAACTGGCGCTACGCCGGCGGGAAGTACGACAACCTCAACAGCTTCGCCGCTCCCGGCGACCACTTCGCGCCGGACACCCTGCTGGTGCTCCGGGTCCAGGTCGGCGACGCCGGCTACAAGGACCCGGCCGGCAACCCGGTGCCCGAGACCAAGTTCACCGGCTCCGGTGACGCGATGGTCTTCCACAAGGGCCGCATGGTGCGTGCCACCTGGAAGAAGCCCGGTCTCGACGCCAAGGTGACGCTGTCGACCAAGGCGGGCGAGCTGAAGCTGCCTCCGGGCAAGGTCTGGATGGAGCTCGTGCCGCAGAACGGCGGCAACGTCGCTGTGACTCGCTAGGGATGCGCTAGCCCTCGCCGCGGAGGTCGTCGGGGCCCGGCAGCTTCCCGCCGGACTCGGACTGCTGTCGCAGGCCCGCGAGGATGAACGCGATCGCGGCCTCGACCTCCGCGCTGGCCCGTGCGGTGTCCTCGGCCGACGACACCGCCGAGCCGGCGGCCGACATGGCGCCGAAGAACACCCGGCTGAAAGTTTCGACCATCGACGGCTCGAGGTCGTACGTCGCCAGCACCGACGAGACGATGTCCTGGACGATTCCGTAGGTCGACCGCTCCTCCTGCTCGCGGTACTTCTCGTAGCCGAGCACGGCAGGACCCTCCTGGATCACCAGGCGGCGATACTCCGGCCGCTGCAGCACGTCCAGGAACGCCCGCAGCCCGGTCAGCGCCTTCTCCCACGGGTCCTTGACGTCCTTGATGGCGCGCCGGATCGAGCTCGACGCGTCGTCCTCCACCCGCTCGAACACCGCCTCGAACAGTGCCTGCTTGCCGCTGAAGTGGTGGTAGAGCGCACCCTTGGTGACCCGGGCGCCGGCGACGATCTCGTCCAGGCTGGTCCCGGCGTACCCCCGCTCGGTGAACAGCTCCTGGGCCACGTCGACGAGCGCGCGCTTCGTCGACGCGGAGTACTCCTGGCGACGGGAGGTGCCGTGCACCGACCTGAGCACGTTCTTGGGCACCTTCTTCGACATGCGCCGAAGCATAGGGGCGCCGCCCGGATCCGGCCGGGCCGACGCGTGCGCCAGGTCACGCCGGAAGGGCGTTTGCATACTCCCGGTATGTGGGAATACCGTGAGTACGTACCCACGGTATGTACCCGGCCGGCCCACCGGTGAGCGCCGGGTACCGACCCCCGAAAGGAGGCATCCAGTGACGCGCACCGAACGAGCCGCCTGGGCTGCCCACCACCGTCGCGGGGACGTCCTGCGAGCGGTCGTCGACCACGCCGACCGCCACCGCGACGGGCGTCTGCCCGACCACGTCCCGGGCGTTTTCGAGACGTTCCGCGACACCACCGACCTCGTCAGCGCCCTGCAGCTGCGCTGGCACACCCACCTCGCCGGCCGCGTCGAGCGGGCGCTGATGGAGCAGCCCACCGACCTCGAGGCCGCCGTGGTCTCCGCCTGGCGCGAGACCGCGGACGAGCTGGCCGGCGTCCGGCTGGTCCTGGACCGCGTCGCGGCCGAGCCGCCCAACGACGAGCTGCGCACCGCCCTGCCCCGAGCCGCCGCCAAGGACCGCGTGCTGCTGGCCGCGATGGCCGGCCTCGCGGCGCCGGACGACCCCGAGGCCGCACGCTTGGGCCGCGCGCTCGAGGAGCTGGCCCGGGCTGGGTGGCGACCCCACCCTCCGGCTCCTCGCCCCGACGGCAGGCACCGCGGCGGCACGTCGCGCTCGCTGGTCGGGCGGCTGAAGGCGGTCCTCGCCGCCTGACCGTGGGTCCGGCGGGCGTCGCCGGACTGCCAGGCGGACGGCGCCCGGAGAGGCGTCCACCAGCCCGGCCGGACATGAAACGATGAGCCTGTGGCTTCCGAACCGAGCATCTCGTACTCCATCACCGTCCGGCTCGAGCTGCCCGCCGGTGGCACGGCCATCAGCGCGCTGACCACGTGCGTCGAGGAGGCCGGTGGCATCGTCACCGCGCTCGACGTCACCGCGTCCGGCCACGACCGGATCCGCATCGACGTCACCTGCGCCGCGAGCGACACGGACCATGCGGCGGGCATCGTCGAGGCGTTGCGCGGCCTCGAGGGCGTGGTGGTGCACAAGGTCTCGGACCGGACCTTCCTCATGCACCTCGGCGGCACGATCGAGATGCAGAGCAAGCACCCGATCCGCAACCGTGACGACCTGTCCATGGTCTACACGCCCGGTGTCGCCCGGGTCTGCGAGGCGATCGCCGCCAACCCCGACGACGCCCGCCGGCTGACCGTGAAGCGCAACTCGGTCGCGGTGGTCACCGACGGCTCCGCCGTCCTGGGCCTGGGCAACATCGGGCCGGCGGCGGCGCTGCCGGTGATGGAGGGCAAGGCCGCCCTGTTCAAGCGGTTCGCCGGCATCGATGCCTGGCCGCTGTGCCTCGACACCCAGGACCCCGACGAGATCGTGCAGATCGTCAAGGCGGTGTCGCCGGGGTTCGCCGGCATCAACCTCGAGGACATCTCCGCGCCCCGCTGCTTCGAGATCGAGCGCCGGCTGCGCGACGAGCTCGACATCCCCGTCTTCCACGACGACCAGCACGGCACCGCCATCGTCGTGCTCGCGGCGCTGCGCAACGCGCTTCGCGTGGTGGAGAAGGACATGTCGCAGGTGCGCGTGGTGATGTCCGGCGCCGGCGCCGCGGGTACGGCGATCCTCCGCCTGCTGCTGGAGGCCGGGGTCGAGCACGTGGTCGTCGCCGACGTCGAGGGCGTCATCCACCGCGAGCGGCCCGGCCTGCACGAGTCGCTGCACTGGCTGGCCGACGCCACCAACAAGGCGAACTTCTCCGGGCACCTGACCGAGGCGCTCGAGGGCGCCGACGTGTTCATCGGGGTCTCCGCGCCCAACCTGCTGACCGGCGAGGACGTCTCGCGGATGGCGAAGGACTCGATCATCTTCGCGCTGGCCAACCCGGTCCCGGAGATCGACCCGGCCGAGGCGCGCAAGCACGCGGCGGTCGTGGCCACCGGCCGCTCCGACTACCCGAACCAGATCAACAACGTGCTCGCGTTCCCGGGCATGTTCCGCGGGCTGCTCGACGCGTCGGCAACCGCGATCGACGACACCATGCTCGTCGCCGCCGCCGAGGCGATCGCGTCGGCGGTGACCGACGACGAGCTCAACGCGAACTACATCATCCCGAGCGTGTTCCACGCGGACGTCCACGGAGCCGTCGCCGCGTCGGTGCGCCATGCCGCCGAGCGCAGCGGCAGCGTCGCCGACGTACCGACGGGCGCCCACACGTGACCCCGCCGGCCGGCGCGCCCGGGCCGGGCACCGACCTCGCGCCCGGCCGGCTGCTGGTGGCCACCCCGATGCTGGTCGACCCGAACTTCGACCACACGATCGTGCTGGTGCTCGACGTCGACGAGGACGGCGCGCTCGGCGTCGTGCTCAACCGGCCCTCGCCGGTGCCGGTCCACGAGGTCCTGCCCGGCTGGGACGAGATCCTCATCCCGCCGCACGTGCTCTTCCAGGGCGGGCCCGTCGGCACCGACTCCGCGCTCGCCGTCGCCGACCTCCGCGACGGCGCGGACGGCGAGGACCCGGTCGGCTTCCGTCGCCTCTTCGGCGACACCGGCATCGTCGACCTGGACGCCCCGACCGAGATCATGGCGCCGGCCCTCCGCCGGCTGCGGGTCTTCGCCGGGTACGCCGGCTGGGGCGGCGGGCAGCTCGAGGCGGAGATCGAGGAGGGGTCCTGGTACGTCGTCCCGATGGAGCCCGGGGACCTGTACGCCACCGACCCCGACCGCCTGTGGTCGCGGGTGCTCCGGAGGCAGCCGGGCGAGCTGGCCTGGGTCTCCACGCGCCCGGTCGACCCGACCCTCAACTAGGGCGTGTCGCGTAAGTCCTGAGGTGCGAGGGCGAGATTGTTGGCTGCA
>NZ_CAMPGZ010000163.1 GCF_946885725.1 uncultured Nocardioides sp.
CCGCGGTGGTACGGCGTTCGTGGTGGACAACGACGCGAGACGGTCGACGTTCGGCGGGTGGTTCCGTCGCGGCTACCCCGACGTACGGCCCGACGAGGTGGAGCGGTTCTGGTCGCGGCACGGCTGGACCCGCGAGGCGGTGGACATCGTGTGGCGGTTCGAGTCGCGCGAGGACCTCGAGGCGGTGGTGCGGATCGAGCTGCCGACCGCGGTCGCCGAGGAGGTGCTGCGCGAGCACGGACCCGACGCGGGGCTCGAGGTCGGCTACGCGGTCAACCTCTGGTGGCGCCGCTACTAAGTCGTCGCGCGCACCGAGAGGGTCGGCGTCAGCGTCCGGCCGAGCTCGAGGATCGGCTTGTGCGCCAGCAGGTCGCCGAGCAGCCGGACGATCTCGACCGCGACCTGCTCCAGCGGCTGCCGGACCGAGGTGAGCCCCGGCGGCGTGACCTGCGCGGCCAGCGAGTCGTCGAAGCCGACCACGGACAGCTCCGGCCCGGGCCGCAGGTTGCGGTCGTAGAACGCCCGCAGCACGCCCATCGCCAACGTGTCGCTGGCGCACACGAACGCCGTCGGCTGCTCCGAGTCGAGCAACGCGTGCGCCGCCCGGCGGCCGAAGTCGAGCGTGTCGTCGCCCCGCGCGCTCAGCCGGCTCGTCGACAGGCCGTGCTCGTGCATCCGGTCGGTCCAGCCGCTGCGCCGGTCCTCGCCGATGTAGGAGCCCTTCTGCCAGCCCACCCACGCGATCCGGCGGTGTCCCCGCTCGACGAGGTGGTCGACCGCGAGCATCACGCCCGCCCGGCCGTCGACGTCGACCCACGGGTGACGAGCCCGCGGGTCGCCCCAGGGGCGGCCGAACGCCACGAACGGCACGCCGCGCTCCTCCAGCCACACCGCCTGCGGGTTGCCGAGGTAGGTGTCGGTGACCAGGAACGCGTCGACGGCCGCGCTGCGCAGCAGCTCGTCGTACCCACTGAGCGGGTCGGGCTGGACGCCGTTCTGCGAGGCGGCACCGTTCGGAGCCGGCTGCTCGGCGCTGCCGGTGAACAGCAGCACGTGGTATCCCGCGTCGCGGGTGCTCTCCACCAGCGAGTGCAGGAAGCGGTCCATCAGCGCGTTGGCGCTGTCCTCGACCGCGGGGGCGACCTTGAGGCCGATCAGGTGGGAGGAGCGGGTGCGCAGGTTGCGCGCCGCGCGGTTGGGTGAGTAGCCGAGCCGCTCGATCGCCTCCTGCACGCGTTCGAGCGTCTCCGGACGGAGCAGCTCGGGGCTGTTCAGCGCGTTGGAGACGGTCTGCCGCGAGACGCCGGCCTCGGCGGCCACCGTCGCGAGCGTGGGGGGTCCCGACCGAGCGTCGGTACGGGCGGGCTCGGGGCCGCGCAGCTCGGGACGACGGGTCATCGCGGCTCCCCCCTGCTTCCAGTCTGGATCGTTCAAAGGATAACCACGGCGGGCTCCGGGGCGGCGCCGACGGGCTGTCGGTGGGCTCCCCTACCGTCTGCCCCATGACCGCGCGCACCAGCTCCCGCAAGTCCCGAGCGACCTACCGCTGTGCCGAGTGCGGCTGGGAGACCGCCAAGTGGGTCGGCCGCTGCGGCGAGTGCCAGGCGTGGGGTTCGGTGGCCGAGGCGGCGTCGCAGACCGGCGCCCTGGGATCGCGTACGGCGTCCGCCCCGGTGACCGCGCCGGCGGTGCCGATCGGCCAGGTGCCGGTCGAGGACTCCCGGTCCCGCACGTCCGGGGTGCCCGAGCTCGACCGGGTGCTCGGTGGCGGCATCGTGCCCGGCGCCGCCGTGCTGCTCGCGGGCGAGCCCGGGGTCGGCAAGTCCACGCTGCTGCTCGAGGTCGCGGCGCAGACGGCGCGGTCGGGGCTGCGCACGCTCTACGTCACCGGGGAGGAGTCGGCCTCCCAGGTGCGGCTGCGCGCCGACCGCACGCGCGGCGTGCACCACGACCTCTACCTCGCCGCCGAGACCGACCTCGGGGCGGTGCTCACCCACGTCCACGAGGTCAAGCCGCAGCTGCTCGTGATCGACTCCGTGCAGACCATCGGTGCCCCCGACGTCGAGGGGGTCCCCGGCGGCGTCACCCAGGTGCGTGAGGTCGCGGCCGCCCTGGTGCGCGTGGCCAAGACGCAGAACATCGCGACCGTGATGGTCGGCCACGTCACCAAGGACGGCTCGATCGCCGGGCCGCGCGTGCTCGAGCACCTCGTCGACGTGGTGCTGCAGTTCGAAGGCGAGCGCGACTCTCGGCTGCGCATGGTCCGGGCGGTCAAGAACCGCTTCGGCCCCGTCGACGAGGTCGGCTGCTTCGACCTGTCCGGCAGCGGCATCGTCGCGGTCACCGACCCGACCGGGCTCTTCGTCGCCCGGCACCACCAGCCGGTCGCCGGCACCTGCGTGACAGTCGTACTCGAGGGGCGCCGGCCGATCCTCGCCGAGGTCCAGGCGCTCGTCACACCGTCCGCTGCCGAGCGACCGCGCCGCACCACCTCAGGCCTCGACTCCTCGCGCGCGGCGATGATCGTCGCGGTGCTGCAGCAGCGGTGCCGGATCGCCCTGCACGGCCAGGACGTGTTCGCCTCGACCGTCGGCGGCGTGCGCATCCAGGAGCCCGCGGCCGACCTGGCCACCGCCATCGCCGTCGCGTCAGCCTGGAAGTCCCGCGAGGTGCCCACCGACGTCGTCGCGATCGGCGAGATCGGCCTCGCCGGCGAATTGCGCCGCGTGCGCGACACCCCGCAGCGGATCGCCGAGGCGGCCCGGCTCGGGTTCGGCGCCGCGATCGTCCCGCTCGAGCCCGGCGCGCGACCGGGCACCGTCCGCGAGGTCGACGGGCTCCAGGTCGTCGGCGTCCCCGACCTCGACGCGGCCCTTCGCGTCCTCGACCTGGCTCGCGAGGACACCGTCCCCCTGTTCCGCCCCGGCGCCGTTCCGGACCTGCCCCCATCCCTGGGCGTCGTCCGCCCTTAGTTCCCCACCAGCCGCCGCTCGAGGTCCGGGTCGAGGCCCAGCACCTCCTCGCCGTCCCGCCGCGGGTCGTGTCCGATGCCTCCCGCCTCCCGCAGCCAGTCGAGCGTGTCCGCGACGGTCTCGTGCACCGGCCGGCAGCGCAGCCCGGCGGCCGCCGCCCTCCGCACGTCGGTGGTGAGGAAGCCGTCGTACTCCGGAGTCGGCGGCAGCCAGCCCGGCAGCGCGGCGTACCGGTTCACCCCCGCCTCCGTCAGCGCTTCGTGCGACACCCAGCAGAAGCGGGCCGGGCTCGGCAACGCGCCGCGGCAGGCGTCGAGAAACGAGCCGGTGGTGGTGTGACCCAGTCGGTTGACGACGTTGAACGGCCCGGCGGCACCGGCCTCGGCCGCGTCGAGCACCCAACCGGCCAGGTCGCGCACGTCGACGTACCGCCACGGCTGCTCGGGGCCGCCGGGCGCGAGGACCGTGCCGGAGCGGGCGACGTGCGCGAGCCAGGCCCGCATCCGGCCGAGGTTCTCCCCCGGGCCAAGCACCAGCCCCGCGCGCACCAGCAGCGCACGGTCGCCGCCGAACGTCTCCTCCACCGCCAGCTCGCCGCCGCGCTTGTCCTCGGCATACCCGACGGACGGAGCGCCGGCCGACGCGGCGACGGTGGCCGCGCTCTCGTCCAGCCCGCTTGGGTACGGCCGCGCGTAGACCGCGCGGCTCGACACGTACACGTAGCGGCCGACCGCGTCGCCGAGCAGCTCGGCGCTGGTGCGCACCACCTTCGGCGCGGCGGCCCAGGTGTCGACGGCGACGTCCCAGCGGCCGGCGGCCAGACGTTCCACGTCGTACGGACGGGTGCGGTCGCCGGGCACGTGCTCGACACCCGGGCGCCACTCCGGCCTGCTGCCGCGGTTGAACGTGGTGACCGACCAGCCGCGGTCGAGTGCGGCCTCGACGACGGCTCCTCCCACGAACGACGTGCCGCCCAGCACGAGGAGCCTCATGCGGTTGATTCTGCGGTGCGACCGGGGCGCACGAGGCAACGCGACACGCGGGAAGGCCGCGCACCCTAGACTTGCCCTCGCCGACCGAAGGGGTCGGCGACGCGACGACCGGGGAGACACGTGGCAGGAACCGAACGGGCGGACGACACCCTTCGCCTGCGCGCGACCCTCGCGAGCATTGCCCCCGGCACCGACCTGCGCGAGGGGCTCGAGCGCATTCTCCGCGGCCGCACCGGTGCGCTGATCGTGCTCGGCTCGGACAAGACCGTCGAGTCGATCTCCACCGGCGGGTTCTCGCTGGACGTGCCGTTCTCGCCGACCGGCCTGCGCGAGCTGGCCAAGATGGACGGCGCGATCATCCTCGACCGCGACGCCAGCCGGATCAGCCATGCGGCCGTGCACCTGATGCCGGACCCGACGATCCCCTCGGTCGAGACCGGCACGCGCCACCGCACCGCCGACCGCGTCGCCCGGCAGACCGGCATCCC
This sequence comes from uncultured Nocardioides sp., assembly GCF_946885725.1. Next base: position 4,453 of record NZ_CAMPGZ010000163.1, read on the forward strand.
GGTCATCTCGGTGTCGCAGTCGATGCAGATCATCGCCGTGTACGTCGGCGAGATCCGCTACGTGCTCGAGGACTCCGGGCAGATCCTGTCCCGCGCCAACCAGGCCCTCGCCACACTGGAGCGCTACAAGCTCCGCCTCGACGAGGTGTCCAGCACCCTGTCGGCGCTGGAGATCGAGGACCTGGTCACGGTCCGCGACGTCGCGGTCGTGGCCCAGCGGCTCGAGATGGTCACCCGGATCGCCCGTGAGATCGAGGACTACGTCCTGGAGCTCGGCACCGACGGCCGGCTGCTGTCGCTGCAGCTCGACGAGCTGGTGACCGGCGTCGACATCGAGCGCGAGCTGGTGATCCGCGACTACCTCCCGCTCACCCGCCGGCGGCGCTCCGCCAACGACGTACTCACCGACCTGGAGGCGCTCGGTCCCGCCGAGCTCGTCGACGTCGCCGCGGTCGCCCGGGCGATGGGGCTCGGGTCGAGCGAGCACCTGGACGGCGCGGTCACGCCCCGCGGCTACCGGCTGCTCGCCAAGGTGCCCCGGCTGCCCGGTGCGGTCGTCGACCGGCTGGTCGACCACTTCGGCAGCCTGCAGAAGCTGCTGTCGGCCAGCATCGAGGACCTACAGGCTGTCGACGGTGTCGGCGAGCTGCGCGCCCGCAGTGTGCGCGAGGGCCTGTCCCGGCTGGCCGAGTCGAGCATCCTCGAGCGCTACGTCTAGCCCTCGTCGCGCTTCTTCTCGTTCTCGCCGTTCTTCTCGTCCTCGGACCTGCCCTTGTCCTTGTTCTTGTCCTTCTCAGGCTTGGGCGTGACGGTCTTGGTCGGCGCGACGGGCGGCTGCAATTCGAACTGGACGGAGGTCGGCTCCGCCCCGAACGCCGCCGTCGTGACGTGGTAGAAGCCGGGCTTCGCCCAGTCGCGCTGCGGCGTACAACCGGCGTCGGAGCGTCGGGCGCGCCAGCCCATGTCGACCTTGGCGGGCACGTCCTTGCGCGCCACCACGTCGGTCTGGGGGATCGCGTCCGAGCAGTCCTGGCTCGACCAGATCCGGTCATCGCCCGAGGTGATCTTCACGACCAGAGTCTCCGGTGACACCGTCCAGGTGCAGGCGGGGTTGCCGGTGGTGGTGACCTTCAGCCGCAGATGCACGACGCTGCCCGCGTATGCGACGTCCTTGATCTTCGGCGTGACCACGACCTCGTCGTTGCGGCAGGGGCCCGTGGGCACGGCCAACGGCGTCTTGGTCTTCTTCGGTTTCCGGTCCTTCTTGCCGCGCTTCGTTTCGCCGTACGGCTGGGCGTTCGCGGTCGAACGGGGCGGTTGCATCGACTGGGACGGGTCGCCCTGCGCACCCACGACCCGCGCCGGCTCGCCGTCGGTCGGGTCGGCGGTGCCACCGAGCAGCTGCGCGACCCCGAACACGAGACCGAGTGCGACCACCAGCACTAGCGTCCGACGCACCCAGTAGACGCGCGTAGGCAGGTGGCCTCGCGGCCGGATCACGGACATGGGAAAACGTTATGCGCCGAGACCGATCCGTCCCGGTATGCCACTCCGGCGGACCGCCGATCCATCGCGCCGGTTAGGTTGTCCGGGCCATGACCGTCACCGCCGAGTCCGCCGCGATCGCAGAGCTCCACCGGCGCGTCATCTCCTGGTACGACGCAAACCGGCGCGACCTGCCCTGGCGCGACCCGGCCGCATCGCCGTGGGCGGTCATGGTCAGCGAGTTCATGCTGCAGCAGACGCCCGTCTCCCGGGTGCTCCCGGTGTGGACGCAGTGGCTCGAGCGCTGGCCGACGCCGGCTGCCCTGGCCGCGGAGCCGTCCGGCGAGGCGGTGCGCGCATGGGGCCGCCTGGGTTATCCACGGCGTGCCCTGCGCCTGCACGCGGCGGCCACCGAGATCGAGCGCAGCCACAGAGGTGAGGTGCCGGCGAGCTACGACGACCTCGTCGCCCTGCCCGGCGTCGGCGACTACACCGCGGCCGCGATCGCCGCCTTCGCCTACGGCCGCCGCCAGGTCGTGCTCGACACCAACGTCCGACGGGTGCTCGGCCGGGTCCTCGGCGGGACCGAGTTCCCCGCGGCCTCGGTCACCCGGGCCGAGCGCGCGCGTGCCGCCGGCGTGCTCCCTGACGACGAGGCGACGGCCGCGACCTGGTCGGTCGCCGTGATGGAGCTCGGCGCCCTGGTCTGCACGGCCGCGTCGCCGCGCTGCGCGGACTGCCCGCTCGCCGGCCGGTGCGCCTGGCGGGCCGCCGGCTACCCGGCGTACGACGGCCCCCCGCGGCGCGCCCAGACCTACGACGGCACCGACCGGCAGTGCCGCGGACGCATCCTCGCCGTCGCCCGCGACGCTCATGAGCCGGTGCACCTCTCCCGGCTCGAGGCCGCGTGGCCTTTCGTCGAGCAGCGGGAGCGCTGCCTCGTCTCGCTGCTGGAGGACGGGCTGCTGGCCCAGGTCGGACCCGAGACCTACGCGCTGCCCTGAGCCGCCACGGCCGTCACCGCATCGGCCAGGTCGCGGACCGCACGCCGCGTCGTCGTGCCGCCCTTGTCGAACGGCAGGTCGAGCAGGAACCCGCTGAACGCGCTCTCGAGCAGCACGGTCGCGCGCGGCGCGCGACGCGGTGCCGCCCCGGAGGCGACGAGGTGGTCGGTGACGGCGGCCATCCAGACCTTGTTCGCGGCGCCGACAACGCTGGCGTACGGCTCGCGCCCGAACAGGCCGAGCGCCGCCGCCTCGACGTACACGCGCTGGCAGCCGACCAGCTGAGGCTCCGTGACCGCGTCCCACAGCCGCAGCACCGCACCGCGGACGTCGCGGGCCGGCGGCAGCGACCGGATCATCTCGACAGCGCGGTCGTTGCTCACCCTCAGCACGGTCGCGACCAGGTCGTCCTTGCCGTCGAAGTGGTAGAGCAGCATCCGGTCACTGGTGCCGAGCTGGGCGGCGAGCGGGCGAAGCGAGAGCCCGATCAGGCCGTGCTCGAGCACGTAGTCGGTCGCGGCCTCGGCCAGCTCGTCCCGGCGGGACGTCTCGCGACTCATACCGAGCAGTGTAGCGACTGCTACAGTTGGACCGTTGTAGCGACTGCTACAGGCGGGCGTACGAGGAGGTCCGACGATGTTGGGCGCATGGCTGATCCTGCTGGCGGCGATCGCCGTGGAGGTCGTGAGCACCGCCTCGCTGCCGCGCACGCAGGGCTTCCGCGAGCCGGGCTGGACGGCCTTCGTGCTGCTCGGCTACGCGATCTCGATCTGGCTGCTGGCGCTGGTCGTCAAGCACATCTCGGTGTCGGTGGCCTACGCGGTCTGGTCCGGTCTCGGCACCGCCGGGATCGTGGTGATCGGGCTGCTGTTCCTCGACGAGCGCCTCGACCTGGTCAAGGCCGCGGCGCTGGCGATGATCATCGTCGGCGTCGTGGTGCTCAACCTGCACGGCGCGCACTGAACCCGGACGCGACACGAGGGCGCCCCCTGACGGGGACGCCCTCGTGTCGCGTGCGTTGGGCCGGTCAGCTCTCCGCGGCGGTGCTGCCGCCGGACTCGCCGGTGGCCGCCTCCTCCAGCGGGGGCAGGTCGGGCAGCTCGCTGCGGGGGTTGCCCTTGAACGTGAACGTCGCGTCGACGCCCTCGCCCTCGACGTCCACCAGCACGATCTGGCCGGGGCCGACCTCGCCGTACAGCATCTTCTCGGCGAGGGCGTCCTCGATCTCGCGCTGGACCGTGCGGCGCAGCGGCCGCGCGCCGAGCACCGGGTCGAAGCCCCGCTTGGCGAGCAGGTCCTTCGCGGCCTGGGTCAGCTCGATCGACATGTCGCGGTCGCGCAGCCGCAGCTCCACGCCGGCGATCATGTTGTCGACCATCGCGACGATCTGCTCCTGCGACAGCGGCGGGAAGACGACGATCTCGTCCACGCGGTTGAGGAACTCGGGGCGGAAGTGCTGCTTGAGCTCCTCCGAGACCTTCGCCTTCATCCGCTGGTAGGAGCCCTCGGAGTCGCCGGTCTGGCTGAAGCCGAGGTTGACGCCCTTGCTGATGTCGCGGGTGCCGAGGTTGGTCGTCATGATGATGACGGTGTTCTTGAAGTCGACGACGCGACCCTGCGAGTCGGTGAGCCGGCCCTCCTCCAGGATCTGGAGGAGCGAGTTGAAGATGTCCGGGTGGGCCTTCTCCACCTCGTCGAAGAGCACCACGGAGAACGGCTTGCGGCGCACCTTCTCGGTGAGCTGGCCGCCCTCCTCGTAGCCGACGTAGCCCGGCGGCGAGCCGAACAGCCGCGAGACGGTGTGCTTCTCGCTGAACTCCGACATGTCGAGCTGGATCAGCGCGTCCTCGTCGCCGAAGAGGAACTCGGCGAGCGTCTTGGACAGCCAGGTCTTACCGACACCCGAGGGGCCGGCGAAGATGAACGAACCGCCGGGACGCTTCGGGTCCTTCAGACCCGCACGAGTACGCCGGATCGCCCGGGAGAGCGCCTTGACGGCCTCCTCCTGACCGATGACGCGCTTGTGCAGCTCCTCCTCCATCCGGAGCAGCCGGCTCGACTCCTCCTCGGAGAGCTTCACGATCGGGATGCCCGTCGCGACCGCGAGGACCTCGGCGATGAGCTCCTCGTCGACCTCCGCGACGACGTCCATGTCGCCGGCCTTCCACTGCTTCTCCCGCTCGCCCTTGGCGACGATGAGCTTCTTCTCCTCGTCGCGCAGGGAGGCGGCCAGCTCGAAGTCCTGGCTGTCGATCGCGCTCTCCTTGCGGCGGCGTACGTCGGCGATCTTGTCGTCGAACTCGCGCAGGTCCGGCGGCGCGGTCATCCGGCGGATGCGCAGCCGCGAGCCCGCCTCGTCGATGAGGTCGATCGCCTTGTCCGGCAGGAACCGGTCCGAGACGTAGCGGTCGGCCAGCGTGGCAGCCGAGACCAGCGCCTCGTCGGTGATCGTCACGCGGTGGTGCGCCTCGTAGCGGTCGCGCAGGCCCTTGAGGATCTCGATCGTGTGGGCGATCGAGGGCTCCTGGACCTGGATCGGCTGGAAGCGGCGCTCCAGCGCGGCGTCCTTCTCGAGGTGCTTGCGGTACTCGTCGAGCGT
>NZ_CAMPGZ010000164.1 GCF_946885725.1 uncultured Nocardioides sp.
AGCCGACCGGTACTAATAGGCCGAGGGCTTGTCCCTCAAAGATGTTGCGCGTCCACTGTGTGGTTCCCGAGTTACGGTCGGGAACCAACGAACAAGTCACGAGACTTGAGAGTTGGTTGATCTAACTCCATAGAGTTTCGGCGGCCATAGCGAAAGGGAAACACCCGGCTCCATTCCGAACCCGGAAGTTAAGCCTTTCAGCGCCGATGGTACTGCAACCGGGAGGTTGTGGGAGAGTAGGACGTCGCCGGACAACTTTTCCGAAAGGGCCACCTGTCTCAGGTGGCCCTTTCGACGTTTCCCGGGTTTTGGCTCGGCTGCACGTCGCGGTCGCGTAGGACCCGGAGGTGTGCCCCGAAGGTGCGCCCCCACGTGTGCAGAGCTTGTCCGCCGAGCATGATGGTGGGCGCACCCGCGCTGAGTAGATACGCATCCGCGAGAAGGAGTAGTCGTGGCCGAGAGGCGTTCCGATGGCCCGCGCCGTGAGGGTCGACCCACCGGGGGTCGTGCCGGCAACCGAGGGGGCCAGACCGGGGGACGTCCGCAGCGCAGCGCCGGCGGCCAGGGGCGCGGTGGCCCGCGCCGCGACGACCGGGGTCCGCGGCGCAGCGACTCCAGGACCGATGCGGCCCGCACCACCGAGCAGGCCCGCTACGACGGCCCGCCGCTCGATCCGGACATCACCGGGCGCGAGCTCGACCGCTCGGTCGCTGCCCAGCTGAAGGGGCTTCCGGAGAAGCTCGCCGCGCGCGTCGCGCGTCACCTCGTGGCTGCCGGCCGGCTGATCGACACCGACCCCAAGACCGCTTACCAGCACACGCTCGCCGCACGGGCGCGAGCAGCGCGCATCGCCGTGGTGCGGGAGGCGTGCGGCGAGGCGGCGTACCACGCCGGCGAGTACGCCGAGGCGCTGTCCGAGCTTCGCGCCGCGAAGCGGATGAACGGCAACAACGAGTACCTGCCGGTGATGGCCGACTGCGAGCGCGCGCTCGGGCGCCCGGAGAAGGCGTTGGACCTCGCCCGGAACCCGGCGGTCGTGAACCTCGAGGATGCGCTCAAGGCCGAGATGACGATCGTCGAGGCCGGCGCCCGTCGCGATCTCGGCCAGATCGACGCCGCGCTGCGCACGCTCGAGGCCGCGCCGCTGCGCACCCGCTCGCGCGCGGACTGGGTGGCCCGGCTCCGGTACACGTATGCCGACACGCTCGCTGCGGCCGGCCGGACCGCCGAGGCGATCGAGTGGTTCCACCGCACCGTGGGCGTAGACGGCAACGAGATCACCGACGCCGCGGAGCGGGCGGCCGAGCTCGAGGCTGCCGGCTGAGCCGTTTCTCGTCCCCAGCCGTGCGCTGACAGGGTCAGTCCACAGCTCGCCCTGACGGCCGGGCTGGACGGGGCGGAGGCCGCGAGGCTCGTCGCGGAGGTGGTGCTGATGCACACGAAGACCAGCGACGAGGACACGGTGGTCGTGTCCGCCAACGAGGTGCGGCTGAGCGGACGGGTGACGTCCGCCCCGGAGGAACGCGTCCTGCCCAGTGGTGACGTGATCGTCACGTTCCGGCTGTCGATGCCGCGTGCTGCGACACCGATGTCCAAGGGGTCGAGGCAGACGAGCGACTGGGTCGACTGCGTCGCGTTCGGCGCGCGAGCGCGAAGATCCGTCAGTGGATGGGCGGTCGGTGACCAGGCGTCGGTCGAGGGCGCGCTGCGCCGGCGCTTCTACCGGTCCGGTGAGGCTACGGGCACGCGCCTGGAGGTCGAGGTGCTGCGTGCGAGCCGTGCTCGTGCCTGACGGCTCCGGGGGCGTCAGCCGTCGCGCAGGTCGCGCATCACCACGCCCATCCGGGGCTTCGGCCCGAACGACGTCGACTTCCGAGGCATCCTCTCGCCGCGAGCCGCGGTGCCGCGCACCTCCGCCACGGTGGGCGGGCGCAGGGCGACGACGAGGCCGACGGCACGGATCGTAGCGCGCAGCGCCTGGTCGAGGCTGTGGTGGTAGCCGACCTGCTCCTCGGCGATGCGCCAGTCGGGCATGAGCCGCTCGTGCAGCACGGCGGCGTCCACCTCGTTCGTGCGGGGGACCCGCAGCACGGCCCACGAGAGGCCGTCGCTGACCACGAACGACGCGATCTTCGGATCGGCCGACGTCAGTGCGGCGAAGGCCGACTCCCGGTCCGCGCAGGTGGTGAGCTCGTGGTCGTGGTCGTCGGCGAGGTCCTGCAGGTCCGACAGGGTGAGAGCCGCGATCGAGCGGTGGATCGGGCCGACCCGCAGCGGCGCATCCTCCTCGTCGACCAGCATCGCCAGGCCGTGGTCCCACGGTGACGTCCCCGGCGGGGCGTCCGGGTCGCGCATCTCCTCCTGCAGCCGCAGGTAGGCGGCGTAGCGGTGGTGGCCGTCGGCGATCAGGGCTTGCGTGCCGACGAGCTCGCAGGCCACGGTCTCCTGGACCCACGGGTCGACGATCGCCCAGAGCCGGTGCGCGCTGCCGTCGAGGGCGACCACGTCCGTCTCCGGCGGCTCGGTCGCGACGGCGGCGAGCAGGTCCCGCAGCCGGTCGGTGCCGCGGTGCGAGAGCAGGATCGGCTCGAGGTTGGTGCGCGTGGTGCGCATCAGCATCGCGCGGTCGTCGACCGGCCCGGCCATCACGTCTTCGTGCGGCAGGATCACGCGCTCGTGCTCGGCGCGTAGACCGACCAGGCCGATGAGACCGCGCACCGTGGTGCCCTCGGCGGTGTACTCGTAGAGGTACAGCGTCGGCTGGTCGTCCGGCCGGAGGTAGGACTTCGCGCGCCACTTCTCGAGCCGCTCGCCGACCGCCACGTAGGGCGGGTGGAAGCGCCGTGACAGGATCAGGCGGACGACGTTGCGGCGGTTGGCGTTCTCGAGCGTGCGGACAGTGTCCGCGTCGAGCACGTCGTACGGCGGGGAGATGACCGTCGACAGGTCACCGACCGTCTCCGGGTCGAACCGGAGCCCGCGGAACGGCGTCAGCGTGAACGGCCGCCGATCAGCCCCGTCCGTGGCAGTCGTTCGGGCTGCGGGATCCTGGGCCATCGGGGCATCGTACGGAAAGGGGAACGCCTGTGCTGGGAGCCTGTGCGTCGGCGCTGTGGGACGCCTACGACCTGGCCATCCTCGACCTCGACGGCGTGGTCTACGTCGGTCGTGACGCGGTACCGGGTGCGGCAAAGCACCTGGCCGCCGCACGCGCGGCGGGGATGCGCCTGGCGTTCGTCACCAACAACGCGGCGCGCCCGCCGGCCGTCGTGGCCGAGCACCTCACCGAGCTCGGCGTCGAGGCGGGCCCACACGACGTGGTGACCAGCGCCCAGGCGGCTGCCCGGCTGCTGGCGTCGATGGTCGAGCCCGGCTCCCGAGTGTTCGTGATCGGCGGCGACGGGCTGTTCCAGGCGCTCGAGGAGCGGGGCCTCGTACCCACCCAGCGGTTCGACGACGACCCGGCAGCGGTGGTGAGCGGCTACAACCGCAGGCTCTCCTGGGGCACCGTCAGCGACGGCGCGATCTTGGTCGCCCGCGGGCTGCCGTGGGTGGCCGCCAACACCGACTGGAGCGTGCCGACGCCGCGCGGCAAGGGGCCTGGCAACGGCGTGCTGGTCGACGCGGTGAGCCGGTTCGCCGGCGTGGAACCGACCGTCGCCGGCAAGCCGCTGGCACCGCTGTTCGAGGAGACCGTCCTGCGTGTCGGCGGCCGCCGGCCCCTGGTCGTGGGCGACCGGCTCGACACCGACATCGAGGGCGCCAACAACACCGGGCACGACAGCCTGCTGGTGCTCACCGGCGTAACCGGTCTGGCCGAGCTCGTGACGGCGCCGCCGGCCCTGCGGCCGACGTACCTCTCGGCCGATCTGTCCGGGCTGGGCACCCCGCATCCGCCGGTCGACCTGGACGAGGGAGGCGGCGGCGCCCGCTGCGGCGGCTGGCGAGCTTCGGTCGATGGTGGCACCCTCGCGGTCACCGGCGACGGCAGCCCCGAGGACTGGTGGCGCGCCGCCGCGGTCGCGGCCTGGCGACACCTCGACACGGCGGGGACCCCCTGCAGCGCCGAGGGCGTGACGCCGCCGAGTACCGTTTGCCCGTGACCGAGAACGCCTTCACCTCCGCCGAGACCGACGTCGTCGAGGAGCCTGCCCCGCAGCCCGAGCCGACCGGCGACCCGCGCGTGGACGCGGTGCTCGAGTCGCTCTCCGGCCTCGACGAGCTGCCCGTCGAGGAGCACGTGGCGGTGTTCGAGGCCGCCCACGACGCCCTCCGCGGCGCGCTCTCCGACGCCGGCAACACCCCGCCGTCGCAGCCCTGACCTGACCGCACCGACGTGCCGCCACGACGACTCCGCCTCGACGCCGAGCTGGTACGCCGGGGGCTGGCGCGGTCCCGTGAGCACGCCTCCGAGCTGATCGCCGACAAACGCGTCAAGGTCGCCGGCGTCATCGCCACCAAGCCGGCCACCGGCGTGACGACCGACGTGGCCCTGGTCGTGCTCGAGCGGGACGACCGCCCGGACTACGTCTCGCGCGGCGGGCACAAGCTCGCCGGTGCGCTCGACGTGTTCGAGCCCCTCGGCCTGTCCGTGACAGGCCGGCGCTGCCTCGACGCGGGCGCTTCCACCGGCGGGTTCACCGACGTGCTGCTCCGCCGCGGCGCGACCGAGGTCGTCGCCGTCGACGTCGGCCACGGCCAGCTCGCCTGGTCGCTGCAGCAGGACGAACGCGTGAAGATCCACGACCGCACCAATATCCGCGAGCTCACCGCCGAGATGATCGGTGGCCCGGTCGACGTGGTGGTGGGCGATCTGTCGTTCATCTCACTGCGGCTCGTGCTCGACCCGCTGCTCGCGGTGACCAGCGAGGACGGCGACCTCGCGCTGATGGTCAAGCCGCAGTTCGAGGTGGGCAAGGACAAGGTCGGCAAGGGCGGCGTCGTGCGCGACCTCGACCTGCGAGCGGAGGCCGTGCGCAGCGTGCTCGACGCGGCTGCCGAGCGCGGCTGGGGCGCTCGCGCAGTCACCACCAGCCCGCTGCCCGGACCCTCGGGCAACGTGGAGTACTTCCTGTGGCTGCGCCACGGACCCGGCAGCGTAGACGCCGCCGCTGTGCACGACGAGGTACGCCGTACCGCTTCCCTGGGGGAGCGCTCTGACAAGGTAGGACCGTGACTTCGACCCAGGCCGACCCACGCACCGATCGGCGCGTGATGGTGGTCGCGCACACGGGTCGCGAGGACGCACGCGTCGTCGCGGCTCGGGTCTGCCGCGCCCTCGCCGATCACGGCCTCGGAGTGCGCCTGCTCGCCGACGAGGCCGCCGAGCTCGCGCTCGACCTGCCGGACCTCGACGTCGCGGAGGCCGGCCCGGCCGCGTCCGCGGGCTGCGAGATCGTCGTGGTCGTCGGCGGCGACGGCACGATCCTGCGAGCGGCCGAGATGACCCGTGCCTCGGGCACTCCGCTGCTGGGCGTCAACCTCGGCCACGTCGGCTTCCTCGCCGAGGCCGAGCACGACGATGTCGAGTTCACGATCGACGCGGTGGTGGCGCAGCAGTACTCCTCCGACGAGCGGCTCACGCTCGAGGTGCGCGTCTACCGAGACGGCGAGCTCGTCGCCGAGACCTGGGCGCTCAACGAGGCCAGTGTCGAGAAGGCCGCCCGCGAACGCATGCTCGAGGTCGTCGTCGAGGTCGACGGGCGGCCGCTGTCCCGGTGGGGCTGCGACGGCGTCGTGTGCGCCACGCCGACCGGGTCCACGGCCTACAACTTCTCCGCCGGCGGACCGATCGTCTGGCCCGAGGTCGAGGCCCTGCTGATGGTGCCGATCAGCGCCCACGCGCTGTTCGCCCGACCGCTGGTCGTCTCCCCGGCCTCGGTCCTCGCCGTCGAGGTGCAGGAGCGCACAGACGGCGTCGGCGTGCTCTGGTGCGACGGGCGGAGGACGGTTGACCTGCCGGTGGGGGCTCGGGTCGAGGTACGCCGGGGGCGGACGCCGGTGCGTCTGGTGCGGCTGCACCAGGCCCCGTTCACCGACCGGCTCGTCGCCAAGTTCGACCTGCCCGTCACCGGCTGGCGCGGCGCCGCCGAGCGCCGCCGCCGCGACAACGAGGCAAACAGTGCCCAGGGAGATACACCGGGAGACGCGACGTGATCGAGGAGATCCGCATCGCCTCGCTGGGCGTGATCGAGGAGAGCACGCTCGAGCTCGGCCCCGGCTTCACCGCCATCACCGGCGAGACCGGGGCCGGCAAGACCATGGTCGTCACCGCCCTCGGGCTGCTGCTCGGCGGCCGCGCCGACACCGGCGCGGTCCGGAGGGGCGCGAAGCACGCCCGCGTCGAAGGGCTGGTCCGGCTCGTCAACGGCTCGGAGCGGTGGTCGAAGCCGCTGGCCGCGCGCGTTGACGAGCTCGGCGGCGAGGTCGAGGACGACGCGCTCGTGGTCGCCCGGCAGATCTCAGCCGAGGGCCGGTCCCGCGCGTTCGCAGGCGGCGCCAGCGTGCCGGTCAGCGCGCTGTCCGGCCTCATCGACCCCCTGGTCGCGGTGCACGGCCAGTCCGACCAGCACCGCCTGCTCCAGCCGGCCGCGCAGCGTGATGCGCTCGACCGGTTCGCCGGTCGCAAGGCCGACAAGGCGCGCGCGGCGTACACCGCGACCTACGACCGGCTCCGCGCCGTCGAGACCGAGCTCCGCGAGGTCACCGAGACCGCGCGCGAGCGGGCCCGGGAGGCCGACCTGCTCCGGTTCGGGCTCAACGAGGTCGAGCAGGTGGACCCCCAGCAGGGGGAGGACGCCGCACTTGCGGCCGAGGAGTCTCGCCTCGGCTTCGCCGACACCCTCCGCACCGCGGCCGAGCAGGCCCGCGAGTGCCTGTCCAGCGAGTCCACCGCCGGCGATGTCGGCACCGACGCGCTGGGCGCGGTGTCCGCGGCCCGGAAGCTGCTCGACGGTGTGCGCGACCACGACGCCGAGGCCGCTTCGCTTGCCGACCGGCTGGCCGAGGTCAGCTACCTGCTCTCCGACGTCGCCGCCGACGTGTCGTCCTACGCCGCCTCCCTCGAGACCGACCCGGCTCGCCTCGCGGCGGTCTCGGAGCGTCGGGCCGCGCTGACCGCGCTGACCCGGAAGTACGGCGAGACCATCGACGAGGTGCTCGCCTGGGCTGAGCAGGGGAGCGCCCGCCTCCTCGAGCTCGAGGGCACCGACGAGCGCATCGAGCAGCTGCGCGCCGAGGTTGACGCGCTGCGCGCCAAGCTGGCCGAGCAGGGTGCGGCGCTGTCCGCGCTGCGCGAGAAGGCCGCAGCAAAACTCGGCGCGGTCGTCACCGGGGAGCTGACCGCGCTGGCCATGCCGCACGCGGTCGTGACCGTGGCCGTCACCCAGCACGACGACCCCGACGGCCTGGTCGTCGGCGACCGCCGGCTGCGCTACGGCCCCTCAGGCCTCGACGACGTCGAGCTGATGCTGGCGGCCAACCGCGGTGCGGAGCCACGTCCGCTCGGCAAGGGCGCCTCCGGCGGTGAGCTCAGCCGCGTGATGCTCGCGGTCGAGGTCGCACTGGCCGCGACCCATCCGGTCCCGACGTTCGTCTTCGACGAGGTCGACGCCGGCGTCGGCGGCAAGGCCGCGGTCGAGGTCGGCCGCCGGCTCGCGATGCTCGCCCGGCACGCCCAGGTCCTGGTCGTCACCCACCTGCCGCAGGTGGCGGCGTTCGCCGACCAGCACGTCGTCGTGGTCAAGAGCCACGACGGCACGGTCACCACGTCGGGCCTGACGACGCTCGACGACAGCGGCCGGGTCCGTGAGCTCTCGCGCATGCTCGCCGGGCTCGAGGACTCCGAGACCGCGCTGGCTCACGCCGAGGAGCTGCTCGCGACGGCCCAGGAGGTCCGCAGCTCCCAGGGCTGAGCCGGGAGCCGGAGGGGTACCTCGAAGGACGGTGCCACCCGCGGCGGAGGCCTCGTGACCTCGCCGTACTGGGGTGAGTGACGGGACTTGAACCCGCGACATCTGCGACCACAACGCAGCGCTCTACCAGCTGAGCTACACCCACCATGCGGCCGTGTGTGCAACCCCGGCCGACAGTGCAACGGCCCCTCCGCCGCAGGGCGGGAGAGCCGAAGCAGCGATCAGTGTACCGGTTCGTCGGGGGTGCTCGAACCGGGGGAGTCGTCTCCGGAGCCCGCCCCGGGAGTGTCCTTCGTCTCGGCCTTCTCGCCGGACTCCGCGGACTCGGGGATGGCACCCGTGAGCGATCCGCCGTGCTCGGCAGCGAGGGCCCGGGCGGTGTCGGTGTCCGGGCCGGGCGGCGGCACGAAGATGGCCGCCCGGTAGTAGCGCAGCTCCTCGATGCTCTCCTGGATGTCGGCCAGGGCCCGGTGGTTCCCGGACTTGGCCGGGGAGTTGAAGTACGCCCGCGGGTACCACCGCCGGGCCAGCTCCTTGATCGAGGACACGTCGACGATCCGGTAGTGCAGGTAGGACTCGAGGTCCGGCATGTCCCGGGCCAGGAACGAGCGGTCGGTGGCGACAGTGTTGCCGGCCAGCGGCGGACGGCTGCCCTCGGGACAGAACTCTCGGATATAGGCGAGCACCTGCTGCTCCGCCTCCTCCAGCGTGACCCCGCCGTCGAGCTGCTCGAGCAACCCGGAGGTGGTGTGCATGTCGCGGACGAACTCGTCCATCTGGTCCAGCGCCTCTGGCGGAGGCTTCACGACAACGTCCACGCCCTCACCGAGCACGTTCAGCTCGAAGTCGGTGACGAGCGCCGCCACCTCGATCAGGGCGTCGGCCCCGAGGTCGAGGCCGGTCATCTCACAGTCGATCCACACCAGACGGTCGTTCACGCCTAGGAGGCTACTCGACCCCCGGGATTCGCCTTCGCGCTCGGGACTTCGGGCCCCCGAGCGCGGGACCTGCGCCTCAGGCTGCTCTCAGAACGGGTCCCTAGGCTTTGTTCATGCATTGGTTGGGGGTCCTCGCCCGCGTCGTCGTCGGCGGCGTGTGGCTGGTCGCCGGCGCCCTGAAGCTGCCGGACCCGACCGAGAGCGTGCGCGCGGTCCGCAACTACCGGTTGCTGCCGGAGGCGATCGTGCCGTTCGTCGGCCACTCCCTTCCCGTGCTCGAGATCATCGTCGGCCTCTGCCTGATCCTCGGGCTGCTGACGCGTGTGTCGGCCGCCGTGTCTGCGGTGCTGATGCTGGCCTTCGTCGTCGGCATCGCGTCGGCCTGGACACGTGGGCTGTCGATCGAGTGCGGCTGCTTCGGCGGCGGTGGGGGCTCGGTGCAGGACGCCACGGCGGCGTACCCCTGGGAGATCGCGCGCGACGTGGGCCTGATGCTCGCGTCCCTGTGGCTGGTGTGGCGACCGCACACACCGTGGGCCCTGGACAACGTCCTGTTCGGCCCGACGTACGACGGTGACGACGACGGTGACGACGACCGCGACGACGACCGCGACGACGACCGCGAC
>NZ_CAMPGZ010000165.1 GCF_946885725.1 uncultured Nocardioides sp.
TCGCGGCCGGGGAGGCGCCGGGCCAGGGCGGCACGTTCCCGGACCGGTTCACGGTCGAGTCCGGCGAGGCCGACGGCGACACCGTCGTGCTCGAGCTCGCGCCGACCGACGCGGAGTTCGTGTTCAGCGACCTGACGTCCGGGCCGGTGCTGTTCGCGACCTGCTGAGGCTCAGGCCGGCGTCGCGGCCGCGGCCATCGTGGTCCGGCGCCGCCGTCGTGTGGAGCGCAGCGTCTCCTGCAGGTCCCGCAGCGGCATGCCCTCGGCGTCGAGGTGGTGCCGCTCCCAGGTGCCGTCCGGGCGCAGCCACCACGACGACGTACGGTCGTCGAACGCCAGGTCGAGCATCCGGCCGACCTCCTCGACGGCGATGGGGTTGGGCAGCTCCACCAGGCACTCCACCCGCCGGTCGAGGTTGCGGTGCATGAGGTCGGCCGACCCGATCCAGGCGCTCGGCTCGCCGCCGTTCTCGAACCAGAACACCCGGCTGTGCTCGAGGAACCGGCCCAGCACGGAACGCACGCGGATCGTCTCCGAGCAGCCCGGCACACCGGGCCGCAGCGCGCAGATGCCGCGGATCAGCAGGTCGATCGGCACCCCGGCGATCGAGGCGCGGTAGAGCGCGTCGATGACCGCCTCGTCGACGATCGAGTTCGCCTTGATCCGGATGCGCGCGGGACGGCCGGCCCGGTGGTGCTCGACCTCCCGCTCGATGCGCTCGATGATCCCGTCGCGCACGGAGTCGGGCGCGACCAGGAGCCGCTCGTAGGAGGCGTTGCGGGAGAAGCCCGACAGGTTGTTGAAGAGGTGCGCGACGTCCTCGCCGATCTGCTCGTTGCAGGTGAGCAGCCCGTAGTCCTCGTAGAGCCGCGCGGTCTTCGGGTTGTAGTTGCCGGTGCCGATGTGGAGGTAGCGCCGGATGCCCTCGGGCTCGTCGCGCACCACCATCGCGAGCTTGCAGTGCGTCTTGAGCCCGACCAGGCCGTAGACGACGTGGCAGCCGGCCTGCTCGAGCTTGCGCGCCCAGGTGATGTTGGCCTGCTCGTCGAACCGCGCCTTGATCTCGACGAGCACCAGCACCTGCTTGCCGGCCTCGGCCGCGTCGATGAGGGCGTCGATGATCGGGGAGTCGCCGGAGGTGCGGTACAGCGTCTGCTTGATCGCCAGCACGCGCGGGTCGGCGGCCGCCTGCTCGATGAACCGCTGCACCGAGGTGGCGAACGAGTCGTAGGGATGGTGCAGCAGTACGTCGTGCCGGCGCAGCGCCGCGAACACGTCGACCGGCGACGCCGACTCGACCTCGGCCAGCTGCGGGTGCGTCGTCGGCACGAACGCCGGGTACTTCAGCTCGGCCCGGTCGATGTCGGCGATGTCGTGCAGCCCGCGCAGGTCGAGCGGGCCGGGCAGCCGCACCACCTCGGCCTCGGAGACGCCGAGCTCGGAGACGAGCAGGTCGAGCACGTGGTCGTCCATCGTCTCCTCGACCTCGAGCCGCACCGGCGGGCCGAACCGTCGCCGCAGCAGCTCCTTCTCGAGCGCGGCGAGCAGGTTCTCCGCGTCGTCCTCCTCGACCTCGAGGTCCTCGTTGCGGGTGACCCGGAACGTGTGCACGCCGAGGATCTCCATCCCCGGGAACAGCCGCTTCAGGTGCGCGCCGATCACGTCCTCCAGCGGCACGAACCGCTGCTCGCCGACCGCGACGAACCGGTCGAAGATCGGCGGCACCTTCACCCGCGCGAAGTGCTCCTTGCCGGTCTTGGGGTTGCGCACCAGCACCGCGATGTTGAGCGACAGCCCGCTGATGTAGGGGAACGGGTGCGCGGGGTCGACCGCCAGCGGCGTGAGCACCGGGAACACCCGGTCCTTGAACAGCCGCTTGCAGAACTTCTGCTCCTCGGCGGACAGCTCCGACCAGCGCAGCAGCTCGATGTCGTGCTTCGCGAGGGCCGGCACGATGTCGTCGCGGAACACCGACGCGTGCCGCTGCATCAGGTCCGAGGTCGCGGCCCAGATCCGCTCCAGCACCTCGCGCGGCATCAGCCCGGCGGCCGACGGTACGGCGACGCCGGCCGCGATCCGCCGCTTGAGGCCGGCCACGCGGACCATGAAGAACTCGTCGAGGTTGGAGGCGAAGATCGCCAGGAACCGGACCCGCTCCAGCAGCGGCACGTTCGGGTCCTCGGCCAGCTCCAGCACGCGGGTGTTGAAGTGCAGCCAGGACAGCTCCCGGTCGAGGAACCGGTCGGCGGGCAGGTCGTCCGCGGCCGCGTCGTACGGCGGCTCGACGTCGAACGTCTCCTCGGGGACCACGCTGAGCGGCCGGCCGGTGGTGCTCTCCAGGGTCACCTCGTCATCGTGGCACCACCGGGCGAACCGCGGGTAGACAAATGCCGCTAGGTTGCCGCCCATGGCACACGCGCTCCTGGCCCGCGCCGAGGCGGCGGCGTTCCGCGGCCTGATGGCCCTGCCCCGCCCGGTCATGCGGCTGGTCGCCGGCCGCCCGGTGGTGCTCGACGGGCAGACGCTCGACGTCGAGACCCAGTGGCTGCTGCGGATCCGCTCGCTCGTCCGCGAGCCGTCGGTCGAGCGGCTGCCGTTCCCGGAGGCCCGGACGCTGCTGGACCGGCAGGCGCGGCTGGCCGGCGGGCGGCAGCCGATCGGCGAGGTGCGCGACCTCGACGTACCCGGCGGCGACGGACCGATCGGGGCCCGGCTCTACGTGCCGCGCGGTGCCGCGACGGGCACGCCGCTGCTGGTGTTCCTGCACGGCGGCGGCTTCATGTACGGCGGCCTCGACTCGCACGACGCGACCTGCCGGCTGATGGCCGAGCGCGCCGGCGTGCGGGTGCTCGCCGTCGACTACCGCCTCGCCCCGGAGCACCCCTACCCGGCGGCGGTCGACGACGCGTGGGCGGCGTACCAGTGGACGGTGGAGCACGCCGACCGGCTCGGCGCGGACCCCGAGCGGATCGGGGTCGGAGGTGACTCCGCCGGTGGCTGCCTGTCCGCGATCGTCGCACGTCGCGCCGCGGAGGCCGGCGTGCCGTGCGCGCTGCAGCTGCTGGTCTACCCGGTGGCCGACATGGTGCGGCCCAGCGAGAGCCGCCGGCTGTTCGGCGACGGCTTCTACCTGACGTCGGAGTTCATCGACCTCGCCGACCGCACCTACGTCCGCGACGCCGACCGGCGCGACCCCGAGGTGTCGATCGCGTTCACCGAGAAGATCCCAGACGGGCTCGCACCCGCGATCGTCGTGACCGCCGGCTTCGACCCGCTGCGCGACGAGGGCGAGGCGTGGGCTCGGACGCTGGCCGACGCCGGGGTGGACGTCACGCTGCGCCGCTACGCCGGCTTCGTGCACGGGTTCTTCAACGTGGTCGGGGTGGGCCGCACCCAGCGCGCGGCCGTCGCCGAGATCGCCGCGCTGGTGAAGCAGCGGCTCGCTGGTTAGCGGCGGCGGTACTGCACGTGGGTGTCGGCGTCGGCGTGCGTGAACCCGAGGCGTGAGTACACCGCGATAGCAGCGGCGTTGTCGGACTCGACGTACAGCAGCACCTCGCCCAGGCCGCGACCGGCCAGGTGGTGCAGGCCGGTGAGCGTAAGGTGCCTACCGAGCCCGGAGCCCTGCGCCGACGGCGACACACCGACGACGTAGACCTCCCCTACAGGCGGGGGGCCGTCGTGCACCTTGGTCCAGTGGAAGCCCACGAGGCGTCCGGGGGACTGCTCGGCCTCGGCGACGAAGAAGCCCTCCGGGTCGAACCACGCCTCCGCCATCCGCTCGTCGAGGTCGCGCCGCGTCATCCGGCCCTGCTCCGGGTGGGAGGCGAACGCCTCGGCGTTGAGTGCGAGGAAGGCTTCCTCGTCGCGGCCGGGCTCGAACGTGCGTACGGCGATGCCGGCCGGTGGCTCGGGCAGCGGGGGCAGGTCGCGCAGCGGGCGGCGCATCACCCACAGGTCGCGCACCCGCTCGAAGTCGAACGTCGCCGCCAGTCGGGCCGCGGCGGGATGGTTGCCGTGCGACCAGGCCGAGGTCACGTCGGCCGACTCCAGCGCCAGCTCCACCAGGTCCCGGCCGCGGCCCTCGTTGCGCGCGTCGGGATGCACGACGACCGCCAGGTCGCCGCCGTCCGGGCCGGGCGTCACCAGCGCGAACCCGACCGGCGGGTCGTCGGAGACCAGCAGCACGCCGCCGGCGATGCCGTCGTGCCGCAGCCGCAGCAGCGCCGCCTCGTCCAGCGGCGCGGCGCCGTCGGCCTTCTCCGCGGCCTCGACCACCGCGCGCACCGCCCCGGCCACCCGCGAGGGTGCCGCCCAGTCGAACTCCTCCGGCGTGACCCGCCGTACCGCCTCCGTCATGGCACGAACTCTAGGAGCCGTCGATGTTCGAGCTGCTGACGATGCTGGCGGGGGTCCTGGTGTTCCCCTGGCTGTGCCTGGCTTTCCTGCTCTGGATGTCCTGGCTGGAGGACTCGCTGCCGGCGGCGGTACGGCGTACCGGCCGCACGCCCGACCCGGAGCCGATCCTGGCCATCCCGGTCGAGCCCGCGCCTGCCGAGCCCGTGCCTGCCGAGCCCGTATCGGCCCAGCCCGTGACCCTGCCCGACCAGCGCGAGCCGGTTCAGACGTCGCTGGTGGCGCGCTCGGCCGAGGCGTCCTTGGGCGGCAGCACGAACCGGTAGCCGACGTTGCGGACGGTGCCGATCAGCGTCTCGTGGTCCGGGCCGAGCTTGGCGCGCAGCCGGCGCACGTGCACGTCGACCGTGCGGGTGCCGCCGAAGTAGTCGTAGCCCCAGACCTCCTGCAGCAGCTGCTCGCGGGTGAAGACGCGGCCGGGGTGCTGGGCGAGGTACTTGAGGAGCTCGAACTCCTTGAACGTCAGGTCCAGCGGACGGCCCCCGAGCTTGGCGGTGTAGGTCGCGTCGTCGACGGTGACCTCGCCGGAGCGGATGATGTGCGCGTCGGGGTCGTCGGTGTCGCGCTGTGCGACGAGCCGGCCGACCGCGAGCCGGAGGCGGGCCTCGACCTCGGCCGGGCCGGCGGGGAGGAGCAGCACGTCGTCCATGCCCCAGTCGGCGGCGACCACCGACAGGCCGCCCTCGGTCACGATCAGGATCACCGGGGCGTCGGAGCCGGTCGTGCGGATCAGCCGGCACAGGTCGCGGGCGTGCGCGAGCTCCTTGCGGCCGTCGACGAGGACCACGTCGGCGTCGGGCGCCTCGAGCAGGGCGCTGCCCTCGGCGGGGAGGATGCGCACCGAGTGCGGCAGCAGGGCGAGCGCGGGCAGCACGTCGACCGAGGGCTGGGTCGTGCTGGTCAACAGCAGCAGTGCGCTCATCGCGCCTCCCGGCGATGTCCGCGCGGACAAGGACTGGCAACCGCTCGCCGTTGAGCGATACGGCAGGATATCGGACATGGCCGAGGCAAACCCGGACTTGTCCACGGGCGGGACGGGGCACGTGACCGTCCGCTACTGGGCTGCTGCGCGCGCTGCGGCCGGCGTGGAGTCCGACCGGTTCGACGTCGGCGCCGACGGCACGACGCTCGACCTGCTGGTCAAGCAGGTCCGGGAGCGGCACGCCGACCGGCCGAAGCTCGCCGACGTCGTCTCCGTGTGCTCGGTGCTCGTCGGCGACCGACCCGTCGGCGCGCACGACCCGGCCGAGGTGCAGATCCGGCCGGGGGAGACCGTCGAGCTGCTGCCCCCGTTCGCCGGTGGCTGATCAGCCCGGACCCTGCTGCCGGCCACGCCAGCGCCAGGCCGCGAGCGCGAGGCCCGCGAGCCCGGCGAGATCGGCCCCGGTCAGGCCGTGGTCCGCAATCACGGGCAGCAGCACCACCCCCTCGACCGGGCCGTTGACCAGGAGCCAGAGCACCGACACCACGGCGAGCACGACCGCGCCCGGTCGGCCGGTGCGGTCCGCCGTGCCCGCGGCCACCACGAGTGCGACGAGCACCACCATCGGCGCGGCGTCGGCGAGCATGCGGTGAGCCTACGGACCGGAATGTCCGACGTACCCCCGTTGTTCGGACTCCCATGACACAGGGAGCGTGGGTGCTCGTCGCCGTCCTGGTGGCCGCGACCGGCTTCGGCCTGTTCCGGGCCGCGCGTGACGGCCGCTTCCGCGGCACCCATCCGGTGCGGGGCGCCGCTCTGGAGCCCGCCGCCGGTGAGCCGGACCAGCCGGCCGAACCGAGCGTGCTGGACGGCTCCGACATCGAGCACGAGCTGGGGGAGCGGGCCACGCTGCTGCAGTTCTCCTCCGCCTTCTGCGCTCCCTGCCGGGCCACCCGGCGGGTGCTCGCCGACGTCGCGCAGATCGTCCCCGGCGTCACGCACGTCGAGGTCGACGCCGAGCACCACCTCGACCTGGTCCGCCGGCTCGGCATCCTCCGCACCCCGACGACCCTGGTCCTCGACTCCGCCGGCCGCGAGGTCTCGCGCGCGGCCGGGGCACCGACCAAGCAGGCCGTGCTGGCCACCCTGGATCGGGCAATCTCGCACTGAACCAACCAGGTCGTCCTTACCCTGTGCAGGTGACGCACCGACATCTGGCGCTGCTCTACGTGTGCACGGCGAACATCTGTCGGTCCGCGTTCGCCGAGCTGTTGAGCCGGCACCTGCTCGGCGACAACCGCGAGATCGAGGTCGCCAGCGCGGGCACGCGCGGCTTCGTCGACGCGCCGGTGGACCCGCCGATGGCGGCGACGCTGACCCGGCGGGGAGTCTCCCCCGAGGGGTTCCGCAGCCGTCGCCTCAGCCTGGCCATGGTCCCGGCGGCCGACCTGGTGCTCACCGCCGAGGCGAAGCACCGCCAGTTCATCCTCGACGAGCGGCCCGAGCTGTTCCGTCGCGTGCTGACGCTGGGCCAGGCGGCCCGGATGTTCGAGCAGGCCGGCCCCGGCCTGCAGGGCCGAACCCTCGCCGAGGTGCTCCGCAAGGAGTTCGTCGTACCCGAGCCGTCCGACGACGTCGCCGACCCCTACGGCAAGGGTGACGAGGCCGCCGAGGTCGCCGCGCAGCGGATCGAGTCACACGTTCGCCGCGTGATCGGTTTTCTGACGGGTGAGACCATGGCAGGGAGATGACCTACCGCAGCCCCCTCCTGGACCTGCCCGACGCCGTCGCCGGCGACGGCCCCGACGCGCCGGTCGCGGCGCACTACGGCTCGTTCAACGTCGAGCAGCGCACGCTCGAGTCGGGGGAGGGCTTCGTCGACCTGTCCCACCGCGGGGTCGTGCGGGTCACCGGCCCCGACCGGCTGACCTGGCTGCACTCGCTGACCTCCCAGCACTTCGAGGCGCTGCCGCAGGGTCAGGTGACCGGGGCGCTCGTGCTCAGCCCGCAGGGCCACGTCGAGCACGCGATGTACGGCGTGGACGACGGCGACTCCTTCACCGCCCACGTCGAGCCCGGTGAGGCCCCCGCGCTCGTCGAGTGGCTGGACCGGATGCGCTTCATGATGCGCGTCGAGGTCGCCGACGTGACCGACGAGCTGGCCGTCGTGTGGCGACCGCAGGCACGCGTGGACGGCGCGCCGTACTCCGGCTACGTCTTCGTCCCGCGCGACGAGCTCACGACGTTCGCCCAGGCGGCCGCGCCCGCCTGCGGGATGTGGGCGTTCGAGGCGCTGCGCATCGCCCGCGGCGAGCCGCGGCTCGGCGTCGACACCGACCACCGCACGATCCCCAACGAGGCCGGCTGGATCGGCACCGCGGTGCACCTCGACAAGGGCTGCTACCGCGGCCAGGAGACGGTCGCGCGCGTGCACACGCTGGGCCGGCCCCCGCGGCGGCTCACGCTGCTGCACCTCGACGGCTCCGCCAACCGGCTCCCGGAGCGGGGCGCCCCGCTGCTGCTCGACGGCAAGCAGGTCGGGTTCGTCGGCAGCTCGGCCCGGCACCACGAGCTGGGCCCGATCGCGCTGGCGATGGTCAAGCGCAACGTACCGATCGACGCCGTGCTCGACGCCGACGGTCTCCCGGCCGGGCAGGAGGTCGTCGTCGACCCCGACGTCGGCCTGCACGTCCGCCCGCAGCTGCGCTGACCGGCCCGTCCACAAACTGGACTCCTCATCCACGATGTGAGACCCGCGTTGGTGGCCCGGATCGGCCGCCCCCTACTCTGGACGCCATGTCCACGACCATGCTGACCAAGCGGCGCGCAGTCGACCACTGCCGCGTCCGGTCGGCGCTGTGTCGAATGCGCTGACGGGACCGTCGCAACCTTTCTTTTCGTAGCGACTCACTACACAATGAGTCGAGGGTTGCTGACGCGCCCGTGCCCCCAGGCCCGCCGTCCGGGCCTGCCCCTCCGACTGGCGCAGGAGACGTCCATGACCGTGAGCAGCTCGACCACCATCAATCAGGGCACCGGTGCTACCGGCACGCCCGGCGCACCCGGCATCGGGAGCCGTGGCATCGACCCGCGCGGCCCGCGCTTCGTCGCGAGCCTGACCTTGGTCGTGCTCGCGGTCGCACTGCTGGCGGCGCCGTCGACGTTGACGCTCGTGCTCGTCGGCGTCCAGGCCGTCGTGTTCGCGATCGGTGCGGTCCTCGGCATCCAGCGCACGCCGTACTCCTGGGTGTTCCGCACGCTCGTCCGGCCGCGTCTCGCGCCGCCGGCCGAGCTCGAGGACCCGGCGCCACCACGGTTCGCGCAGGGCGTCGGTCTCGGCTTCGCCCTGGTGGCGCTCGTCGGCTACCTCGCCGGCGCGACGCTGCTCGGCTCCGTCGCGGTGGGCCTCGCCCTCGCGGCGGCGTTCCTCAACGCGGTCTTCGGCTTCTGCCTGGGCTGCGAGCTGTACCTGCTCGGTCGGCGGCTGGCGCCGGCGCGGGCCAACTGACGCACATCTCACGACCACGAAGACAAGCCGACGAGGGTCGGCGCAAGGAAGGACTGACATGAGCCGGGACACCGCACTCGTCACCGCCGACTGGGTCCAGGAGCACCTGGACGACCCCAAGGTGGTGCTGGTCGAAGTCGACGAGGACACCACCTCGTACGACAAGGGCCACATCAAGGGCGCCATCAAGCTCGACTGGACGACCGAGCTGCAGGACCAGGTCCGCCGCGACTTCGTCAACAAGCAGCAGTTCGAGGCCCTGCTCTCGAGCAAGGGTGTCTCGAACGACGACACCGTGGTGCTGTACGGCGGCAACAACAACTGGTTCGCGGCCTACGCCTACTGGTACTTCAAGCTCTACGGCCACGAGGACGTCAAGCTCCTCGACGGCGGCCGCAAGAAGTGGGAGCTCGACAGCCGCGAGCTGACCGACGAGCTGCCGCAGCGCGCGCAGACCACCTACACCGCCAAGGAGCAGGACACGTCGATCCGCGCGTTCCGTGACGAGGTCGTCGAGGCCATCGGCGTGAAGAACCTCGTCGACGTACGCAGCCCCGACGAGTTCGCCGGCCGCCTCCTCGCCCCGGCCCACCTCCCGCAGG
>NZ_CAMPGZ010000166.1 GCF_946885725.1 uncultured Nocardioides sp.
TGGATCCGCTACCTGGCGGACGACCTCCGGGCCACCGGAGGGGATGGGCGCTGTGGCTCGCTCTTTTCATCGCCACGGTGATCACGCTCTCGGGCACCTACCCCCAGTTCTTCCGACGGCCCGCCCGCGCCCAAGCAGCCGAGGACTAGACGAGCTGACACCCGGGACATGAGGGGACGCGCGGTTCAGTCCTCCCCGATGTAGCCGGTCCTCGGATCGATCATCGAGAGGAAGTCGCGGATGTTCGTCCGGTGCTGTGCCACGTCGTCGGCCGCCGGGCTCACGCTGAATCCATAGCCGAGGTTCGGGCCGGTGAGCCACGTGTAGTCCGTGCCGCCGGACTCGCCCGGCCGGAGGGAGAACACTTCTCCATCGACTTCCAGCGTGAGCGACGGGACATCGCCGTCGCGGTCGGTCTCGGGACGAACGCCTGGCACAGCCTCCGCGTCCGCTTCCGGCTCGCCGCCGTTGTCTCGGTAGATCTCCCGCACGCGACCATCATCGTGCGTTGGGACATCCGTCCACCGTCGAGTCATGGGCACACGGGTCGCAGGAGTGCTTGCGGTCACCGGCGGCGTGGCATGGCTCGCGAAGGTCGCGCTGATCTGGCGAAACGGTGGCACGAACACGACCGATGGAATCGTTGGTGTGCTGTTCGATGTCGGTGCGGTCGCGATCTTGTTGGCACTGACGATCAGGGTCTGGGTCGTCCCGCGGTCGCTGCGCTTCAAGCTTGTTGCTGTGCTGGCGGTCCTGCTCGCGTTCGTCGCGGTCGTGAACATGCCCATTGCCCTCGGCTGGCTGCTCTTCGGCCAGATCTGGCTGGCCGAGGAGGTCGGCGTTCTCCTGACGGCAGTCAGTGCCATTGTTCTCGGGCTCCGATGGGCCATTCGCGGCCGCGAGCGAGGCCGAGTCGCGACCTCCTGAACCCGCCGGACACGAAGTTGCGAGTGTTCTCCACTCCGCCCGGCACGGCGGAAGCCACGGGTGGATCCTCCGGTTGGGAGTCCGGCGAGGGAGGGGCTCCCTGAGTCGCAGGCCAGTCGCGGACAGCGCGCTCTGGCAAGGTACGACCATGGCTGATACCGAGCGGTTCCAGGTCGACGGCGAGACGTTCGACGTAGCGTCAGATGCGAGCCAGTCGGGGCGCTATCAGTTCACCTGGGTGTCCGGGAAGAACCGCGGCTACGGCTTCACGGTTCAGACCTCGGACGGAAGCGCCATGACCCGGGAGCACATCGTGAGTCAAATTCGCTCGTTCCTCGGCCAGATCGATCCCGAGACGGGGTACATGGCGGACTGAGCTCGTCGTGGATGTCGGGGGACCGGTTTGGAGTACGAGGGGCGCATGAGATCGCGCCAACGACCCCGCCGGTGGCGGGGTGTGGAGCGTGGTGGCTACGGGTCCGGGACGAGCCTGATGTGACCCGCGTCGACCGTCCGTCGGCGGGCATCGGTGGGGGTGACGTCGAGTGTGCCCTCGCGATCCCGCAGGAACTGGTAACCGTGCGGGCTGGTCCACAGGTAGCTGCCGCGCTCGAGCACCACGTAGTTCCAGGGGGTGTGCGTCTTCAGTCGGTGATGCCGCCGGCACAGCCTCGCGATGTTGCAGGAGCAGGTGGTCCCGCCGGCGGCGTGAGGGATGACGTGGTCGCAGTCGGTGCGGCGAGCGGGGCGGGTGCACCAGGGGAAGACGCAGGTCTCGTCGACCAGCGCGGACTGCTCGACTAACCGGGCGGGTGTCTCATACGCCGCCCCCGATAGGTGCTCGTTCAGATCCAGCACGGGACGCACGGTGATGGTCGTGCCAGGTGTGCCACACCAGGTGCGCACCTGGTCGACGGAGACGAAGCCCCGGGTGTTCTCCACCCGCGCCAGGTGAGTGTCGTCGCCTGAGGTGATGGCGTGATCGCTGACATGCACGTTGAGCACGACCTCGCGACCCGGCAGCGGCAGTGTCGGGTCGGTGCCGCGGGCAAGTTCACCGAGCGCGTGCGCGCGCCGCACGTCGAGCGAGTCCTCACAGCCCAGGTCTGCCAGCCGCGCAGCACGCTCTGACAATGCGGCGTCGAGATCCAGGGCGTCAGCCAGGTCAAGGTCGGCGTCGAGGTGGGCGGTGCCGTCGAAGTCGGTCTGGTCGGTGTAGAGGGTGACGTGCCGGTTGTCCGCGGCTGCGAGCCGACGAGCCTCGGCCTTCTCCGGGTCGAAGCGGACCAGGGCTTCCTCTACCAGCCGGTCGACTTGGCCGATGCCCATTCGGTGGGCGAACGGTGCGACGTGCCGGTCGACGTAGTCGGCACCCTCGGGTGGCAGGCAGATGGTGCGGTCGGCGATCCGGCGGGCGCGCCATGGCGGCAGGTCCCCGGCCTTGACGCGTGCCCAGACGCGGGGGAGTCGGTAGGCGAGCTCGAGCGCTTCGGCGATCAGGGAGCTGCCAGAGTCGGTGGAGATGTGCAGAGCGACGGCGAGCTCGTGGGCGCAGAACTCGCCGACCTCGGGTGTGCCTTCGCCGGCGATCAGGACCGCGCTCTCGAACCCGAGGTCGTCAGTCGGGTCGGGCTCGTGCATCACGGCCCAGTCGAGGGCCAGCTCGAGGATGCGGACCTCGGCCCGGTAGGCGGTCGCCTGCTCGGCCTGGGCAGCGGCCAGCACCGCGGCGGGGGAGTCCGCCTGTTCGGGTGCGGGTGTCGCTGCCATGGAGCCATTGGATCAGGCGGCACCGACAGTTTTCGAACAGGTGTCCATTGAACCCGAATCTTGTGCCCGAAGTGAGCGGAAGTCCATGGACACGCGCTCCCGGCAGCCGAGAGCGCTGCCGACGATGACGCACGAAACGGACCTGCCGTCGTTAGAACCTCTTGTGGCGCCTGCGGACGGTGGCCTGCAGGAGCCCACTCGCCGGGCCGATCTCACGAAAGGGGTGAGGTTCTGGCTCACGGTCGCGCAGGACGTGGAGTACGCAACCGCCTACGCCGCAAGCAGCGCCCGAGTCGCGACAGCCACTCTTGTGGACCGCCGACCCCATCCGCGCGGGCGCCGGCTCAGAGCTGCGTCAGGTCGTGGGTCTCCTGGGAGATTTGCGGACTCGGGACGCCGTGTGGTCTGACGACCCGTCCTCGCTCCGACACACAGACTTCAACGAGCGCTACCGAGCCATCCACGAGGCGCAGGTTCAGGCTGAGCCGGGGCAGGCCTGGCACGCGGGTTGCGAGGACCAGGAAAACCTGTGCGAGCTCGCCTCCTCGGGTCTGCTCCATGACGTTCTACTGGAGGGCGCCCGTGCCGGCGCCGTCGCTTCCGAGACAGGCCGTCGTCGCGGAGTCGTGGGAGCCACCGTGGGCGAGATGCTCCTCGTCAGCTCGACCCGGGGACCGGGTTGACCGCGCGCAGGCATCGCCACGACTCCCGCACGATCCACCCAAAGGGCAGCCCCACGACCACCAACGCGAACGGCACGTGCGCGAACGTCGACGCATGGTGGTCGGTGGTGACCATCGCGGCCGAGAGGCCGAGGATCACCACGCTCGCCGCGAGGCCGGCGGTCGCTGCCGCCCGGATCAACGAAGGGTGGAAGCCCCACCACCGCGTGCCGAGCCCGGTGACGACGAGCGCCACGAGCGCCAGCCCGATGGACGTCACGCCCACGAACTCCACGACGGTGTCGAGCGCCTGGGTGAGGGGACTGCCGTCGGTCACGTCGCGCTCGCCGGTGTACCACGCCCAGGCGAGCGGCTGGACGACGAGCACGATCGCGAGCACCGTCGACGTACGGCGGAGCAGGTCGGACGCGAGCATCGCCTGGTACGACGGGGCGAGCTCGGCCACCGAGCCGAACTCCTCGCGGGCGAGCCGCTCCGCCTCGGACCGCTCGACCCCGTCGGCGACATACGCGTCGGTGGCGTCCTCGAGGTGGTCGGCGACCTCCCGCAGCAGCTCGCGCTTGGCGGACCGGCGGCCGACGAGGACCCGCCCGAGCCGGTCGACGTACTCCTCGTTGCGCACCTGACCATCCTGACCAGCGACCTACGCGCGGCTCAACGAAATTGGCGCCGGTTCAGGGGCGAACCAGGGAAAAACCGGATGCGGTTCGTTGTGAGACGGACCGATGATTTCCCGGGCTCGCGGTGGTCCGTTTCTAGGGCTGCCGCCGCAGCCCCACGTAACACACAAGTCGAGGAGAGGCTGAGCAGTGATACGTGCCCGAGGGCTCGTCCAGACGTTCCAGACCCGCCAGGGTCGCCAGAAGACCGAGGTGCGCGCCGTCGACGGCGTCGACCTCGACGTCGCCGAGGGGGAGGTCGTCGCCTTCCTCGGACCCAACGGGGCCGGCAAGACCACTACCCTTCGCATGCTGACCACGCTGCTCCGTCCCACCGCGGGGGAGGCCACCGTCGCCGGGTACGACGTGGTGAAGGACTCCGTGGAGGTACGGCGGCGAATCGGCTACGTGTCGCAGGCCGGCGGCGCATTCAGCGGTGCTCGGGCCGGCGACGAGGTCGTCGACCACGGCATGCTCTACGGCCTGAGCCAGGAGGTGGCCAAGCGTCGCGGCCAGGAGCTGTTCGAGCAGCTCGACCTCCAGGGCCTGTGGACCCGGATGCCGCGCAACATGTCCGGCGGCCAGAAGCGCCGGCTCGACATCGTGATGGGCCTGGTCCACGAGCCGCGGCTGGTGTTCCTCGACGAGCCGACGACCGGCCTCGACCCGCAGGCGCGGGCCAACCTGTGGGAGCACATCTCCGACCTGCGCGACCGGCGCGGCTCGACGGTGTTCCTCACCACCCACTACCTCGACGAGGCCGACGCGCTCAGCGACCGGATCATCATCATCGACAACGGCCGCATCGTCGCCGCGGACACCTCCAGCGCGCTCAAGGAGCAGGTCGCCGGCGACCTCGTCGACCTCGAGATGTCGCGCGTGGAGGACCTGACCGCGGCGGCCGAGCAGCTGGCCACGGTCTGCGACATCAAGGGCGTCGAGACCGACGGCATGCACGTGCGCGGGCGCGTGCGTCGCGCCGGCACCGCAGTACCCGGCCTGCTGCGCGACCTCGACCGCAGCGGCATCGAGCTCGCCTCGATCGAGGTGCACCGGCCGACGCTCGACGACGTGTTCCTCACGCTGACCGGTCGCTCGCTTCGCGACGCCGAGGCCGCCAACGAGGCAGCCGCTGCGGAGGCCGGCGAGACCGGCGACGACAGCGGCGACCAGCCCGACCAGGTCACGCCCGACGTCCCTGCCACCACGGGAGCCGAGCGATGAACAACTTCGTGCGCGAGAGCTACATCGTCTTCCGCCGCCAGCTGCGGATGAACCTGCGCAACCCGGCGTGGGTGATCATCGGCATGGTGCAACCGGTGCTCTACCTGCTGCTGTTCGGCCCGCTGCTCACACCGCTGGTCGACCGGTTCGGCGCCGACAACGCCTACACGTTCTTCGTGCCCGGCCTGCTCGTGCAGCTGGGCATCTTCGGTGCGTTCTTCGCCGGCTTCTCGCTGATCGGGGAGTGGCGCGAGGGCGTCATCGAGGCCGAGCGGGTCACCCCGGCAAGCCGTACGGCGCTCCTGGTCGGTCGGCTCGGCCGCGACCTGCTGCAGCTGTTCGTGCAGGCGCTGATCCTGGTCGGGCTCGGCTACCTCATGGGCATGGAGGGCACGCTGCGCGGCGTCACGCTCGGCGTGCTGCTGACGCTGCTGCTCGGCGGTGCCTGCGCGGCCGCGTCCAACGCCTTCGCGCTGACCACCAAGAGCGAAGAGGTCATGGCGCCGGTCATCAACATGGTGATGATGCCGGTGCTGTTGCTCTCCGGGATCCTGCTGCCGATGACGATCGGCCCCGACTGGCTGCGGACGGTCAGCGACTGGATGCCGATCAAGCACGTGGTCAACGGCGTGCGGTCGTCGTTCGCCGGCGACTACGCCGCCAGCGGCGTGCTGTGGGGCTCCCTCTGGTGCGTCCTGCTGTTCTCGCTCGCGATCTGGTGGGGTACGGCGACGTTCCGCAAGGAGAACAGCTGATCCACGAGCAGTCCTGGCCGGGTCGGCCGCCGGGGACCCGGCCGGCTCAGGCGCTCGCGACGTCGTCGGCGTCGACGATCCGGTAGGCGTAGCCCTGCTCGGCGAGGAACCGCTGCCGGTGCTGGGCGAAGTCGGCGTCGACGGTGTCGCGCGACACGATCGCGTAGAACCGCGCGGACCGGCCGTCGGCCTTGGGCCGCAGCAGCCGGCCGAGGCGCTGCGCCTCCTCCTGACGTGAGCCGAACGAACCGGACACTTGAATGGCCACCGCGGCCGACGGCAGGTCGACCGAGAAGTTCGCGACCTTCGAGACGACCAGCAGGTCGACCTCGCCGTGGCGGAACGCGTTGAAGAGCCGCTCCCGTTCCTTCACGGTGGTCTCGCCCTTGATGACCGGCGCGTCGAGCCGCTCGGCGATCTCGTCGAGCTGGTCGAGGTACTGGCCGATCACCAGCGTCGGCTCGCCCCGGTGCTTGGCGACGAGCTCCTCGACCAGCCGGGTCTTCACGCCGGTGCACGACGCCAACCGGTAGCGCTCGTCGGGCTCGGCCGTCGCGTAGGCGAGCCGCTCGCCCTCGGGCAGCGTGACTCGGACCTCGACGCAGTCGGCCGGCGCGATCCAGCCCTGCGCCTCGATGTCCTTCCACGGTGCGTCGTACCGCTTCGGGCCGATCAGCGAGAACACGTCGCCCTCGCGGCCGTCCTCGCGCACGAGCGTCGCGGTCAGGCCGATGCGACGCCGGGCCTGCAGGTCGGCGGTCATCCGGAAGATCGGCGCGGGCAGCAGGTGGACCTCGTCGTAGACGACGAGTCCCCAGTCCTTGGCGTCGAACAGCTCGAGGTGGGAGTAGACGCCCTTCCGGCGCGTGGTCATCACCTGGTACGTCGCGATGGTCACGGGGCGGATCTCCTTGCGGGTGCCGGAGTACTCGCCGATCTCGTCCTCGGTCAGCGACGTGCGGCGGACCAGCTCCTCCTTCCACTGCCGCGCGGAGACCGTGTTGGTGACCAGGATCAGCGTGGTCGCCTTGGCCTGCGCCATCGCGGCCGCGCCGACGATCGTCTTGCCCGCACCGCACGGGAGCACGACGACGCCGGAGCCGCCGTGCCAGAACGACTCGGCCGCGTCGCGCTGGTAGCCGCGCAGCTCCCACCCCGACTCGTCGAGCTCGATCGGGTGGGCCTCGCCGTCGACGTACCCGGCGAAGTCCTCGGCCGGCCAACCCAGTTTGAGCAGCGCTTGCTTGAGGTTGCCGCGCTCGGACGGGTGCACGGCCACGGAGTGCTCGTCGATGCGGGCGCCGAGCATGCCCTGCACCTTCTTGGCGCGCAGCACCTCCTCGAGCACGGGGCGGTCGGTGCTGGAGAGCACCAGGCCGTGGGTCGGGTGCTTCTCGAGCCGTAGCCGGCCGTAGCGGGCCATGGTCTCGGCGATGTCGACGAGAAGCGCGTGAGGTACGGCGTAGCGGCTGTAGGTCAGCAGCGTGTCGACGACCTGCTCGGCGTCGTGGCCGGCCGCGCGGGCGTTCCACAGGCCCAGCGGAGTGAGCCGGTAGGTGTGCACGTGCTCCGGGGACCGCTCCAGCTCGGCGAACGGCGCGATCGCCTTGCGGCAGTCCTGCGCGCGCTCGTGCTCGATCTCGAGGAGCAGGGTCTTGTCGGACTGGACGATCAGGGGTCCGTCGTTCACGACACCGCCTCCGCGGCCGCGGCGCGCTGCCGGGCGCGGTAGGCCGCGACGTTGGCGCGTGAGGAGCAGCGGTCGGAGCAGTAGCGACGGGACTGGTTGGGGGAGGTGTCGACGAAGACGTGGTCGCAGCCGGCGGCGTCGCACACGCCGAGGCGGGTGGCGCCGAGGTCGCAGACCAGCGTGGACAGGCCCATCAGCGACTCGGCGACGAGCAGCTCGGCGACCGAGGACTGCCGGTCGGCGACGTGCATGTGCCAGGAGCCGCCGCCGTGGTGACCGTGGCCGTGCCCGCCATGACTCTTGGGGTCGCTCGGGCCGTGGCCCGCGATGTACGGCGTCACCGGGTGCTTGGCGAGCAGCGCGTTGAGCTGGTCGACCACGCGCTGCTCGTCGCCCTCGTTGGAGGCCTCGAAGACCGGCCGCAGCTCGCGCTGGAAGCGGCGCAGCGCGGTCGCGTCACGCTCGACGACCTGGTCGTGCAGCCACTCCCGCTGGTCGAGGAACCGGACCAGCGCGGCGGCGTCCTCCAGGTCGGCGTTGACGAGCGCCGCGGAGCGCTCGGCGTAACGAACAAAGTCCATGCCTGCAGGTTACCGGCACGGAACAACCGGGGTGTCCGGTAAGGGCCAGTGTCCAGACCGCGGGCAAGAAGCGCCGACTGGGCGCGCGGGAGAGGGCAAGGCGCGCCGACTCGGCGGAGTGGCGTCAGCCGCGGCGGCTCAGCGCGTCGGGACCCTCGGGGGCGTCCTGCTCGCTCGGCTGGCTGAACGAGGCCGCGCGGCGGACCAGCACCTGGGAGATCTTGTCCTCGGGGGTGAGCACCAGGTCGACGCCCCACCAGCTCTCGCAGGGGGTGCCCGCCGGCGGGCGTACGGCGACGACGACGCGGGACGACACCCGCCCGGTCGACTCGGCGGGCCTCGGGTTGCCGTGGCAGCCGCAGTCCATCTCCTGGGCGTAGGAGGCGAAGTCGCCGTCGCTGGCGACCAGTGGGGCCAACGCGTCGCGCCCGGCCCGCTTCGCGTCCTCCGGCAGCCGCCACGCGTCGCGCTGGGCGGCCTCGTCGCCGCTCATCGTCCAGGTGGCCCCGCGCGCGGAGACGGTGACGAAGTCGGCCCACCACTCGGTCATCTCGGAGGAGTCGCCGTCCTCGGCGAAGCGGTGGAACGCCTCGGCGATGCCCTCGTGCTCGTCGGCCTCGGCGGCGGCGAGGGCCGCCTCGTCCGGGCCGGTGTTCGAGGCCCCGGGTGACGCCGAGGGAGTCTCGTCCGGCCCGCCCCACCCGCCGAGCCACCAGACCGCGCCGGCGGCCACTACGGCCAGCGTGAGGACCGCCGTGCGCGCAGGGTGCCGCCGGTCGTCGTCACCTCCGACCTCGAGGACCTCGCTGCTCTCGCTGTGCGGCTCGTCGTCCTGCATGTGCACCCCAGCTGTGTGCCGTACTGGGCCCCGCCCGCCCAGAGTAAGACCCACGGCCCGGAACCGCACTGGCCCGGGCCGTGGGTCAACGGCGAACTAGTCACCTACCCGAGGGTCACTCGCTTCGGGTGGGTCACTGGTAGGTGCAGGTGACGGTCTGGCCGCGCGTCGGCGACGGCACCACCGGGCAGACGAGCTGCAGCGGTGCGTCGGAGGAC
>NZ_CAMPGZ010000167.1 GCF_946885725.1 uncultured Nocardioides sp.
GAGCTCGAGCACGTCGGCGGCGACTGGTACGACGTGATCGCCACCGACGGCGGCGGCGTCGCCCTCGTGGTCGGCGACGTGATGGGGCGGGGCGTGCACGCGGCGACCACGATGATCCGGGTCCGGGCCGGCATCCGCGGGCTCGTCACCGTCGACCCCGAGCCGGGTGTGGTGATGACGCGCGCCGACCGGCTGGTGGTGCGCGACGCCGAGGACCAGTTCGTCACCGCGATGACGTTGCTGCTCGACCCGACCAGCCGCCGGGTCCGGCTCTGCAACGCCGGGCACGTGCCGGCGATCGTCGCAGACGCCGACGGCTCCGTCCGGGTCGTCGGCAGCGGCGCCGGCGTGCCACTCGGCCTGGGCGAGACGCCGCACCGCGAGGTGATCGACCTGCCGGTCGGGCCCGGCACGACGGTCGTGCTGGTGACCGACGGGGTGATCGAGACCCGGGACCGTGACATCGAGGCCGGCCTCGACGCGCTGGTCGCCCGGGTCGGCGAGAGCGTGGGCAAGCCGGTCGAGGACCTCGTCGCCGACGTGGCGGCGCTGGCCGACCGGTCGATGCTCGACGACGTCACGGTGCTCGTCGCCCGGCTGCTCTGATCTCGCCTCTTCTCTCGCCTCTTCCCAGGGACCGCTCGCGTCGCTAGGTTCTCGCTTGTCGACCGCCGGGGGGACCGTGCAGTCGAAGGAGAATCTCGTGGCTCTGCTCCTCCCCGCGGTCCGTCACGAACGGCCCGGTCGCTCAAGATCACCCCGGCGCGCGCTCACCGCCCTCGTCGGGCTGCTCACCGCCGTACTCTCCGGCGGCCTCGTGGTCCTCACGTCGCCGGCAGCACACGCCGACGGTCCCGGCGTCGGCACTCCGTGGGTCGTCACCCTCGGCGACTCCTACATCTCCGGCGAGGCCGGACGCTGGGCCGGCTCGTCCAACTCCTCGAGCAGCCGGGCCGACGCCCTGGGTCCGACCGCCTACTACGACAACGCCTCCGGCACCGCCGAGCAGATCGTCCGCTGCCACCGCAGCAAGGCCGCCGAGGCCTACACCGGCGGCGGCGTCAACGGGCTCAACCTCGCGTGCAGCGGCGCCCGGACGACGACGTACACCGACTCCAACGGGCGCTTCAAGCCCGGCCTGGACTTCTACGACAGCAGCGGCCAGCAGGGCCAGGCGCGGATGCTGCAGGACTTCGCCACGACGCACAACGTGCGGATGGTCGTGGTCTCGATCGGCGGCAACGACTTCAACTTCGGGTCGATCGTGCAGCAGTGCGTGACCGACTTCCTCGCGTCGCCGACATGGTGGAAGGACTACTGCAAGGACGACAGCTCGGTGACACAGAACTTCACCGCCGCCAACGTCGCCGCCGTGCGTGCGCGGATCGCGACGGCGTACGCCAACGTCCGTCAGGCCATGCGCAACGCCGGGTACGCCGACACCCAGTGGACGATGCTCGTCCAGAACTACCCGTCGCCCATCCCGGGCGGCAGCGGGTTCCGCTACTCCGAGAGCGGCTACACGCGGCAGAGCACCGGCGGCTGCGGCTTCTGGAACGCCGACGCGGACTGGGCCAACAACAGCGCGCTGCCAACGATCAACGCCGCCGTGACGGGTGCCGCGAGCGACGCCGGGATCACCAACAGCCGGGTGCTGAACCTCGCGTCCGCGTTCAACGGGCGGCGGCTGTGCGAGAACACCGTGGGGCTCTACGAGGAGCGCGGCATCGCCGACTGGCGCAGCGCCGGCGCGGTCGACCGGACCGAGTGGGTGAACCAGATCCGCACGGTGTCGACGTGCTGCGCGAACAGCCCGTACTACATCCAGGAGTCGTTGCACCCCAACTACTGGGCGCAGCTCGCGACGCGGTCGTGCGTGCGGCAGGCCTGGAACGGCGGGGCGCCGCGCGGCGGCACCTGCCGGATCGCCGGCACCGGGCTGGTGAACGGGGAGCCGCGCATGAGCCTGTCCTGAGTAGTCCTACTCAGGGAGTTGAGTGCGGGACCGGTGATGTCGCCGGTCCCGCCCGTGGCTTGCTGGTGCCATGACCAGCCGTGTGCCCCGGTACGCCGACCCCGAACGCTGTCCCGACTGCCGCCGGCCGATCGCTCTGGGTGCCCCGCGCTGCGAGGCCTGCGGGCTGCCGCTGCACGGCGAGCTCGCCTCGCGGCTGTTCCAGACGCTGGCCACCGCCGACGACCTGCTCACCCAGCTGCGCGCGTCGGCCTGGCCGGCCCCGGCGACGCCCGCGCCTGCCGCGCCTCCCCTGGCGGTGCCGCCTCGCTCGCGGCTCAGCGCCGCCACGGTCCCGCAGATCCTGCTCGGCCTCGGCGCGCTGTGCGTGCTGGTCGCCGCCCTGGTCTTCCTCGCCGTCACCTGGTCGGTCATGGGCGTCGGCGGACGCACGGTCACGCTGGTCACCTTCACCGCCCTCACCGGCGGCCTCGGCTGGTGGCTGGCCCGCCGCGGGCTGCGCGCCGCCGCCGAGTCGCTCGTCCTGGTCTCGCTCGGCCTGCTCGTGCTCGACATCATCGGCGCCGGGAACGCCGGCTGGCTCGGGGACCCCTCGACGGAGTGGTTCCTGGTGCTGCTCGGCGGCACGCTGGCGCTGGCCGCGACCGGGTTCGCTCTCGCGGTACGGCGGACGCCCGTCGGCGCGCTGGTGGGTGCCCAGGTCGCGACCGGTATCGGCGTCGCGGTCGCGTCGTTCGGCCTCGCCGACGTCGACCAGGGCACGACCGACGTCGACCTGGTGGGCGCGGTCTGCCTCGGCCTGCTGGCCGGCGAAGGACTGCGCCGGCTGCGGCTCGAGCTCGCGACGCTGCTCGCGTTCGTGGTCGCCGGCCTGCACTGGCTGCTGCTGCTCACCGTCGGGACGTTCCGCGTCCTCGAGCACCCGACCTGGGCCGAGCTCTGGGCGCAGGCGCACGTGTGGCCGGCGCTGGCGGCGGCCGCTCTCGTCGCGGGCGTCGCGCTCCTGCGCTCGCTGCCGGTCGTCTCGCGGGTTGCCGGGCTGTCGGTCGCGCTGGCGATCGTGGTCGGTGCAGTGGTGGCGCCGGTCATGGTGGACGGCCACCCGACGGCCGCGGTGCTCACCGGCCTGGCTGTCCTGGTGCCGACCGGGCTGTGGGCGTGGTCCGGGCCTCGTCCGTGGGCGTTCGTGCCGCTGGCGACCCAGGCGGTCGCGGGCGCCGGCGTGGGGTCCGCCGGGCTCTGGCTGGCCGCGGAGTCCCTACGACGTTTGGAGGAGCTCAGCGACGGAGTCGCGGTACTGCCGTTGTCGCGCACGTCGGAGCTCTCCGGCTGGCTGCTGCCGCTGTGCGCGGCCGCCGTCCTCGGCACCGTCGCCTCGGTCTACCGGCCGGTCCTCGAGCCGCGGCTGGTGGCCGGGGTGGTCGCGGGCTCGGTAGTGCTGACCGCCCCTCTCTACGCCGCTCCGGTGTGGGTGCTGGCCGGGCTGCCGGTCGCGGCCGGGCTCGGATTCCTGGCCTGGTGGTTCGCGCGCCGGTCGCTGGTGCAGCTCGGCCTGGCCGCCGGCTTCCTGGTCGTCGGCGTCGCGCTCGCGGAGCCGTCCGAGGTGGCCCTGGTGGTCACGCTCGCGCTGGTGCTGCTCGCCGCGGCCGTGGTGCACCTCGACGACTCCGGCCTGGCCGGCGACGTCGCCGGTGCCGTCGCGGCGGTCACGGTGGCGGCGCTGACGTTCGCGGTCGGCGACCTCGTCGACGCGCCCGCGCCGTGGGTCGCGCTGGTCGGCCTCCTGCTGCTGGCGGCGGTCGGCGCGACGGGCCGGCCCGGTCTCGAGGTCGGCGCCGCGGCTGCGGCCGCCCCCGTCGCCCTCGCCGGGTTGACCGGTGCCGCGGACGACGTACTCCTGACGTGGGCGGCGGTCTACCTCACCGTCGCGGGCGCGGCGATCAGCGGCGTCGCGCTGGCGCGGCCGAACCGGCGACTCGCCGGCTGGGCCGGCGGACTGCTGCTCGTCGCGGCGACGTGGGTGCGGCTGTACGACGTGGGCGTGACGACGCCGGAGGCCTACACGCTGCCCAGCGCGGTGGCGCTGCTCGCGGTCGGGTTGTGGCACCTGCGCCGGCGGGAGTCGTCGGGCACGGTCGCGCTGCTCGGCCCGGGGCTCACGCTCGCGCTGGTGCCGTCGCTGCTGTGGTCACTGGACGAGCCGACCGGCCTACGTGTGCTGCTGCTCGGCCTGGCCTGCCTGGCGCTGGTGCTGGCCGGCGTGCGGCTGCGCTGGAGCGCGCCGGTCCTGTGGGGAGCAATCGTCGGTGGGCTGCTGGTGGTCCGGCTCGCGGCGCCGTACGTCGGCGACAGCGTGCCGCGCTGGGTGCTCATCGGTGCCGCGGGCGCGCTGCTGATCGCGACGGGTGTGACCTGGGAGCGCCGGCTGCAGGAGGCGCGTCAGCTGCGGGAGTACGTGCGCAGACTCCGGTAGGGCCAGAGAGGGCGCCCGAGAACGCACTGTGCCCCGACATCCGGGCGGATGCAGGGGCACGGTCGTTCCGTGGTCCTCGCCCCCGCGAGGACCACCAGGTCCTCGCTCAGGCCGAGTCGTCTCCTCGGCGCTGCTCGGGGACCATCCCGGTCAGCAGCTCACGCACTTCCGACTCGCGGTAGCGGCGGTGCCCTCCCAGGGTCCGGATGGAGCTGAGCTTCCCGGCCTTCGCCCAACGGGTGACCGTCTTCGGGTCGACCCGGAACATGGCTGCCACCTCCGCAGGGGTCAGCAGGGGCTCGGACTCCGGTGGCCGCGTGTCCATGCGGGCCTCCCTCGTGTTGAAAACCTCGTTCGTCGCACGCTTGTTCGACGAACGTCCCTCCCTAGCAGTCTTGCACTGCGAGCCTAGATCCGGTGGAAATTTACGACAATGGCCTATTTGAGCCACGTTCTACGGCCGATGTCCTACGCAATCTGGACGAGGGCTGGACGAGGGCTGATCGTGGAGGGCGGACCGCTCGCGAGGCCCTAGGCTTGGACTCGACAGGACGGACCACCCCCGCGCCCCGTCGCCGTACCTGACCTCGCCCGCACCACCCCCGCGGGCCCGACCGGAAGGGTCACCACCGTGACCGGGAACAACCCCGTAGCACGGCCGCAGCAGGGCGTCTTCGCCTCGGCTACCGGCCATGAGCAGGTCGTCTACTGCCACGACGAGCAGTCCGGCCTGAAGGCGATCATCGCGATCCACTCCACCGCGCTCGGTCCCGCCCTCGGCGGCACCCGCTTCTACCCCTACGCGACCGAGGACGACGCCCTCCAGGACGTCCTGAACCTCTCCCGCGGCATGTCCTACAAGGCCGCGCTCGCCGGGCTCGACCTCGGCGGCGGCAAGGCCGTCATCATCGGTGACCCGCGCAAGGACAAGACCGAGGCGCTGCTGCGCGCCTACGGCCGGTTCGTGCAGTCGCTCGGCGGCCGCTACTACACAGCGTGCGACGTCGGCACCTACAGCGAGGACATGGACGTCGTCGCGCGCGAGTGCTCGTTCGTGACCGGTCGCACCGTGGAGCACGGCGGCGCCGGCGACTCGTCGGTGCTGACGGCGTACGGCGTCTTCCAGGGCATGCGCGCCGCGGCCGAGGTCACCTGGGGTGCGCCCACGCTGCACGGCCGCACGGTGGGCATCGCCGGCGTCGGCAAGGTCGGCCGCCACCTCGTGCGTCACCTCGTCGAGGACGGCGCGACCGTCGTGGTCTGCGACGTCGACCCGGCCGCGGTCGCCCGCGTGCAGGCCGACTTCCCCGACGTACGCTCCGTCGCCGACGCCGACGCGCTGGTCGCCTCCCCGCTCGACGTCTACGCGCCGTGCGCGCTCGGTGGCGCTCTGACCGACGAGGTCGTCGAGGTGCTCTCCGCCCGGATCGTCTGCGGCGCGGCCAACAACCAGCTCGCCCACGAGGGCGTGGAGAAGCAGCTGCAGGACCGCGGCATCCTCTACGCGCCCGACTACCTGGTGAACTCCGGTGGCCTCATCCAGGTCGCCGACGAGCTCGAGGGCTTCTCGTTCGACCGCGCCAAGGCCCGTGCGACGCGGATCTTCGACACCGCCCAGGAGGTGTTCGCGCACGCCGCCGAGGAAGGCGTCCCGCCGGCCGTCGCCGCGGACCGGATCGCCGAGCGCCGGATGCGTGAGGTCGGCCGCCTGCGCGGCGTCTGGCTGCCGCGCTCCTGACCCCACCCCCGCGAGTCGGCGCGTCTTGCCCCTCACGACGTACGCACGAGGGCAAGACGCGCCGACTCGACGTGTGCATGAGGGCAGGATGCGCCGCCTCGGCAGAACCCGAGCCGGCGAGATGCGTCGTGGCGCTCAGGTGAGTCCCGGCGCCGGACGATCAGTCAGTCTCGCGAGGAGCCGGTATCGATGTAACCCGCCCAGTCGTCCTGGTCGTCGAGCTCGTCGCTCGCCTGGTCGGACTGGTCACTCTCGCC
Source organism: uncultured Nocardioides sp. (assembly GCF_946885725.1). The sequence goes on from NZ_CAMPGZ010000167.1 coordinate 6,444, forward strand.
ATGCAGCTCTCGTTGCAGCGCGTTGAAGTCCGTCTCGTGAGTGCGGTACTTCAGGTCGCGGGCAACCTTGGTCTGCTTGGCCTTCGCACGGCCGCGCCCCATAGGGTCGACCCCCTCGCACAATTGGCCGGAGTCACGCCGCTACCAGCCTTCAGTGGCCGGCGAGGGCCGTGAAGGCCAGGGACGGACGCGCGTCCGGTCTGTCCTGATGGTTTCTCGTGAGGAACACGGTACCCGCCCGAGCAACCTCGGCGCACATCCGGCTCGGCAATCGGGCGTGATTTCGCCGCCGGCGAACGCTGTACGGCGTACGACGCGCCGGCGGGAAGTGCCTGTTACCAGCCGGGGTGCTGCCCGACCAGCGTGACGGAGCCGCCCTCGGCCCCGGTGAGCGCGCCGGAGGCCTCGGTGACCTCGCCGGCTGCCCAGGCGTGGATCCCGTGCTCGCCGAGCAGCGCGATCGCGCGGTCGACGTCGTCGGGCGGGGTCAGCGCGACCATGCCGACGCCGCAGTTGAGCGTGCGCTCGAGTGCAGCCTGGTCGACCGACCCGGCACGACGGACCAGGTCGAAGATCGGCGCGGGGGTCCAGGTGGCCCGGTCGATCGTGACGACCTTGTCGTCGGGGAGCACGCGGGCGAGGTTCTCCGCCAGTCCGCCCCCGGTGACGTGCGACATCGCGTGGGTCGCGGTGGTGCGGGCCAGGGCGAGGCAGGCCTTGGCGTAGATCCGGGTCGGCTCGAGCAGCTCCTCGCCGAGCGTCCGGCCGAGCTCGTCGACGTGCCGGTCGAGCGGCAGGGCCGGGCCCACGTTGCCGGACAGCAGCACGTGCCGGACGAGCGAGTAGCCGTTGGAGTGCAGCCCGCTGGCCTGCATCGCGACGACGATGTCACCGGCCTCGACCCGACCGGGACCGAGCAGCTGCGAGGCCTCGACCACGCCGGTCGTGGATCCGGCGACGTCGTACTCGTCGGGCTCGAGCAGCCCAGGGTGCTCCGCGGTCTCGCCGCCGATCAGGGCGCAGCCGGCGGCGACGCAGGCCTCGGCGATCCCCTGCACGATCGCCGCGATCCGCTCGGGAACGACGCGGCCGGTGGCGATGTAGTCGGTGAGGAACAGCGGCTCGGCGCCGCAGACCACGAGGTCGTCGACGAGCATCCCGACGAGGTCGAACCCGATCGTGTGGTGGACGTCCATGGCCTGCGCGATCGCGACCTTGGTGCCGACGCCGTCGGCGGACGTGGCGAGCAGCGGGTGCTCATAGCCCTTGAGCGCGGTCGCGTCGAACAGCCCGGCGAAACCGCCGATGCCGCCGACCATCTCGGGGCGGCGGGCCTTGTCGATCCAGACCTTCATCAGCTCGACGGCCTTGTCGCCGGCGTCGATGGAGACCCCGGCGGCCTCGTAGGTCGCGCCCGTGGGCTGGTCGCTCATCGGTCTCCTCAGGTCGGGGCGTGCTGCGCTGCTACGTCGTACGGCGGAGTCAGGGCCGGTCGAGCGCGTCGCCCGCGCCGCCACCGGGGGTGAGCGAGAGCCCGGGCGGGTCCTCGACACCCTCGAGCGGTAGGACCGGGTCGAGCTCGAGCAGGTGCTTGCCGAGGCGCTCGGGGTCCGGCAGCTCGACGGGGTAGACGCCGTCGAAGCAGGCGCGGCACAGCTGCGGCTTGGGTACGTCGGTGGCCTCGATGAGCTGCTCGAGCGAGATGTACGCCAGCGAGTCGGCGTCGATCGAGCGGCCGATCTCCTCAGACGAGAGCCCGTTGGCGATCAGCTCGGCGCGCGTGGGGAAGTCGATGCCGTAGAAGCACGGCCACTTCACCGGCGGGCTGGAGATCCGCACGTGCACCTCGCGGGCGCCGGCCTCGCGCAGCATCCGGACCAGTGCGCGCTGGGTGTTGCCGCGCACGATCGAGTCGTCGACGACGACGAGCCGCTTGCCCTCGATGACGTCGCGCAGCGGGTTGAGCTTGAGCCGGATGCCGAGCTGGCGGATGGTCTGCGACGGCTGGATGAACGTGCGGCCGACGTACGAGTTCTTGACCAGGCCGGTGCCGTAGGGGATGCCGCTCTCCTCGGCGTACCCGATCGCCGCCGGCGTGCCGGACTCCGGCACCGGCATCACCAGGTCGGCGTCGGCGGGGAACTCACGGGCGAGGCGGCGGCCGATCTCGACGCGCACCGAGTGCATGCGCTGGCCGCTCATCTTGGTGTCGGGCCGGGCGAGGTAGACGAACTCGAAGAGGCAGTGCTTGGGGTCGGCCTTCGCGAAGTGGCGGCTGCGCAGGCCGTCCTCGTCGACGGCGACCATCTCGCCGGGCTCGACCTCGCGGATGAACGACGCGCCGACGATGTCGAGGGCGGCGGTCTCCGAGGCGATCACCCAGCCGCGCTCGAGCCGGCCGAGCACGAGCGGGCGGATGCCCTGCGGGTCGCGTGCGGCGTACAGCGTGTGCTCATCCATCCATACGAACGAGAACGCGCCCTTGATGGTCGGGAGCAGCTCGGCGGCGTTCTCCTCGAGGCTCCGGTCGGGGTGCCAAGCGAGGAGCGCGGTGACGAGGCTTGTGTCGTTGGTGGCGGCCGGCTGGTTGCGCGCGTTGAGGTCGAGCCCGCCGGGTGCGCCGAGCTCGGCGACCTTGGCGGCCAGCTCGTGGGTGTTGGTCAGGTTGCCGTTGTGGGCCAGCGCGATCGAGCCGGTCTCGGTCGGGCGGAACGTCGGCTGGGCGTTGTGCCAGGTGCTGGCGCCGGTCGTGGAGTAGCGGCAGTGCCCGACGGCGACGTGGCCCTGCAGCGAGGCGAGCGTGGCCTCGTCGAAGACCTGCGAGACGAGACCCATGTCCTTGTAGACGAGGATCTGCCGGCCGTTGCTGACCGCGATGCC
>NZ_CAMPGZ010000168.1 GCF_946885725.1 uncultured Nocardioides sp.
CGTGACCCGCTGGTGGACGGCCAGCGCGTCCTTCTCGTCGCGACGACCCGCGCGGAGCTCGTCCAACAGGAGCTGCAGCGCGTCCGAGCGGATCGCGTTGCGCGCGACGAGCTGGTGGCCGGGGTCGATGGTCAGGTCCTGATCGATCACGTGCAGCAGGGTCGGTGCGTCGATGACGTAGCGAGCCATGGCGGCAGGCTAGAAGCAGGCCGCGCCGACTTCGACGTACCCGTTGCCAGAGATATCGAGAAACGATAGATTGCTGTCGTTGCTCGATGGATAGGGAGACGGCGATGGGGAACCTGACGCTCAACGCGCTGCGGGTCGTGCTGGCGCTGGTGCTGGCCGGGACGCTGTTCGTGCAGACCGTGATGGTGCCGCTGATCTGGCGCGACATGGACGGCGCCGACCCCGCGGTGCTGGAGATCCGCCCGGTCGTCCTCACGATCGTGGTGCTCGGCATCGCCACCGTGCAGGTGTGCGCCGTGTGCGTGTGGAAGCTGCTCACGATGGTCCGCCGCGGCACGGTGTTCTCGCACGCGGCGTTCCGCTGGGTCGACGTGATCATCGGCGCGATCACCGCGGCGTCGCTGCTGACCTTCCTGTTCGCCGCCGTGCTCGCCCCCGGCCCTCGTGCGGCGCCCGGCGTCGTGCTGCTGATCTGCGGCATCAGCCTGACGATCCTCGGCATCGCGCTGATCGTGCTGGTGCTGCGGATGCTGCTGAAGCAGGCTGTCGAGACCTCCGCCGAGGCCGCGCAGATGCGGGCCGAGCTCGACGAGGTCATCTGATGCCGATCGTCGTGGACATCGACGTGATGCTGGCCAAGCGCAAGATGCCGGTCGGCGTGCTGGCCGAGCGCGTCGGCATCACCCCCGCCAACCTCGCGGTGCTCAAGAACGGCCGCGCCAAGGCCGTCCGCTTCGCCACCCTCGAGGCGCTCTGCGAGGTCCTCGAGTGCCAGCCCGGCGACATCCTCCGCTGGGAGCCGGACGGGACCGGAGAGCAATAGCATCGAGGGTGTCGCGCCGCACGCTCGTCGCCTTCGCTCTCGGGTCCGTCCTGCTGGCCGGCTGTGCGCGCGAAGCCACCTGCGAGGCCGCCCCACGCGACCCCGCGTGCCCGGACCTCCGCTTCAGCGGCGTTCTGTACGACGAGTACGGCGAAGCGCAGCCTCCCGCCATCCGCCAGGAGCTCGGCGACGCGGCGTACCCGGCCTGCAACGACGCCGAGACCTGCGGCCCCGACCTCGGCGGCTTCGGCGCGACCGACGTCTGGCTGCTCGAGGGCGTCGACCCCGAGGACGCCGTGCTCGGCCTCCGTCAGGGCACCCAGACCGTCGTGGTGTTCCTGCGCCGCGGCGCCGACCCTGCCGACGTACCCGGCCTTCCCGCCCGCTCCTGACCGGTTGTCCACAGAGCACCCCACGCGTTCCTGGCAGATCCCACGTGAAGTTTCGCCCCGGTCGCGCCGGTTTCCCAGCAGCCGGTGGTAACCCGACAGTCCCCGGTGGTAACCCGACAGGCCCGAGCCTCAGCCGCGCGGGGCGTGCGTGTAGTCGATCCCCTCACCGGCCAGCACCCGGTCGAGCAGGCCGCGGTACTGCGGCTGCGCGCCGCTCAGCGTGACCGGTACGCCGGCGCGGGCGAGGTCGCGGCAGATCGCGCGGAGCACGAGCGCGCCGGTCAGGTCGACGCGACCCAACCGTTGCAGGTGGATCTCCACGCGCGACAGCTTGGGGTGGTCGGCGAGCTCGCTGAGGATCCGCGTCTCCAGCGCCGGCGCGGAGCCGAAGTAGAGCACCCCCTGCGGGCGCACGTGCAGCAGGTCGTCCTCGAGCCACAGGTCGAGCTCGAGCCGGAGCTCGCGCCACAGGTGCACGGCCAGCGCGAGTACGACGCCCGTCACGACGCCCCACTGCACCTGAGGCGCCGTCAGGAGAGAGACGACGACCGTCACCACGGCGATGACGAACTGCGGGCGGGAGTAGCGCCACGTCCGCAGCACCGCCCGCGGGCTCAGCAGGACGAGGACGGAGGCCACGATCAGCCCGGCGAGTGCAGACGTCGGCAGTCCCGACAGCACCGACACGAACGGCAGGGCCGCGAGCACCACCAAACCGGTGACGACGCCGCTCCACCGCGTGCGCGCGCCGGACAGCCGGTTCAGCTCCGACCGCGAGAACGACCCGCCGACCGCGAAGCCGCCGAACAGCCCGGAGCCGATGTTCGCCAGCCCCTGCCCGACCAGCTCGCGGTCGGGGTCCCACGAGGTCCGCTCCTCCGAGGCGTGCCGTCGCGCGATGCTGGCCGGCTCGGCGAACCCGACCAGCGCGATCACCAGCGCCGGCAGCAGCAGTGCCGGCACCGCCGACCAGGGCAGCCCGAGGTTCGGGGTCGGGAACCCCGACGGGATGTTCCCGACGTGAGGCAGGTCGAGGCCGGGCACCCGCACCAGCAGCAGCGAGGCCACCGTCGCGATCAGTGCACCGGGCACGAGCGGGTGCACCCGCCGCGCGAGCAGCGTGACGGCCGCGACGCCGAGCGCCAGCAGCACCGCGACGAGCGACCACGCGTCGGGGGAGGAGAGCGCCTCGACCGCGCCGGCCAGCGGGTTGGTCGCGGACGACGTCGTGCCCAGTGCCGCCGGCACCTGTGCGGCCGTGATGATCACCGCCGTCGCGAACGTGAACCCCGCGACCACCGGCTGGCTCATCAGGTACGCCACGACCCCGCCGCGCACCACGCCCAGCAGCAGCCGGAACACCCCGACCATCACCGCGAGCAGCCCCGCGTGCGCGACGTACTCCGCGGTCGACAGTTCCCCGAGCGGCGCCAGCGATCCCGCGACCAGCAGGCTCGTCACCGCGGTCGGGCCGGTCTGGAGGTACGGCGAGGACCCGACGAGCCCGGCCAGGACCGGCGCGACAGCGGCGGCGTACAGGCCGTGCACCGGCGGCATCCCGGCCAGCGTGGCGTAGGCGACCGACTGCGGCACCAGGACCGTCGCGACGCTCAGCCCGGCGAGCAGGTCGCCGACCGTGGGCAGCGCGCGAGTGGACATCACTGGTCGGCGTCGAGCCGCGCGCCGGCCGCGGCGATCCTCCGGTTCGCCGCGCGGCGGACGTTGCGGACGTGGGTCTGGGCCGCGCGCGCCGCCGCGGTCGCGTCGCCCTCCAGCAGTGCGGTGAGGATGCGGAGGTGCTCCTCGCGCGACTTCTCCGCGCGGCCCTCGATCGCCAGCGTGGTCTGCAGGCCGGTCTGCAGGAGCTCGTTGAGCACGCCCTGGGTCTGCTCCAGCAGCCGGTTGCCGGCCGCCTGCACGATCCGCAGGTGGAACGACGCGTCGAGCTCCTGGAGTCGCGCGTAGTCGCGCGGCTTTCTTCGCAGCGCCTCGTCCAGCTCGTCGAACGCCTGCTGGACCGCCGCGAGCGCCGTCGCGTCGCCGCGCTGCGCGGCCCAGCGCGCCGCGGGCACCTCGAGCACCTCGCGCATCGCGAACAGCTCGGACAGCGAGTGGTCGAGCCGCGCCATCGACTCGCGCAGGTTGCGCTGGTGTGCCGGCTCGGCGACGAACACGCCCTGGCCGTGCTTCACGACGAGCCGGCCCTCGGCCTGGAGCGAGCGCACGGCCTCGCGCACCGACGGACGGCTCACCCGCAGAGTGGCGGCGAGCTCGCGCTCGGACGGCAGCCGGTCGCCGGGGGAGAGGCCCCGGACCTCGAGCACGCGAAGGATCTCGCCGCGGATCCGCTCGGTGAGCGTGCCCTGTCCCAGGGGCTGCCACTGGGCGACCGTGTCCTCTGCACCCATCGAGGCTCCCGTCACTCGGCGGCCCGCCGAAACGGTCGGCCGCTCACGGCTCCGACGGGGGCGAAGGCGGGTCCGGCGATGCTTGCGTCCCCGACGGACAGCAGCACTATAGTGGCCAGACCTCTATCCACTCGATCGTGGGAACTCCCACCGCAGTGCGAAAGGACCGCCCGATGCGTGGTTGCCGGTGAGGTACGGCTTCGCGATCGACCAGCGCACGTGCATCGGCTGCCACGCGTGCACGGTGGCGTGCAAGACCGAGCATCAGATCCCCGTCGGGCAGTTCCGCACCTGGGTGAAGTACGTCGACTCCGGCACGTTCCCCGACAGCCGTCGCGACTTCGGAGTGATGCGCTGCAACCACTGCACCGACGCCCCGTGCGTGACGATCTGCCCGACCGGCTCGCTGTTCAAGCGCGACGACGGCATCGTCGACTTCGACTCCGCGGTCTGCATCGGCTGCAAGTCCTGCATGCAGGCCTGCCCGTACGACGCGATCTACCTCGACGAGGACACCCACACCGCCGCCAAGTGCAACTTCTGCGCCCACCGCGTCGACGACGGGCTCGAGCCGGCCTGCGTCGTGGTGTGCCCGACGCACTCGATCTGGGTCGGTGACCTCGACGACCCGGAGTCCGGTATCTCGCAGCTCGTCGCGGCCAACGAGACCGCCGTACGCGCACCCGACCAGGGCACCGGCCCCAACGTCCACTACGTCGGCGCCGCGCCCGCCGTGCTCGACCCGCTGGAGGCGCCGGTCAAGGACACCTACCTCTGGGCCCAGCCCGACTCGCTGCGGTTGGCGGCGTCCGCCGACTACACCGGCAGCGACCCGACCGCGGCCACCACGCTCAACACCGCACACCCGCGTCCTTGGGGCTGGCGCGTCATCGGCTACCTCTGGACCAAGGGTGTCGGAGCGGGCGCACTGGCCCTCGCGGCGCTCGCCGCGGTGCTCGGCATCGACCTCGGCCTCGTCGGCTCGGTCGGCGCACCGGTCGTCGCGGCACTCGGCGCGGGCCTGACCGGTGTGCTGCTCATCTGGGACCTCAAGCGCCCCGAGCGCTTCTACTACCTCTTCACCCGCGGCAACCACCGGTCCTGGCTCGTGCTCGGCGGCTACTGCCTGCTCGCCTTCGGCGTGGCCGCCCTGGCCTGGTTCGCCGTCGGCATCCTCGGCGTCGACGGTCTCGAGAAGTGGCTCGCCTGGCCGGTGTTCGTGGCCGCGGCGATGGTGGCGGGCTACACGGCGTTCCTGTTCGGCCAGGCCGAGGGCCGGGACCTGTGGCAGTCGGGCTGGTTGTTCCCGCACCTGCTCGCCCAGGCGCTGATGACCGGCGCCGGCGTGATGGCGATCCTGCTGGCGGCTTCCGGCGCCGCGGATGATCCGGTCGTCCTCGCCGCGGCCGTGCTCGTGGTCGGCGCGGTGCTCCACCTCGCGATCACCGCTGTCGACCTCGGCGGCCACCACGACAGCCCACGCGCGGCGGTCGCGGCGCGCACCATCCTGCGCGGCCGCTACCAGCGGCTGTTCCTCCTCGGCGCCGTCACGCCCACCGCGCTCGCCGTGCTCCTCGCCGCCGTGACCTGGGCGGGCGGCCCCGCCTGGCTCGCCGCCCTCGCCGGGCTGATCGTGCAGCCCGCCCTGCTCGCCTACGAGACCGCCTACGTCCGGGCAGGACAGGACGTGCCGCTGTCATGACCACTCTCCCCGGTGACCGCAGCCACGAGCACCTCCGCAGCTTCCCGCCGCCGGAGACCTGGGACCACCACGTCGCGCGCGACGCGCGCGCCCACCCACGCAAGGTCACGCGCGAGTTCATGCTCATCCCCACCACGTGCTTCAACTGCGAGTCCGCCTGCGGGCTGCTCGCGCACGTCGCCAAGGACGACCTGAGCGTCACGAAGGTCGAGGGCAACCCCGCCCACCCCGGATCGCGCGGCCGCAACTGCGCGAAGGGCCCGGCCACGATCAACCAGGTCGACGACCCCGAGCGGATCCTCCATCCCCTCAAGCGCGTCGGCGACCGCGGCGCCGGCGGCTGGGAGCGGGTCACCTGGGACGACGCGCTCGACGACATCGCCGGCCGGATCCGCGCGGCCATCCAGGCGGACCGGCGCGACAGCGTCGTCTACCACGTGGGCCGGCCCGGCGAGGACGGCTTCGCCGAGCGGTTCCTGCTGGCCTGGGGCGTCGACGGGCACAACAGCCACACCAACATCTGCTCCGCCGGCGCGCGGCTCGGCTACACGACCTGGGGCGGCTACGACCGGCCCTCGCCCGACTACGCCAACGCCGATGTCATCCTGCTGCTGTCCTCGCACCTCGAGACGGGCCATTACTTCAACCCGCACGCGCAACGGATCATGGAGGCCAAGGCGCGCGGCAAGAAGCTCGTCGTCCTCGACGTACGCATGTCCAACACCGCGAGCCACGCCGACCTCTGGCTCGCGCCGTGGCCGGGCAGCGAGGCCGCGATCCTGCTGGCCGTCGCGTCCCACCTGCTGCAGACCGGCCAGGTCGACCGTGACTACATCCGCCGTTGGGTCAACTGGGACACGTACCTCGAGCGCGTGCACCCCGACCTGCCGCGCGACTTCGACACGTTCATGACCGCGCTGACCGAGGACTACGCGCGCTACACCTTCGAGTTCGCCGCCGAGGAGAGCCAGGTCCCGGTCGAGCGGATCCGCGAGCTCGCCGCGATCGTCGCCGGCGCGCGCACGCGGCTGTCCGCGCACATCTGGCGCTCGGCGGCCGCGGGCAACCTGGGCGGCTGGCAGGTCGCGCGCTGCCTGTTCTTCCTCAACGTGCTGACGGGCAGCGTCGGTACGCCGGGCGGAACCAGCCCCAACGGCTGGGACAAGTTCATCGCCCACGGATTCGACGTACCCGAGGGTGGCGAGGTCTGGAACGAGCTGCTCTGGCCGCGCGAGTACCCGCTCTCCACCAACGAGATGTCGTTCCTGCTGCCGCACCTGCTCCAGGACGGCCGCGGCTCGCTCGACGTCTACTTCACGCGCGTCTACAACCCGGTCTGGACGAACCCCGACGGCTTCGCCTGGATCGAGGCGCTCACCCGCTCCGACAAGATCGGGTTGCACGTCGCGCTGACGCCGACGTGGTCGGAGACCGCGACGTTCGCGGACTACGTGCTGCCGATGGGGCACTCCACCGAGCGGCACGACACGCACTCCTACGAGACGCACGCCGGGAAGTGGCTGGGCTTCCGCCAGCCCGTGCGACGGGTAGCGATGGACAAGCTCGGCCTGCCCTACACCGACACCCGCGACAGCAACCCGGGCGAGGTGTGGGAGGAGAACGAGTTCTGGTTCGAGCTGTCCTGGCGCATCGACCCCGACGGGTCGCTCGGCATCCGGCGCTACTTCGAGTCGCCGTACCGGCCGGGCGAGAAGGTCACCGTCGACGAGTACTACCGCTGGGTCTTCGAGAACCGCGTCCCCGGCTTGCCCGAGAAGGCCGCGGAGCAGGGGCTCACGCCGATGGAGTACATGCGGAAGTACGGCGTCGTGGAGGTCGCCAAGGACGTCTACCGCCAGGACGAGCGGCCGCTCACCGAGGCCGAGCTGGAGGGCGCGGTCGCCGACGAGCACGGCGTGCTGCGCAAGCCCACGACCGACGAGTCCACGCCGCCGCTGGTGGGGGAGGCCGGCGCTGTGGGAGTGCGGCTCGAGGACGGCTCCCAAGTGGCCGGCTGGCTCTCGCCGAGCCGCAAGCTCGAGCTGTGGTCCGACGCGGTCGCGTCGTTCGGCTGGCCGGAGCACGCCGTACCCACGTACATCGAGTCGCACGTCTCCCGGCGCAAGGTGGACATCGCCAAGGGCGAGATGGTGCTGGTGCCGACGTTCCGGCTACCGACGCTGATCCACACCCGGTCCGCCAACGCCAAGTACCTCAACGAGATCAGCAACACCCACCCGCTCTGGGTGCACGAGGACGACGCGCACCGGCTCGGCATCGCCACCGGAGACCTGGTCCGGGTGACCACGCGCATCGGCCACTTCGTGGCTCGGGCCTGGGCGCACCAGGGCATCCGGCCGGGCGTCGTCGCGCTCAGCCACCACATGGGCCGCTGGCGCCTCGACGACATCCACGCCAGCCGCTGGGCCAGTGGCAAGGTCGACATGGAGCGCACCGACGAGGGCGTGTGGCGGATGCGCTACACCGAGCACACCGCGCCGTTCGCCAGCGACGACCCGGACAGCGCGCGCATCCACTGGGAGGACCCCGGCGTCCACCAGAACCTCACCTTCCCGGTGCAGCCCGACCCCTGGTCCGGGGCGCACTGCTGGCACCAGCACGTGACCGTCACCCCGGCGCAGCCGGGGGACCGGTACGGCGACATCGAGGTCGACACGAGGAAGGCGCGGGAGGTCTACCGCGAGTGGATCGCGCTGACCCGGCCAGGTCCCAACGCCGAGGGCTGGCGCCGCCCGGAGTTCCTGATGCGGCCGGTGAAGCCGAAGCGCAAGGCGTTCCGGCACGACGGCAACCCGGGGCAGGGTCCGCCCGAGGGCCCGCCATGACAAATGGGCGACACGCCGGTCCGCGGAGTTCCCCGGCTCTTGACAACGGGGCGCCGTGCCCGAAGGATCGCAAACGTTTGTAGTGATGCACGTCACAACCCGACAGATCCGGCGAAACCGCCCGGAACGACCCCCGGCTCCTCGGTCCGGGCGAGTCCCCCGACAGCAGCAGAGCACCACAGCAGCACAGCAGCACCGCACAGCAGCACGGCCCTACCGAAGGGAATCCCCCATGGCGAAGGCCCCGGCAGCACCCCCGGACCCCGCCCGAGCGCTCGCGGTCGAGGCCCGCGGCGTCGAGGTGACCTACGACCGGCTGCGCGAGAAGGACACCCTGGTCGCGCTCAGCGACTTCAGCGTCACCGTCGAGCAGGGCGAGTTCCTGGCGGTCGTCGGGCCGAGCGGCTGCGGCAAGAGCACATTCCTCAACGTCGTTGCCGGGCTGACGTACCCCTCCGCCGGCACGGTCGAGGTGATGGGCAAGCCCGTCACGGGTCCGGAGACCGACCGCGCGGTGGTGTTCCAGGACTACGCGCTGATGCCGTGGCGGACCACCGAGCAGAACGTCCGGTTCGGGCTCGAGCTCCAGCGCCGGGTCGACTCCGGCACGGCCGAGAAGGTCCGGCACTACATCAAGCTCGTCGGACTGGAGGGCTTCGAGAAGGCCTACCCGCGCGAGCTGTCGGGCGGCATGCGGCAGCGCGTCGGGCTCGCCCGGGCCCTGGTCACCGAGCCTCGGCTGCTGCTGATGGACGAGCCGTTCGCCGCGGTGGACGCGATGACCCGCGAGGTCATGCAGGACGAGCTGGCCCGGATCGTCGCCGAGACCGGGCAGGCGATCATCTTCATCACCCACAGCGTCGACGAGGCGATCACGTTGGCCGACCGGATCGCCGTGGTCACCAACCGGCCCGGGCGGA